>JAKOVA010000038.1 GCA_029782335.1 Actinomycetes bacterium | reverse complement strand
GACCCAGGCCACACCAAGGCTTCCCACACCCAAAGCCAGTTCGACGAACCCCCAATACGGCGCGCGCGCGAAACACGCCGAGACGAATGCGGCGCCAATGACCAGGACGACAAGGCGATGCTGTCCGGAGTCGAGCAGCCGCGGCGGACGAAGACGTCCCGGCCCGAAAGCGATGGTCGCGGCGACTGCCGAAAGCGCCATTGCGAGCATCTGTCCGACGCGCTGCTGATCGTGCCAGGTTGTGTTCAGCCAGTCGACCAGAGGCAACGTCGCCACGAGCCCGAGTGCGACGAACATCAGCAGGTACGCGACGCGACGCGCGGCCGAACCGCGGTGCAGCACATCCGGCGCAAGCGCCGGCAGCGACGTGGAGAACAGGTAACCGGATCGGCTCGCAGTCATGTGTCTATCCGCAGCTGAATTCATCGCCACAAGAAACAGAAGAGGGGCGTAGTACCTCGCGCCCCTCTCGATCTGCCGCATGTTCGAGCCTCACGAAGGAGGCTCGACGAGGCCACTGCTGATCAGGTGCCGCGGCACTCCGAAGGAACGTACTTCGGCGTGATCGTCGTCGTGCAGGCCCAAGTCAGCTGCCCCGAACCGACGTCGGTCGGCGTGAGGACGATGTTGCCCGCGGCGTTCGGCACCGTCGAGGCGACCGTCACGACGCCCGTCGCGGGGGTGATGGTGATGCCGCTCACGTACTTGGTGGCGCCGGGAAACACGTAGCCGCTGTTGGCCACGGTTACCCCGGCGAGGCCGCCCATCGACGACGACGTTTCGGCGACGGCCAGCTTGGCCGGCGCGGCCATCGTGAGCAGTTCGCTGACTTTCGCACGCGTCGTGTAGTCCTGATACGCCGGCAGCGCGACCGCGGCCAGGATGCCGATGATCGCCACGACGATCATCAATTCGATCAGGGTGAAACCCTTCTGCAGTTGCTTGCGCATCTTCATCTCTTCAGCTCCCGTTTCCATGGTGGGGTTGTGGGCCGACTTCGTCGACTCGGGAGATGAGTCGCACGCATCGTGCCAGCCGCCATCGTTGGCCGCGCGCGACCGACGAACGGCCGCGATAGCCGCTCCGGCGTGACTTCCTTCACGCTCGGCGGGCGCTCGACCGCGCTTGCCCGCATCGGCCGCCGTGACTCGATGCCCTGCAGTGGCATTAGCTGACGTGAAACGTCACCCCGCAGCCGACGCGGCGCGGCATCTGCCGGGCTCGCATCGGGCCTGGCGCCATGCGAAGTCCATAGGCCGGACGGCAGAGTCCGCGCAGGCACTCCGGGGACGCCATGCGCTAGACTGGTCACGCGTCATTGGAGTCAGGCGGATGGCCACAGTCGGCTTCGATACCCTCAAGTTCGTCGAAACCCTGCGCGAAGCTGGCGTCCCGGAGGCTCAGGCCAAGGCGATGTCGCAAGCGATGCGCGACGCCCA
The DNA here is from genome assembly GCA_029782335.1 of Actinomycetes bacterium. Classification (GTDB taxonomy): domain Bacteria; phylum Actinomycetota; class Acidimicrobiia; order Acidimicrobiales; family Microtrichaceae; genus JADLFH01. The sequence goes on along the minus strand of JAKOVA010000038.1, from coordinate 992 downwards.
CGAGACGGCGGAACTGGTCACGCGCCGCGATCTGCGCGAGGCAACGACGACGATCGGTGCCGACATCCAGATGCTGCGTGCCGAGCTTCGGGCGATCGAGCCGCGCCTCACCATCCGGCTCGGCGGAATCGTCGTCGTCGCGCTGGGCGCCTTCACCGCCCTGTCGAAGTGGGTCGCCTGACGACGGTCGAAGCCCGCCGCACGGCGATCGTCCGCTACAACTCCAGCACGTCGCCGCGCTCGAGCACCCGCGGCGCGAACCTTCCCGCCCAGGCCTCGATCTCGCGCGTGATCGTCTCGCGGTCGGACGGCTTGAGGTGCGTGATCAGGATCTGCGGCTCGCGCTGCAGCTTGGCCAGTTCCTGGCCCAGCTGGATGGGGAACAGGTGTTTCGCAGTGACCGCCAGGTCCTGCTCGCGATTCGAGAACGCGGTCTCGATGATCAGGTACTTCAGGTTGGGCACGCCGTTCACCTGTCGCCAGAACTCGTCGTTCGGCCCGGTGTCGCCGGAGAAGACCAGTCCGGCCTCCTCGGTGTACGCGTGAAACGCGAGCGCCGGCACGGTGTGGCTCGCGGCGAGGCTGCGCACCCAGCGCCCCCCCACCTCGACCACGCTGCCGATCGACAGCGGCTCGAACACCATCCACGGGCGATCGTAGTGCGGGATCTCGGTGAAGTCCGGCCAGATGACCCAGTTGAACACGTGCGCCTTCAACGCGGCGATCGTCTCGGGCAACGCGTGCACGACGATCGGCTTGTCCCGCAGCGCGCCGACCGAGTCGACCAGCAGCGGCAGCGCCGCGATGTGGTCGAGGTGAGAGTGCGTGAGGAAGACGTGGTCGATCGCGGCCAGCTCGTCGACCGACAGGTCCTCGACCCCGGTGCCCGCATCGAGCAGCACGTCGTCGTCGACGAGGAACGAGGTGGTCCGGGCGCGCGCGCCGATGCCCCCGCTACACCCCAGGACTCGTACCTTCATGCAAGGCTTCCC
>JAKOVA010000035.1 GCA_029782335.1 Actinomycetes bacterium | reverse complement strand
TCGAAGGTGGCACTCACACGTCGAGCGCCGCGGGATCGATGAGATCGGAGTTGTCGAGCAGGAACTGTCGCCGACGCGCCACATCGGAACCCATGAGCGTGTCGAACACATCGGCCGCGTGGTGTGCGGCCATCGCGTCCTCCATCGTGATGCGCCGAAGGATCCGCGTGCCGGGATCGAGACAGGTCACCGCGAGCTCCTCAACGTCCATCTCGCCGAGGCCCTTGAAACGCACCCACTGGAGGTTCTCCGCCTTGCGATTCGTGCCCCGGCAGAGTTCGTCGGTGAGGCGCTCTTTGTCGGCGTCGCTGAAGGCGTGGTGGATCTCGTCGCCGACCTTGACCGTGTAGAGCGGTGGCTGCGCGGCGAAGACCATGCCGTGTTCAAGCAGGGGTCGCATGTGGTGGTAGATGAGCGTGAGCAGTAGGCAGCGGATGTGGCTGCCGTCGACATCGGCGTCGCACAGGATGATGACCCGGCCGTAGCGCGCGTCTTCGAGTTTGAAGTCGCGCCCCGAACCCGCCCCGATGGCGGTGAACAGCGCCTGCGCCTCGGCGTTCTCGATGACCTGCTTCAGCGTGGACTTTCCGGCGTTCACGACCTTGCCCCGCAGCGGGAGCACCGCCATGTACTCGGAGTTGCGTCCGGCTTTCGCCGGCCCGGCAGCGGAGTCGCCCTCGACGATCAGCAACTCGGCGTCGGGCCCGTGGGTGCGGCAGTCGGCCAGCTTGTCGGGCATCCCCCCGGAGCTGAGCGACGCGAGCTTCCGTTTCGCTTCGAGGGTCTGCTTGGCTGCGACGCGGTTGAGGACTGCCTGGGTGAGCTTGTCTCGTACGGCGTTGATGTGGGTCTTCCGCCCGCCGCCGGAGAACCATGCTGCGAGGCCCTCCTTCACCACGTCGTAGACGATCGACTGCACCGCGGGCGTTCCCAGTTCGCCCTTGGTCTGCCCTCGGAACTGTGGCTCGGGAAAGGTCACCTTGATGGCGGCGACGAGACCTTCCTGTACGTCGGCCTTCTCGGCGCGGTCCTTGCCCGTCTTTGCGAGTTTGGCGAGCTTCTTGGCCCCCGCGAGCAGGGTGTCGTTGACCGCCTTGTTCATCGCCCGCTCGAGACCCGCGACATGCGTGCCGCCGTCGGTGGTGGGAATCGTGTTGACGAAGCTGACGATGGTGGTGTCGTAGCCCTTCACCCAGCGGAGTGCCACGTCGACGGTGCAGGTGCGCTCGACGTCGGTCATCTTGCCGTTGACCGGGACCTTCTCGACGAAGGTGTCGCTTCCGTAGATCGTGACGACCTCGCAGACGGGCTCGCCGATCGAGAGGTACTCGACGAAGTCGGACAGCCCGCCTTTCGCGACGAACTCCTCTGGTGCGCCGACGGATTCGCCGCGCTTGTCGGTGAGGCGCACCTTGAGACCCGGCACCAAGAAACACACCTGCGAGACGTGATCGCGGACGCGGTCGTAGTCGATCGTCGCCCCCGGGTCGAAGATGTCGAAGTCGGGCCAGAACCGGACGCGGGTTCCCGTTCGCTTCGGTGGGATCTTCTTGACGATCTCGAGGGTTGAGGTTGGTGAGAACCTTCCGTTCGCCGCGAACTTTCCCGGCACACGATCGCTGAAGGAGAGGCGGTGCGTCTGGCCGTCGCGGTCGACCTCGACGATCAACTTGGACGACAACGCGTTCACCACCGATGCCCCGACGCCGTGGAGGCCGCCGGAGGCACCGTAGGCACCGGATCCGAACTTGCCGCCCGCATGCAGTTCGGTGAAGACGTACTCGAGCGCCGTTCGTTTGCCGTCTTTCTTGCCGACGGGAATGCCCCGACCGTTGTCGGTGACTTCGACCGAGCGGTCTTTGTGGAGCGTGACCTCGATGAGGTTGCAGAACCCCCCGGCCGCCTCGTCGACCGCGTTGTCGATGAGCTCCCAAACGAGGTGGTGGAGACCGTCGGAACCCGTCCCGCCGATGTACATCCCAGGACGCTTCCGTACGGCGTCGAGGCCCTCGAGGACCTGGATGGACTTCTCGTCGTAGCGCTGGGTGCGGTTCTCGCTGGCGGGCATCGGGACCAAGTACACCACGGGCCTGCGACATCGGCGCGCCATCGGCGCCGGTGGCGCGATGGCCCACGGATCGGGCAGGATCTTCCGCCATTGAACTTGACCGATCGGTCAAGTCACGCCGTATCGAAGGGGGCCGCACGATGTCCGACGCAGTCGTCGACGAACTGACCGATTTCCTCGAGACGAACTGGGACCCGGACCTCACCGTCGCCGAGTGGTGGGAGCGGCTCGGAACCAGCGGTTGGGCTGCTCCGGGTTGGCCGGTGGAGTGGTTCGGCAAGGGCTTGTCGCGTGACGACACGGTGCGCGCACAACAGACGATCGCCTCGTTCGGCGCGCTGGGCGCCCCGGGAGGGCTGGGGCTGCTGCTGGCGGGGCCGACCATCGTCACCCACGGGACCGACGAGCAGAAGCGTCGTTACCTCCGCGACATCGTCACGGGACAGCGCGGATGGTGCCAGCTCTTCTCCGAGCCGGGCGCCGGGTCCGATCTGGCCGGCTTGCAGTGCCGGGCGATCCGAGACGGCGACGAGTTCATCGTCACCGGACAGAAGGTGTGGACATCGGGTGGACAGGCGGCGGACCTCGGCATGCTGATCGCCCGGACCGACTCGGATCTCCCAAAGCACCAGGGCATCACCTACTTCGCACTCGACATGCACCAGCCAGGCGTCGACGTGCGTCCGTTGCGTGAAATGACCGGGCGCGCGCTGTTCAACGAGGTGTTCCTCAGTGAGGCGCGGGTGTCGGTCGACGCGATGATCGGCGATCTCAACCAAGGGTGGACGGTGACCAACACCACGCTCGCCAATGAACGCTCCGGCCTCGGCGCCGGCGGCGGTCACGCTGCGGCGTCTGCTGCCATCCCCGGGACGGTGATGGGCCACCTCGAGCGCCGCGCCGGCGAGTTCGTGACCTCCGGCGGCGGAAAGAAGAAGCGCAGCGGGGGTGGTGGGGGGCCGGGCGCGATGTTCGGTGCCGCAGAGCAACTGCTGATCGGCCTGGCTCAGGGAAACGGGAAGATCGCCGACCCGGCGATCCGCCAGGACCTGATGCGACTGCACACCCTCAATGAGATCGCGCGATTCACCAATCTGCGCCTGAAGGCGGAGAAGGAGGCGGGCAAGGCGCTGGGGCCGGCGGCGAACACGGCGAAGCTGTCGATGAGCCGAATCGTGCGGATGTCACGCGACCTGGGGCTGCGCATTCTCGGTGCGCAGGGAACGCTGCATGCCTATGACGACGCGCAACGCGGAGCGCTCACCGACGCAATCGGCAACCCGTTCGCGCCGATGGTCACGGAACTGGCGTTGTTCTCGCCCGCCCCGTCGATCTACGGCGGTACCGACGAGATTCAGAAGAACATCATTGGCGAGCGGGTGCTCGGGCTCCCCAAGGAGCCGGGTAACGATCGGACCACGCCGTTCAAAGATCTGCCGCGCAACACCTGATCAGCGCGGCGTGATGTTCTGCAGCCGGACCTGCCCGGTTGCGATCAGCCGTCCGTCCTCGACACGAGTGATGTCGACCTGCCAGAGCTGTTGCGTGCGACCCTGGGTGATCGGCGTCGCCACTACCTCGACACGCCCTTCACTCATCGACGCCAGGAAGTTCGTCGAGTTGTGGACGCCGACTGCCGCGCGTCCGTCTCCCATGACGGCGGCGTACGCGCCCACGCTCGCGGCCGATTCGATCGCTGCGCAATAGACCCCACCGTGGACGATGCCCATCGGTTGGTGGTGCTGCGGGCCGAGATCGATGTGACCCACCACCCGTGAACCGCTCACCTCGGCGAGTGTCATCCCGACAGCGCGGATGAAGCCGCTCGACCCTTCGAGCTGCTTGAGTTGTTCAGGGGTGGGTACCGCGGCGTCGCTCATCGCGACCACCGTAGGTCGCGTCGAAGGGATCGATCGCACTCACCAACGACCGAAGCCCACCGCCAGGATCCGGCGGGGGATCGACCGGGAGACCAGATCGCGGCCGGTGTGCGCGATGGTGAGGGGCTCTGGACTGTTGTCCGGTTTCGTCGGCGCGTCGGGTGTGCCGACGATCAGCGAGACACCCGCCTGCGGGCCGACGTAGGCGAAGTCGACGCGCTTTTCGGAACGGAACTTCGTGACGCGCATCCCGCCGGTGCCGCGACCTTTCGTCGCGATCTCCGCAGCGTCGGTCACCTTCGCCGTCTGCTGGTCGGTCATGGTCAGGATGATCGTGTCGTCGTCGGTGTCGACCGCGCCGGCGCCGACCACGACGGCGCCCTCGGCGAGCTTCATCCCTGCCACCCCCGAAGCGCCGCGCCCCTGGATCGGCACCGACGCGGCCTCGATGCGCAACGCCTGGGCGTTCGAGGCGACCGCCACCACCTCGCGTCCGTCGGGCGCCGGGAACGCGGCAACCACCGTGTCGCCCGCCTTGAGATTGATGATGGTTCGGCCGTTCGGCGTCCCCGAGATCTCCTCGGTGCTGACGCGTTTCATCACCCCGTTCGCCGTTACCAGCAACATCGCGGCGGGCAACCCCTCGGGGCCGTCGTTGCTGAGGAGATCGTCGTGAGCGGGTTGGGGACGTGGTTCGCCGACGAGCGACAGCACGGCCTCGCCCTTCTCGGTGGTGAACGCCTCGCTCGTCGCCATTCCCCGTGATCGACCGCTCACCTCGTTGATCGAGGCGGCCGTCGCGTGGAGGACACGGCCACGAGTCGTGAGGGCGAACACCCGACGTTGCGTGGTTGTCTCCACGCGGCACGCCAGCACATCGTGGCGTCCGAACGCGGCCGGTTTGGGGCCGTCGTCGGGCTCACGGCCGACGAGTCCCGAGGCGCTCAGCGCAATCACACACGGCTCATCGAGGACCGTCGGATCCTCGAGCATCGCCTCCAACGAGACATCGTCGAGCTGGTCGGCGTGGATGATTCTGCTGCGGCGCACCGATCCGAATCGCTCGACCATCTCGTCGAGTTCCTTGAGCAGCAACGTCTTGCGGCGCTGCTCCGACCCCAACAGGGCCTCGAGCTCCGCGATCCGGGCGCGGAGTTCGGCCGCCTCGTCGAGCAGCTTCTGCTTTTCGAGCGCGGTGAGCCGGCGCAGCTGCATATCGAGGATGTGGGTCGCCTGGATCTCGCTGAGCGAAAGCTCCGCGACGAGCCGTGATCGCGCTTCGCCCGGGTCCTGGGAACTCCGGATGATCGACACGACCAGGTCGATCTGGTCGAGTGCGATCAGCAGACCCTCGAGAATGTGCAGCCGATCACGCGCCTTGCCGAGTCGGAAATTCGACCGTCGCACGATCACGTCGAGCCGGTGGTCGATGTAGAGCTCGCAGAGTTGCCACAGGCCGACCGTGCTCGGGGTGCCATCGACCAACACGACGTTGTTGACCCCGAAGGACTCCTCGAGCGGTGTCAGCCGGTACAGCTCGGTGAGCATCGCCCGGGCGTTCACCCCCGGCTTCAGCTCGATCGTGATGTTCAGACCGGACTTACGGTCGGAGAGGTTCTTCACCTTGTCGATGCCGACGATCTTGCCGTCGTTCATCAGCTCCTGAATCCGTCCGATGACCCGCTCGGGGCCCACCTGGTAGGGCAGTTCGGTGACGACGATCCCCTGGCGGGAACGGGTGAGGTCGACCACCTCGGCCGTGCCACGGATTCGGAACGATCCACGGCCCGTCTCGTACGCGTCCGCGAGGCCGTCGTCGATGATGGTGCCGCCGGAGGGGAAGTCGGGCCCGGGCAGGACCGCCATGAGCTCCGCCACGGTCGGCTTCGGCCGGCGTTTCGTCATGACGAGGCGGATCGCAGCGGCGACCTCGGCGAGGTTGTGACACGGCATGTTCGTCGCCATGCCGACCGCGATCCCCGAGGTGCCGTTGACCAGCAGGTTCGGCAGACGGCCGGGCAGATACACGGGCTCTTCGCGTTCGCCGTCGAAGGTCGGCCGGAACTCGACGGTGTCTTCGTCGATCTCGGCGAGCAGTTCGGTGGCGGCCTCGGTGAGACGACACTCGGTGTACCGGTAGGCGGCGGGCCCGTCATCGAGCGTTCCGAAGTTCCCGTGCGGGTCGACGAGGGTGATCTGCCGGGAGAAGTCCTGGCCCATCCGTACCAGCGCGTCGTAGATGGCCCCGTCGCCGTGCGGGTGGTACTTGCCCATCGTGTCGCCGACGACCCCGGCGCACTTGCGGTGGGGACGGTCGGGTCGCAGCCCCATGCCGGCCATCGAATAGAGGATTCGACGCTGCACCGGCTTGAGGCCGTCTCGCACGTCGGGGATCGCGCGGGCGGTGATCACCGAGAGCGAGTAGGCCAGGAACGACTCGCTCATCTCGGTGGAAACGGGGACGTCGATGATCTCGCGAGCGAACTGGTTGGGTGCGGTGAAGAGATCGGCTTGGCTGCGGCTACTCCGACGTGGCATGTCGCCGAGCCTACGAGCGCCTACCGACACCCCCGTGCCCAGGCCGCTCAGCGGTGCTCGAGATGTACCAGCTTCTGCGGATTGCGCTGGTTGAAGATGCGGAGGACGCGCCCGTCGGGTGCGAACTCCACCAGGAGCACGTCGCTGATGCTCGCACCGACGCGCATCACGATGCCGGGCGTCCCGTTCACGCGCACGAACTCGGGCTGTGTCTCGGGGTCCAGTCGCTTGCCGAGGTTGACGCAGAGGCGTGCGACCTTCTCCGCTCCGGTGACGGGACGACGGGCCGCGTGACGCTGCGGTCCGCCGTCGGCGAGCAGCACGACGTCGGGGGAGAGCAGGTCCATCAGGCCGACGATGTCGCCGCCCAAGACGGCGGCGACCATCCGCGAGATCGCCTCCACCTCGTGTTCCGCGCTCGGCCGTCTCAGCTCGACCCGTTCGGTGTCGAGCTTGCGCCGCGTCCGTCTGATCATCTGACGACACGCGTCGGTGCTGCGCCCGGTGGAGGCAGCGATCTCCTCGTAGGGGAACGCGAACACCTCTCGGAGGAGAAACACGGCACGTTCGAGCGGCGACAGGCGATCGAGCAGCACGAGGAAGGCGAACGTCAGCGAGTCCGCCGTCTCGGCAGCGGACTCCGGGTCGCCGATGAGGGGGCCCTCGACGACGGGCTCGGGTAGCCACGGCCCGACGTAACGCTCGCGGCGGATCTGTGCGGAACGGCCGCGGTCGATGGCGAGGCGGGTGACCACCCTCACCAGGAACGCCTCGGGGTGGTCGACCTCGAGGGTGTTCACCCGCTGCCAGCGCAGCCACGCCTCCTGGAGCACGTCCTCGGCGTCCGCGACGCTGCCGGTCATTCGGTACGCCAGTCCGAAGAGCCGGTCGCGGTGTCGTTCGAACTCTGCCGAATGCGAAGCGTCACTCGACGCTGCGCTCGTGGTGTTCACAACGTCACCCGCGGAGCAGCCGCGGCGGTGACCGCAGACGCCGCCGTCGCGGCCAGAAGGCCGGCGTCGCGGCCCGATGCGAGGGCGGCGTCCGCCAACAGACCGTGCGTGGTGATCCAGTCGCCCGCGACGAACACGTTGGGCAGTTCGGGGAGCCGGACCGATGGTCGATCGAGTGGCTCGACGTTGGGTCGAGGGCGGTCGTGGGCGACCACGAGATGCCGGCCGAAGCGAACCTCCACCACCTCGTCCCGCCACGTTGGGTGCGCGAGGTCCATCAGCGATTCCAACCCGGCACGGTGGTTCTGGCCTGGTTCGCGGTCCACCGAGTAGCGCATCGCGTGGACCAGAGCGGCGCCCTCAGGACCGAGTCGCGCGGTGGGGGTGTGGGGAATCAGATAGGTCGGTTCGTCGAGTCCGAGCACTGGGCCGGTGTGACGGGCGGGGAGTCGGCGCAGGGCGATGTCGAGCGACGCCGCCACCACCGGCACCGATTCCTCCGCCCAACTCGACAGCGTGTCGCTGGTGTCGCCGACGAGTGTCGCCGCCTGGCGCGGGCCGCCTGATGCGATCACGACCGCTGACGCCGTCACGGACTCGTCGCCGAGGACCACCCGCGCGCCGGAGCGGTCCGCTTCGATCGCGGCCGCCTTTGCTCCGCGCCGGAGTTCCACGCCCCTACGGTCGATCACCGCAGCGAGGGCGTCGACGAGCTGCTGCCAGCCGCCGTGGAGGTACGCGACGCCGCGCATCGCCCTGCGTAACTGAGCGAGGTTGGCGGTGGCATCGGTGCGGTCGAAGTCCCCGATGTAGCTCGACACCCTCACCAACGTGGCGAGCGCCTGGCGGGCTTCGAGGCTTGGGCACTCGTCCAGCCACTGCGCCGTGGTTCGGCCGCCAGCAGCGCGGGCGCCGCGACGCCCGAGCATCCGCAGCACGTCGCGCACCACCGAGGGCCCCGCGACCTGCCGCAACGTCACAAGAGTTCCGTCTCGGACACCCGCAGCGCGGCGAATGCCCGGTGTGCGGCCGGCCGGCTTGACCCCAAGGTCGTGCAAGATCGGCCAGCCGGCTCCACCCCGGTACAGCGCATGGGGACCTTGGTTGAACGAGAAACCGTCGCAGCGTTCGGTCCGCGCCCGGCCGCCGACCTCGGTCCGCGCGTCGGTCACCAACACCGATGCTGCGCCCCTCGATGCGTAGGCGGCCGCCGTCAGCCCGGCCAGCCCGCCGCCGATCACCACTACGTCGTAGTCGTGGTTCGCCATCGCCGTGCCTCCGTTCGGGGCCCGTCTGACCCCACGCCCACTAGACGAAGCAGGTGGGTGAAATGTGACAGCTCACGCTGAGGTGGCGGGGGTGCAGATCACCACGGGAATGTCGCGCTCGGTGTTGCGTTGGTAGCCCTCGTAACCCCGATACGCCGCCACCACACGCGGCCACAGTTCGGACTTCTCGGCGGGTGTCGCTGTTCGTGCCGTGAACGGTTTGGTGACGTGGTTGATCGTGAGTTCGATCGACGGGTTCGCAACGAGGTTGCGGTACCAGTCGGGGTGGTTGGTGTGGCCGCCCTTCGAGGCGATCAACACGACCCGGTCCGGTTCACAGATCGGCGCGGTCAGCATGGTCGATCGGCGCTGGCCGCTGCGTCGACCCGTCGTGTGCAACTCGAGGGGCGTCATCCCCAGAATTCGCTTGGGGAAGCGCCCGCCGGTGAGCTTCAGGAGCGCGCGATGGCCGTTCTCCAGACACCACGCGCCGATCGTGATCACCCGGTCCGGTGTTGTCATGGGTGGAGCTTAGGAGCGAATCCCAGCCGCAGAGACGGGCTCAGCAGCCGCGGGAGAGGCGGATGCGGACGACTTGGCCGGCGCTGTCGAAGGTCAAGGCATCCTGGCCACCGCCGAGGTCGGGCGTCGCGGCGAGCTGATCGATGCTGAGTGGGACCCAACTCGCCAGATTGTTCTCGCAGGTCCACGACGGTGCGAGGCGGAGGATCTCGACCTCGGGACGGACGGCGAATGTCCGCAGCTTCGGGCTCGTGTTGACGATCCGCACCCCGGGCGGGTCACCGATGAGGACGGGCTCCATCGCCAAGGTCGGTCCATCGCGGACGCCGTGGGCGTCGCGGATCTGTTCGCGGTCAAAGGTGAGCCGCCACCGGCCGTCGGTCTGTGACACGCGGCGAATGATGCCGAAGTCGTACTGCTGGCCCTCCCAATCGGCCGCTGTCGCCTCGATCTCATCTCGGGTGATGTGGCTCGGCGGGAGCAGCTCGACGGTCCCCTCGGTCGTCGACGCTGACGGTGCCGACGACGTGGTGGTGCGTTCGATCGAGGCACCCTCAACGGCGGCAGGCGCCTCGCCGGATGAGCAACCGACGCCGAGCATCGCGGCGAGCAAGAGGCCACCGAGCGCAGTGAGCTGCCGACGCACCGGATCAGCTCCCGAGCACCAACTCGGCGGCGAGGCGCATCTGTTCCGGGCTCGAGGGGTACATCGTCAAGGTGGTCACCGGGCTCGAACGCCATGCCTCGAGCCGTTCACGGATCCTGCCGGGTGGGCCGACAAGCGAGATCTCATCCGCGAACTGATCGGGGACCATCGCGATTGCTTCATCGCGGCGACCTTCGAAGAAGAGGTCCTGGATCCGGTACGCCTCCTCTTCGAAGCCCATGCGTGCCATCAGGTCGGTGTGGAAGTTCTTGCCCTTCGCTCCCATGCCGCCGATGTAGAAGCCCAGCGCGGCCTTGACCGGGTAGAGACCGGCTTCGATGTCGTCGGTGATCGTGAGGTTGCACATGGCGGGAATCTCGAAGTCGTCCTTCGCGCCGGCGAGGTAGTCGCTGTAGACCTCCTGGCGGAATGGCGAGTAGTACAACGGAATCCAGCCGTCGGCAATCTCCGCGGCCATCGTCACGTTTTTGGGGCCCTCGGCGCCGAGGTAGATCGGGATCTCGCGTCGGAGTGGATGGGTGATCGACCGGAGCGGCTTGCCGAGACCCATCGAGTCCGGCCCGCGGTAGGGATGGTCGTGGAACTCCCCGTGGAACTCCAGGGGCTCCTCGCGGGCGATCACGCGACGGATGATCTCGACGTACTCGCGGGTGCGTGCGAGGGGCTTGCGATACGGCCTTCCGTACCAGCCTTCGACTACCTGGGGGCCGGAGACGCCGAGACCGAGAATCAGCCGCCCGCCTGAGAGATGATCGAGCGTGATCGCGTGCATCGCAGTGGCGGTCGGCGTGCGTCCCGCCAACTGCACCACGGATGTTCCCAGCTTGATCCGGCTCGTGTGCGCGGCGAGATACGCGAGCGGACTGAACGCGTCGGAACCCCATGACTCGGCGCTCCAGACCGAGTCGAACCCGAGGTCCTCGGCGAGCTTGGTGGTCTCGACAAGGTTCGCGGGAGGGAGTGCCCCCCAGTAGCCCCAGATCAGTCCGAGCTTCATGGTTCCCCATCCTTGTCGATCGCCCGCCCGCGCGTGCCTGCACCCCACCGGGAGACCGGCTCCGAACAAATCTCGGCGAACACGCCGCGCAGGGTCTCACGGTCACGTTCGGCGTGTCGTGCGGTGGTGAGCACAACTGCGACCCCGCCGAGCGGGATGATCAGGCCGACCAGCATCATCGGGTTGCCACTCGATGTCGTCGACAGAATCGATGCGATGCCGACCATGGCTGCCGCGACGGACCAGAACGCGAAGGTCACCGTGGCGGGACGCGACAGGCGGATCTCGACGAGGAGGTCGGTCCGTGTCGCCACCGGACGACACTCGGCGACGAGCAACGGCTCACCCTGGCCCCGAATCCGTCGCGGGCGCAGCACGATCCGAGTGGGACCGGGAGGCGGGGGCGACGAGCGGCCGGGCTCGGCGACTCGCCATCGGTGGTCGTCCATCGCAGCGTCATGCGCGCGGGCAACGAGTTCGGCTGGCGTGTGCCGTGATGCGAGGCGGTAGCGGTCGATCCGAAACAGCGGCGACCGCCCGAGGTCCATCCGTTCAGCGGCCTTGGAAGTTCGGAACGCGCTTTTCCTTGAAGGCCCGCGGCCCTTCCTTCGCGTCCTCCGAGGCGAAGACGTCCCAGCCGTAGGTGAACTCGTAGGTGAGCGCTTCCTGCTCCTCCATGCCGTTGGTTTCGCGGAGGGTCTTGAGGAGTGCCTTGACGGCGAGCGGCCCGTTGGAGCAGATCGCCGCCGCGATCTCCTTCGCCTTTGCGAGCGCCTGGCCGTCGTCGACGACATGGCCGATGAGTCCCAACTCGAGGGCCCGGTCCGCCGAGATGTGCTCGCCGGTCAGCAGCAACTCACACGCCACGGTGTAGGGGATCTGGCGGGGGATTCGCACCGCGGAGCCGCCCATGGGGTAGAGCGACCATCGAACCTCGGAGATCCCGAACTTGGCGCTCCGACCGGCAACCCGGATCTCGGTGGCGCCGAGCAGTTCGGTTCCACCGGCGATCGCGGTGCCTTCGGCGGCGAGGATGATGGGCACGCCCGGCCGCCACGTCCGCCACAACGCCTTCCACGGCAAATCGGCGTCGGCAGCGAGGCGTGCCGCGACGTCGAGGCCGTCGGGAAACGGTTCGAGTTGATGGCCGCCGGCCATCTCCTTGAGGTCTGCCCCGGAACAGAAGTTGCCCCCAGCGCCGGTGATCACGAGGCACCGGATGTCGGGGTCCTCATCCGCGAGTACGCACGCGTCGTAGAGGCGTACGAGCATCTCGCCGTTGATCGCGTTCTGGCGCTCCGGTCGGTTCAGGGTGACGATCAGCGTGTGGCCGTCGCGTTCGGTCAGGACTGCGGACATGGGTGCTCACGGTAGACCCCCGAGCGCGGATCGCCGGCCAGGGTTGGCACAACCATTGTTCTGCGCCGCTCGTGGACGCTCGCTCAGGCCCAGTCCTCGATCGGGCCGTGGTCCCGGCATCGCGCCTGCACCCCGGTCGGCACGATGGTGACCGCGAGGCGGCGGCTGCATCGGGGGCAGTACCTCGGTGGGTCGAGTTCAGGACTGCAACCACCTGGGCAGTCCCCGGCCGGCCGTCCGCAGCCGGTGCAATAGGTCGGCATCTGGTCGAGCACGCTGCCGACGAGCGAGTCGATGTCGACGAGCGGGTCGAGTGCTTCCCGCTCGACGAGCCACTGAAGGTTGCGTCGATGCAGCTCGGTGTCGTGATCGAACCGATTGAGCACGACCACGGTGGGGTGATCGAGGAGCTGTTCGGTCGCCTGTCGCACCGCGTTGAGGGTTCCGAGGCCGGCGTCCGCGACCAGCACCACGAGATCGGGTGCCAGGCCGAGGATGAGGTCGAGGCCGTCACCGTCGTGTCCGAGCGGTGATCGGATCCCGCCGGCCAACTCGACGAGGCCGACATCCGGTGCTCGTCCGGGCCAGCCGTCGCGAACTTCGGCGAGCAGCTCGCCGAGGAAGATCGGCTCGCGGCCGAGCGCATCAGCGGCCATCGGCGGCGCCATCGGCGTCGGGTACCAGCGGTGTGGCGGACAGACGTCATCGACGGGCTCTCCGGTTGCCGCAGCGAGCACGTCGGCGTCGGTGAGTGCGTCTTCCTGGTCGAAGGACTGCGCTGGTTTTCGCGCCGACACGGTGACGTTGCGCGCCCGGAGCCCTTCGGCGAGGCGCGCGGCAACCCAGGTCTTGCCGACATCGGTGTCGGTGCCGGCGATCACGATGAGACGGTGCGGGCGACTGGATCGAGCCATGCGTTGTCGCTCCTCTCAAGGACGGAGGCCGCGCCGGTGGAGGGTATCCCGCAGGCGGGTCACATCTCCGGCATCGTGCGCGGCGGACAGGGCGATCCGGAGGCGGCAACTCCCCGGCGCAACGGTCGGCGGCCGGATCGCGGGAACGAGGAATCCCTCCTCGAGGAGCTCCTCCGACGCGGCGACCGCACGCTCCTCCGAACCCAGTTCGATCGGCACGATGGGTGAACCGTGGTTCGGAGCGAGGAGTTCGACGTGGTGACGCAGTGTGGCGATGCGCTCCTCACCTTCTGCCGACTGCACCACGCTGAGCGCTTCGAGTGCGGCCGCGGCGTCGGCAGGCGTGGGTGCCGTGGTGAAGATGAAGGAGCGGGCGGTGTTGCGGCAGAGGTCGATCACGCGGCGCGGTCCGGCGACGAACCCCCCGAGGGCGCCGAGGGCTTTGGAGAGGGTGCCGACGACCACGGCAGTCGGTGGCGGGGCGGTCCGCAGGACCGAATGCGCGACGTCGAGCACCAGCAACGCACCGTGAGCGCGACACAGCGTGTCGAGCGCGGCGGCGTCGACCGCGTCGCCGTCCATCGAGAACACGTCGTCGCTCACCACCAACTGCGGCCGGCCGGCGTGTGCAATGAGTGACGCCTCGAGCGCCCCAAGATCGAGGTGGGGATACACCGACGTCTCCGCTCGGCTCAGGCGGATCCCGTCGATGATCGAGGCGTGGTTCAGTTCGTCGGAATGGACGACGAGGTCGGGCGCGCTGGTGGCAAGGGCGCCGATGAGTCCGACGTTTGCCTGGTACCCGGTGCTGAAGATCAGTGCGGCTTCGCGTTCCTTCCAACGGGCGAGCGCCGCTTCGAGATCGTCGTGCACGGGCCGGCCGCCGACGATGAGCCGAGCGGCTCCGGACCCGGTGCCGTAGGCGTCGATCGCTCGGTGCGCGGCCGCCAGCACTGCCGGATGGTGGGTCAAGCCGAGATAGTCGTTCCCGGCGAACGAGACGACTTCGCGGCCCGAGGAGGTGATGGTCGTGCGGGGCGCGGCCGACTCGAGAGTGCGGATCTGGCGCCAGCGGCCCTGGCTACGGATTGTCTCGAGGCGTTGCTCGATCAGTGCGTCCCACGAATCGGCGCCGTCGGCCCGGGTCATCGGGCGGCCAGTGTGATCGCACCCGCGATGGTGCCCACGATGCGTTCAACGTCGTCGGGCGTGGTGGTCAGCATCGGGACGGCGACCACGACGTCGCCGAGGGGGCGGATCAGCACCCCCTGTTCGACGCACGCGGCGCTCACCTTGCGGCCCCATCGCATTCCCTCGCGTGGGGGATCGAGTTCGACACCGACCATCAGGCCCTGCTGGCGGACCTCGCGGACCTGCGGCAACGGGGCCACCGCATCACCGAGCGCCCGGTCGAGTTCGGCGGCGCGGGCCTCGACGTTCGCGAGGACATTCCACTCGTCGAGGAGTTGGAGGTGGCGTCTCGCGACGGCCGCCGCGAGCGCGTTCCCGGCGTAGGAATGGCCGTGGTACAGCGTCGCGGGGCCGAGGTCGGCACCGAGGAACGCGTCGAAGACCCGTCGGCTCGCCGCAGTCGCGGACATCGGCAGGTATCCCCCGGTGATCCCCTTGCCGACGGTCATCAGGTCGGGACGGATGCCGCAGCGGTCCGAGGCGAAGAGCGTCCCGGTGCGTCCGAATCCGACCGCCACCTCGTCACAGATCAACAGGACGTCGTGTGCGCGACATGCGGCTTCGAGCGCAGCGAACTCGTGGGCGGGGCGGACGTGGATTCCCGCGGCGCCCTGCACGAGTGGCTCGACGATCACGGCAGCGAGTCGTTCGTGGTGGGCGGCGATGAGCTTGCACGCCACCTCGACGCAGGCCGGATCGTCGAAGCCGGGCGCTCGCAGCACCTCGAAGCGCAACGGATCGAACAGGTCGGTACCGAATCCCCCCGCCCCGAGCGAGATCGATCCAACCGTGTCGCCGTGGTAGGCGCCGCCGAAGGCGAGGAACGTGGTGCGGTCGGTGACGCCCTGGTTGACCCAGAACTGGAAGGCGATCTTGAGCGCCTGCTCGACGGCCGCGGCGCCGTCGGAGGCGAACAACAGGTGGGCGTCGTCGACGGGGAGTCTCGGGGCCAGTGCCTCGGCGAACTCGATGGTGGCGACGTTGCCATGGCCGAGCATGGTGGAGTGTGCGATCCGGTCGAGCTGGTCGCGGACCGCGTCGTCGAGTTCGGGGACCCGATGTCCGAGGGTCATCATCCAGATGGAGGACACGGCGTCGAGGTAACGGCGGCCGTCGACGTCAATCAGTTCCCGACCCTCGGCGCGCTCCACGATGATCGGCGCGTTGGTCCCGAACGTGGACATCTGCGTGAAGCCGTGCCAGATCACCGCCTCGTCGCGGCGAACCCACTCGGCGGCGTTCGCCTCGTTGTCCAACGGAGCCTCCCGGTACGCTCGACGCCGCGTGGGCCGCGGCGTTCGATCACCGTAACGCCGCCGTCGCGAGTCGTCCGAACCCCCGACCATTCCCTGAGGCCATGAGTGATTTCCTGATCATTGACGCCGCGCGTGAGGCACTGCTCGGCGAACGCCGTCGCTTGAGCGAGTCCGATCTCGCGGATCTCGCCGCCCTCCCGTCGGCCGCGCTGGGGGCCCTCGTGGAACTCGCACACCAGGTCCGCCTGGAATGGTGCGGGGACATCGTCGAGATCGAGGGGATCATCTCGGCGAAGACGGGGGGATGTCCGGAGGACTGCAACTTCTGTTCGCAGTCGGCCCAGTTCGATACGCCGGTGCTTGCGACGCCGTTCCTCGACACCGACGAGGTGCTCCAGGCGGCCCGCGAGACCGCCGCGCTCGGGGCGACGGAGTTCTGCATCGTCGTCGCCGTGCGTGGGCCCGACGAGAAGACGATGCGTCGCATCCTCGAGCTGGTCCCGCTGATCCGTGACGAGACGGGTCTGCAACTGGCGGTGTCGGCCGGGATCCTTACCGACGAGCAGGCCCGGCGGCTCGCCGAGGGTGGTGTGCATCGCTACAACCACAACCTGGAGACCGCGCGCAGCTTCTTCCCGGAGGTGGTGACGACCCACACCTGGGACGAGCGTTGGGACACCTGCGAGCTGGTCAACCGCCACGGCATGGAACTGTGTTGCGGTGTGCTGCTCGGCATGGGTGAGACCGACGAGCAACGTCTCGAGCTGATCGGCCAACTCCGCGAACTCAACCCGGCGGAGGTCCCGATCAACTTTCTCAACCCGCGCCCGGGCACGCCGTTGCAGATCCGCCGGATCACGCCCGCGGAGGAGGCGCTGAAGTGGATCGCGATGTTCCGGCTCGGTCTGCCGGACGTGATTCTCCGTTTCGCGGGCGGGCGTGAGGTGACCCTCGGCGACCTGCAGGCAGCGGGGATGACCGCTGGAATCAACGCGCTGATTGTCGGGAACTACCTGACGACCCTCGGCCGCTCGCCGGAGGAGGACTTGGCGATGCTGGGCGAGCTTCAGATGCCGATCGGCTCGCTCTCCAAAGTGCTCTGACCCGACCCCCTCATCCCGAGCTCCCTCCCTCCCGACCTCCCGCCATCCCGACCTCCCGCCATCCCGAACTTTGGGTCGAGCGTCCCGAATTCGGGACGGAGGACCCAAAGTTCCGGGGGAGGTTCAGGCCGTCAGGCGGTTTTTCGGGGGAGGGGCCGGCCGTCAGGCGGCGAGGTCGAGGCCGAGCAGCTTGATCGCGTTGCCGCGGCAGAGCTTGTTCACCGTCTCCTGATCGAGGTGTCCCATCAGTCGACGAGCGTTCGCCTCGACGTCGGGCCAGGTGCTGTCGGAGTGCGGGTAGTCGGTCTCGTAGAGGACCCGGTCGGGGTTGATCTTGACGAGCGCGTCACCGCTGAGGCCGTGGTTGTCCTCGAAGAAGCAGCCGTAGATGTTGCGGTGGTAGTAGGTGCTCGGTGGCTCCGGCACGCTCGAGCCGACATCGCCCCAGGCGCGGTTCTGCTCCCACACGTGATCGGTGCGCTCGAGGATGTAGGGGATCCAGCCGATCTGGCCCTCGGCATACGCCAACTGCAACTTCGGGAATCGCACCAGCACCCCGGACAGCAGGAAGTCGACCATCGACGACATGGCGTTGCCGAAGGTCAGCGCCGATGCCACGAGCGGCGGCGCGTCGGGTGAGGTCGAGGGCATCTTCGACGACGAACCGATGTGCATGTGGACCGAGACGCCGGAGTCGTTGCACGCCGCGAAGAACGGGTCCCAGAACCCGGTGTGGATCGACGGCAAACCGAGGTAGGCGGGGATCTCCGAGAACGTGACGGCTCGAACGCCGCGTGCGACGTTGCGTCGGACTTCCGACGCCGCCAGCTCCGGGTCCCACAGGGGCACGATCATCATCGGCAGGAGGCGGCCGCCCGAGTCACCACACCACTCGTCGACCATCCAGTTGTTGTAGGCCTCGATGCACGCGAGACCGAGGTCCTTGTCCTTGGCCTCAGAGAAGGTCTGGCCGCAGAAGCGGGGGAAGCTCGAGGGGTAGCAGAGCTGTGCCTCGATGTGGCCGGCGTCCATGTCCGCGATCCGCGCGGCGGGGTCGTAGCAACCAGGGAGCATGTCGTCGTAGGTGATGGGCGTCACCGTGACGTCGGCTCGGTCGCACCCGACCGCGGACTCGACGCGGGTACGCGGGATGAGGAGGTCCTCGAAGCGCCACCAGTCGCACGGATCGCCGTCGTCGCCCGTTTCGTAGCTGAACACTCCACCTCGGTATCCCATGTGCGCACAGGGAATGCGCTCGACTCGTGGTGCCCGATCACGGAACTTCGGATTGATCCACTCGTCCCAGAGGTGAGGGGGTTCGATGACGTGATCGTCTACCGAGACGATCTTGGGAATCTCAACCATCGTGGCGCTCGTTTCGCGAAAGTCGGATGAAAACTAGAACATGTTCTAGTTCTCCTCTAAAGTAGAACGTGTTCTAGTTCCTGACAAGGAGGCCGCAATGGCGCGTACCCCGTTCCCCGTCCCGTACGGCTGGTTCCAGGTTGGCTGGCCGGACGAACTCGAGATCGGCGGTGTGCTCCCGCTGTACTTCTTCGAGCGCGACCTGGTGCTGTGGCGCGACGAGGACTCCACCTACCACCTCCAGGACGCCATCTGCCCGCATCTCGGCGGTCACCTCGGTCATGGCGGCCACGTCGAGAACTGCCAGATCATGTGTCCCTTCCACGGCTGGAAGTTCGACCCGTGTGGGAACAACAGCGAGATCCCCTACAGCAACCGCACCAACGCGTCAGCGAAGCTGCGGACGTACCCGCTCGTCGAACGCAACGGCGTGTTGATGGCGTGGTACCACCCCTTCGACGAGGAGCCGATGTGGGAGATCCCCGAGCTGGCCGAGTTCTCCGACAGCGGTGAGTGGTCCGACACCACAACCCGTCTCGTCGAGATCCCTGCCGCCTGGCAGGAGGTCGCCGAGAACTCCGTCGACATCGCCCACTTCCGGTTCCTGCACAACACCGACGATGTCGCAGAGGCCAAGTCCTACGAGGCAGACGGCCACATGCAGCGCGTGCGCACGGTGCAGAAGTTCGTGACCCCCCAGGGCGTCGTCGAAGGCAACATCGATATCGACCAGTACGGCCCCGGTTTCAGCGTGATCCGCTTCAGCGGCATCGTCGACACGATCCTGCTCGGCAACAACACGCCGGTGACGGCGAACACCTGCGAGCAACGGTTCAGCTTCCGGGTCAAGCGGCTCGGTGACGATGCGACGACGACCAGCGTCGGTGACGCCTTCGTCGCGGAGATCAGCCAGCAGATCACCGAAGACCTGCCGATCTGGAAGAACAAGGGCTACATCGTGCGCCCGGCGCTGGCCGACACCGACGGTCCGTACATGCAGTTCCGCAAGTGGGCGTCGCAGTTCTACGCCGAGGGTGTCGACTTCGATCAGGCGATGTACCCGCCGCTGCCGCCGTCGTCGAGTCATCCGACTCCGGAGGGGATGACCAAGGAGACGGCATCCTCGCGGCTCAAGGGTGAGGACACGGTTCGGGCGCAGATGATGTCCTGAGCGGGTGCGCGGCGCGGACCTCGGAGCGGGTTCCGCGCCGCGCACCGACATCGCCGACGCGGCCGGGGTGATATTCCCTCTTGGCGAAGCGGCTCGACCTTGCTACGACTGTTGGTGCCCGGGCGGGGAGCAACTGGGGGATGGCCGAGCGGCAGAGGGAGGCCGTGATGGACGGCAACGTGTCGATGTCGGTTGCGATCGACGACGTGTACGGACCTCGCCCCGCGTGGCGGGGCCGACTCCACCAGATCGCGTTCTTCGTTACCTTGCCGGCGGGCTACTTCCTGTTGGCGGCCGCGGAGACCACGGCGGCCCGAGTGGCGGTCGCGGTGTATTGGGCAACCCTCGCGGGCCAGTTCGGGGCGTCGGCCTCCTACCATCGGCTCGCACACAGCGAGCGAATGGTCAAGTGGCTCCGCCGCCTCGATCACTCGATGATCTTCTGCCTGATCGCCGGGACCTACACCCCGATCTGTGTCCTGGTGTTGCCCCGGGCGTGGGGGATCCCGATGCTCGTGGCGGCGTGGGTGACGGCGCTCGCGGGCGTCATCATGAAGATGATCCGCGTCACCGCTCAGGGGGGAGCGAGCGGGTCGTGGCTCTACATGGTGTTGGGATGGGCTGCGGTGATCACCCTGCCGAAACTCCTCGACAACCTGGGCCTGTTCCGGGGCCTCCTGTTGGGTTTCGGAGGGCTCATCTACACCCTCGGCGCCCTGGTGCTCGGGCGTCAGCGACCGAACCCCCGGCCGATGAGCTTTGGGTACCACGAGGTGTGGCACGCATGCACCCTCGCGGCGGGAGCGTGCCACTTCGCCCTTATCGCAACGGTGCTCCGCTGAGGGTGGTCGCCACGGCGGTGGGGGTCGCCCAGTCGAAGCTGCCGGACGCCACCGGGCGAGCCATCCGAGCCCGAACGGCGGCAGCCTCTCCGACCCGACCGCTGTACTCCAACGCATCGACGAGGCGGCTGAGGCCCTGATGCCGCTCGCCGAGGGTGAGCCGATCAATGGCGTTGGCGGTCTGCTCGACGGCAGCGCGATCGGGCAGGAGACGAGCGACCAGCCACGGCGGAGGTGGGGTGGACTCGACCCCGAACCCGCGGGCGGTCAGGGCGGAAGCATCGACGACCGCTCCGCGTGCGGTGGCTTCGACCGCCGCCAGAAACGCGGTGTCGGAGCGACCGGCGAGGCGGTGACAGAGCATCGCGAGCGTCTCCTGGTCTCCGGGGGCCATGCGCCAGGCGGCGGTCCACGCAAGCGTGGAGTTCACCTCGATCGCGACCGGTGGCGACACGGGCGAAGCGAACGCCGCCCAGAGGTCGCGCTCTGCCCCGATGGCATCGATGGCAGCGCGTTCGAGCGCGACGCGGGCCTCGTCGTCGGCACGTTCGGTCCGGGCTTCGCGACGATGGTCGGAGAGCCATCGGAGATTGATCAGCGCGAGGGCACCCGCGAACGCGATGCCGACGACGTAGCCGCCGTTCCAGGCCACCAGCAGGCCGGCCACGGCGACTGCGATGCCGATGAGGTACGGCAGCGTGGGGCGGAGGCGTGGGGCGAGTTGGCCCACGAGATTGGCAACGACGTGGCCGCCGTCGAGGGGGAGCACCGGCAAGAGGTTCAACAACCCCCAACCGAGGTTCACGAAGATGATGTCGTTGAGCAGGACCCAACTCCAGGTGGCGTGCGCGCCGACATCGTGGAGCCGGAGCCACAGGGCGATGAGGCCGACCACGATGCCGACGAGCGGTCCCGCCAGCGCCACCCCGGCACCTTCGCCGTTGTGCATCGGGCGTTGGTCTTCGCTGATCGTGACCCCGCCGATGCCGTGGACGATGATTCGCGAGCGCCGACCGATGAGGCGGAACGCGATGGCGTGCCCGGCCTCGTGCCAGATAATCCCGACCAGCGCGACCCCGGCGAACATCAGGCCGTACTCCCACGGTCGCCCGAGGGCGATGATGTAGAAGACGGCGAGCAGGAGGAAGGTCCAGTTGAGCGTGACGGGGGTCTTCCCGACTCGCAGCGTGATGCCGCCGGAGCGTGCGAAGGAGACTCGACGTTCGTCACTCATGGCGCCCCCAGCGTACGTACCCACCCGAACTTTGGGTCCTCGCGCCCGAACTCGGGACGCTCGACCCAAAGTTCGGAA
>JAKOVA010000034.1 GCA_029782335.1 Actinomycetes bacterium | reverse complement strand
GCGACGACGTCGTGGCCCGGCTCCGCGACGTGTGTGCAACGGTGTCGACCGACGACGAGGCCCGGGTCGCAGCGAGCCGCGACTGGTGGCCGCTCGCGATGATCTGGGCACGTGACGACCAGATTCCCGCGATCGCCGGCGCCGTCTGCCGGCCCGACGACCCAGAGCAGGTCGCGGCGGTCCTCGCCGTCTGCAACGAGGCTCGCATCCCGCTCACCGCGGCGGGTGGCCGTTCGGGGGTGCTGGGCGGCTCGATCCCGATCTACGGCGGGGTCGTCCTCGACATGTGCGGGATCGAGGGGATCATCGACGTCGACACCACGTCGATGGTGCTCGACGTCGCGGCAGGCACCTTCGGTGACCATCTCGAGGACACGCTCCGCCGCGAGCACGGCGTGACCGTCGGCCACTGGCCACAGTCGATGGCCTTGGCGACCGTCGGCGGATGGCTGGCGTGTCGTGGGGCCGGTCAGCTCTCGACGCGTTACGGCAAGATCGAAGACATCGTCGTCGGCCTCGACGTCGCGCTCGCCGACGGCACTCGGATCACCACCGGTGGCGTTCCCCGCCAGGCCGTCGGACCCGATCTCAATCAGCTCTTCGTCGGTTCGGAGGGAACCCTCGGCGTCATCACCTCGGCGCGCCTGCGGTTGCACCCGGCGCCTACTGCCGAGGCGCGCGCGGCATGGAGTTTTCCGACCTTCGCCGCAGCCCTCGATGCGATGCGCCGATCGATGCAACGTGGCGCGACACCGGCGGTGCTGCGCCTCTACGACGGCATCGAGTCCAAGCGTCACTACGGCACCGACGGCACCCGATGTGTCCTGCTCACCCTCGACGAGGGCGACCCGGCGCTGGTGAACGCGATGGTCGGTGTGGTCTGCGACGAGGCCGAGCGGGCCGGGGCGGACCGCCTCGACGACGGGCTGCTCGACGAGTGGCTCGCGCACCGTAACGACGTAAGTGCGCTCCAGGAGTTGATCACCGGCGGCATCGTCGTCGACACGATGGAGATCACCGGCCCGTGGGCCGCGCTCCCGGCGATCTACGAAGCGACCCTCACGGCGATCGGATCCGTCGACGGCACGCTCGCCGTCTCCGCGCACCAGTCCCACTCCTATGTCGACGGCGGATGCCTGTACTTCACGTTCGCCGGCAAGGTGCCCCCAGAGGAGCGGACGGCCTATCACGCCGCGGTGTGGGAGGCCGGGGTGCGCGCGGTGCTCGAGCGGGGTGGATCGCTCAGCCATCATCACGGCGTCGGCCTGCACCGCAGCCGATTCGTCGCCGAGGCGCTCGGCGACGCGTTCGACGTGCTGTGTTTGCTCAAGACAGCGCTGGACCCCAACGGCATCCTCAACCCGGGCAAGCTCGGCTTGCCGTCCCCCTTCCCGCGGTGAGCGACGACAGCAACGCATCGCGTTCGGGCGGGCTCCGCTGGTCGGCGATCTGGCGTCCGGCGCTGTCGATCAGTGTCTTTCTCCTGCCGTTGGCACTCTGGCAGCAGTGGCTCATCGACCGGGGAACGATCGAGCGCGGTGGCTCCGAGTCGATGCTGTTCGTGGCGCTCTATCTCTTCCTCGCCGCCGCGACCGGCTTCGCAGCCGCGAGGATGGCCACGGCACGGCTCCTCCAGCACGGCGCCGCAGCAGCCGCGTTGGCCTACTGCATCGTGCAGGGCATCGGTGTCGTCCGACACCTCGTCTCCGGCGAGGCGGCGGGGTCGTTCATCGGTTTCGCGTATCTCGCCCTCCTGATGGCCACCTGTGGCATGTTGGGCGCGATGCTCGAACGACGGATGCGGCGCCTGCACGCGCTGCGGGACTGACCGGCCATCGCCGGCGAGACAGGGGGCGAGGCGTGTCCATTCTCGTGATCGATGCGGGGACGAGCGGCATCCGCGCCGTGGTCGTCCACCCTGACGGCTCCATCGCATGGGAGCGCCATGCCGAGGCGATCGCGGACACGCCGGTGCCCGGGCTCGTCGAGTTCGACGCCGCGGCGTACGCCAGGACGGCCGTCGCATTGGCCGCCGCAGCCCTCGACGCCGCCGGGCCGGTCGAGGGCATTGGGATCTCCAACCAACGCGCGTCGACCATCGTGTGGGACCGAGCGAGCGGAGCGCCGGTCGCGCCCGCCCAGAGCTGGCAGGACCTCCGAACCGTCGGAGACTGCCTGATGCTCGCTGCGGAGGGGTTCCGCCTCGCCCCGAACCAGACCGCCACCAAGGTCGCGAACATCCTCGACGCGGTGGACCCCGCCCGTGAGCGCGACCTGTGCGTCGGAACACCCGACAGCTGGCTGATCTGGCAACTGAGCGGTGGAACGGTCCATGTCACCGACGCCTCGAACGCGTGGGTGACCGGCCTCGTGAGCCTCGAAACGGGCGACTGGGACGACACGATCCTGGCGCGGTTGCGCATCGACCGATCGGCGTTGGGCCGCATCGTCGACTCGGTGGGTGCCGTCGGCGAGGCGTCCGTGCTGGCGGGGGCTCCGCCGATCTGTGGGATCGCCGGCGACCAGCAGGCATCGCTGATCGGTCAGGGTTGTGTGCGGCCGGGCCTCACGAAGATCACCTTCGGCACCGGCGGGATGCTCGACACGGTCCTGGGGACGGAGGCGCCCACCGACGCCCGGCGTCACGACGGCGGGACGTTCCCGTTGCTGTGCTGGCAGCAAGACGGACGCGCCGTCTACGGCCTCGAAGCGATCATGCTGTCCGCCGGCACCAACGTGTCGTGGCTGCGTGACGACCTCGGCCTCATCGACTCGGTCGAAGCCTCCGCCGCCCTCGCCGCGAGTTGCGACAGCACCGATGGCGTCGTCTACGTACCGGCGCAGTTGGGCCTCGGAACTCCGCGCTGGGACTACGGCGCACGGGGCGCCCTGTTCGGGCTGACACGCGGGACTACACGGGCGCAGGTCGTCCGCGCCGTGCTCGAAGGGGTCGCGCAACGAGGAGCCGACCTCGTCGAGGCGGCCGAGGCAGATGCCGCCATCTCCATCGAGACGCTTCGCATCGACGGCGGCATGAGCGCGAACCCGGTCTTCCGTCAGGCGCTCGCCGACGCTTGCGCTCGTCCGGTCGAGGTCGCCCCGGTGACCGAGGCCACCTCGCTCGGCGCGGCGTATCTCGCCGGCCTGCACCTCGGCACGTGGAGCGGATGGGACGACATCGCTGCGGCGTGGCGTCCGGCCGCCCGGATCGAACCGGAGGGCACCTTCGACCGCGACCGCTGGCGGGAGGCGCTCGATCGGGCGTCACGCTGGTACGGCGATTTGTCGGCTCTCGACTTCTAGCTGACGAACGCCCTCGAGCCCCGGCCACCCCCGACGACCGACCACCCCGAACGACCGACCACTCCCCGAACGACCGACCACTCCCCGAACGACCGACATGGCCCGCTCCCGCACCGCACGCCGACTGCTGCGGTCGCTCTGGGCGATCTGGGGGCTCATCTTCGTCGGCCTCGGCATCATCGGGGCAATCGTGCCGGGTATGCCGACGACGGGTTTCATGCTGCTCGCCGCCTGGTGTTTCAGCCACTCGAGCCCTCGACTCGAGGCATGGCTGCTGCGCCTCCCCGGGGTCGGCCAGATCGTCGCGGATCACCGGGCCGGCCTCGGGATGCCGCGCCGAGCGAAGGTGATCGCGACGTCGATGATCGTGGTGGCCTGCGGCTTCAGCGCCTGGCGCGTCGAACGCTGGTGGGTCGCCGCGCTGATGGTCGCGGCGGGAGCACTCGGCGTGTGTTGGATTCTCTGGCGGGTGCCGACCAAGGAGCGGGTCCTCGCCGAGCGTGCGGCACGGGACGCCCCCTAGGCTGGGGGCGCTGGTGAGTCGGTCGGGTGACCGCGGTCGGTTCCGGTTCGCCGGTGCCGCTCGAGGAAAGTCGGGACTCCACAGGGCAGAGTGCTGGCGCGAGCCAGGCGGGGGCGACCTCGCGGATCGGGCAACAGAAAGCAGACCGCCGATGGCCCCGACGAGGGGCACAGGTGAGGGTGAAACGGTGCGGTAAGAGCGCACC
>JAKOVA010000033.1 GCA_029782335.1 Actinomycetes bacterium | reverse complement strand
GACGTCAACAGATTGAACGTTCGGAGAAACGCCCGTAACACCGTCGGGTCGGTGCGAAGCAGCGGCAACAAGCCCTCCCGCAGCAGTCCCCGCAACGGGTTCTCGTCTCCTCCTGGCTCGCCGCCTTCGTCCGCCCGGGTGGCGGCGTCCTGGGCGACGGCCGCCCGGTACCACGGCTCGATCCCGGCCGCGGAGCCCGCCTCGTAGTCGCGGGCGACCTCCGACAAATCGCCCGAGGCGGCCGACAGGGCGTCGGCGAGAAGCTGCGCCTGGACCATCGCGAGACTGCAACCACGTCCGTACAGCGGGTTCGTGCAGGTGTGTGCGTCGCCGAGTGCCACGTAGCCCTCGACGATGGGATCGCCTGCTTCGTTGGTGAATCGACGTGAGCGGTTCACGAGGCGCGCCATGACGTTCACGTCGGAGATGGGCTCGGCAAGGCCTGCCTCGGTGTACGGGCGAGTCGCGGTGAGCTGCTCGGCAACCCGCTGGAACGTCTCGAGGTCGCGCAGGTGCGTTCGCAGCACCTCGTCGGTGGATCTCGCCGCGAGGGTGATCGAGAACGTTCGCCGATCGCCGAGAAAGACGCCGTACTTGAGATAGCCGAGGTCGCCGCCGATCGGTCCGTGCTGCGGTGGCGCCACCCGCCCGTCGGCGAGCCGGAAGAAGCGGGAGTAGTAGACGATCCCCGTGTCCTCGGTTGTCTCCTCGATCTCGACGCCGAGTGCCGCAAGTCGGTCGACGACGGGGCTGCGCCGTCCACCCGCGTCCACCACCAGGTCCGCCTCGATTTCGGTGTCGTCATCGAGTCGGACCCCACGGACCCGCGCCGGTGTCGTCGCTGATGCTTCCTCGCCAACGAGTGCGGCGACACCGACGCCGTGACGCAGCGCGACGTTCGGCTCTTCCGCGACCACGCGCCGCAGCACCCACTCGAAGGTGGTCCGGCGGCACGAAAGCGCGACGAGGTCTTCGTCGCCGTCCACCCGGGTGCGGTCCATCCCCTCGGGCATCATCTCGATGAAGTCCATCTCGGTGGCGCCGGCCTCGAGGAGCGCGGCCAGCACGTCGGGATACCGGTCGCGAAGCAGGTTGCGGAGGCGTGCCAGGAACGCGTGCGTGTGACGGACCTGCGGGGCGCCGCTGCGGTGCCAGAGGAAGGCGGCGTCGGGATCAGGCGGCAAGGGCGTGTCGTCGCGTTCGACGATCGTGACTTGATGGCCGGCGCGACCGAGACACAGCGCGGCGCTCAATCCCCCGACTCCGGCGCCGACGATCACCACCGTTGCCACGAGGACATCTTGACCGAGCGGTCAAGTTTCTGCCAGTACGTCGCCCGCCCGACCGGAGTCCTCGTGCCCGTGGTTAGCACTCGCTGTCGTTGAGTGCTAGAACTGTCAGCACTCGGCACCCGCGAGTGCCAGCACCATTCACGCTCCCAGCAAACTGGAAGGGACCCATGGCCAAAGTCATCACCTTCGACGAGGACGCTCGCCGCAAGCTCGAGTCCGGCATGAACCAGCTCGCCGACGCCGTGCGCGTCACCCTCGGCCCCAAGGGCCGCAACGTCGTGCTCTCCAAGAAGTGGGGCGCACCGACCATCACCAACGACGGCGTCTCGATCGCGAAGGAGATCGAGCTCGAGGACCCCTACGAGAACATCGGCGCCTCGCTCGTCAAGGAGGTCGCCAAGAAGACCGACGACGTCGCCGGTGACGGCACCACCACGGCGACGGTGCTCGCCTGGTCGCTCGTACGCGAAGGCCTCCGCAACCTCGCCGCAGGCGCCAACCCGATCGCCATCAAGCGGGGGATCGAGCAGGCCGTCGAGGCTGCGGTCGCGGCGATCCGCGACGTCGCCATCGAGATCGACTCGAAAGAGCAGATCGCTCAGGTCGCGGGCATCTCCTCGGCCGACGCGGAGATCGGCGCCACCATCTCCGAGGCGATCGACAAGGTCGGCAAGGACGGCGTGATCACCGTCGAGGAGTCCCACACCTTCGGCATCGAGCTGGAGTTCGCCGAGGGTATGCGCTTCGACAAGGGCTACCTGGCGCCGTACTTCGTCACCGACGCGGATCGTCAGGAAGCCGTCCTCGACAACCCCTACATCCTGTTCGTCTCCTCGAAGATCACCGCGGTTCGCGATCTCGTGCCGGTGCTCGAGAAGATCATGCAGACGGGCAAGCCGCTCGTGATCATTGCCGAAGACGTCGAGGGCGAGGCCCTCGCCACCCTCGTGGTCAACAAGATCCGCGGCACCTTCAACTCGGTCGCCATCAAGGCCCCCGGCTTCGGTGAGCGCCGCAAGGCGATGCTCGCCGATATGGCCATCCTCACCGGCGGTCAGGTGGTCTCCGAGGAGATCGGCCTCAAGCTCGAGAACGTCGACCTCACCCTGTTGGGCCAGGCCGAGAAGGTCATCGTTACCAAGGACGAGACCACGATCGTCTCGGGTGCCGGCTCCAAGGAGGACATCGACGGTCGCATCGCCCAGATCAAGGCCGAGATCGACAACACCGATTCCGACTACGACCGCGAGAAGCTCCAGGAGCGCCTCGCGAAGCTCTCCGGTGGTGTTGCGGTGCTCAAGGTCGGCGCGGCCACCGAGGTGGAACTGAAGGAGAAGAAGCACCGCATCGAAGACGCGGTGTCCACCACCAAGGCCGCCATCGAGGAGGGTGTCGTCGCCGGTGGCGGCGTCACGCTGCTCCGTGCGCAGACCGGCGTGCAGGGCGTCCTCGACAAGATGTCCGACGCTGAGGAGGCCACCGGCGCCCGCATCGTGCTGCGTGCCCTCGAGGGCCCGATCAAGCAGATCGCCGAGAACGCCGGCCTCGAGGGCGGCGTGGTCGTCGAGAAGGTGCGCTCGTTGGCGAACCCGGCCGAAGGCCTGAACGCGGCCACCGGCGAGTACGAGGACCTGGTCAAGGCCGGCATCATCGACGCCGCCAAGGTGACCCGCTCGGCGTTGCAGAACGCGGCGTCGATCGCGGCGCTGTTCCTCACCACCGAGGCGGTCATCACCGACGCCCCCGAGAAGAAGGCCGGTGCCGCTGCTGGCGCCGGGATGGGCGACATGGACTTCTGAGCCTCGGCTCTCGTTCACACCGACCGAAGGGGCCCTGCGGGGCCCCTTCGGCGCGTCTGGGACCTCCGCGCCGCCGCCCGCCCGCGTCCGCTCCAGCGGCCGAGCACTCCGATACCGTGACTGCGTGAGTCAGCCGCCTCCTCCGCCGTGGGGCCCGACCTCGTCGGGTGCCTGGGGTGAGCCTGGCGACGGCGGTTGGGGGAGCGCCCCGAGCGGCTGGGGTACGCCCCAGCCCGTTCCCGCCGCGCCGTCGCCCCACGACCCGTGGGCACAACAGCCCGGGGGCTGGGGTGATCCGGCGGCACAGCAGTGGGCGTCACCGTCGCCGTCGGCTGCCTGGCAGGCGTACGGCGCGTCGCAGCCGGTTGCCTACGCCGGGTTCTGGCGGCGCTTCTGGGGCCTCCACGCGGACGGCGTGCTCGTGAACCTCTGCACCGCGATCGTCAACCTGATCTTCTTCATCGTGACGATCGTCCTGGGGAGCGGCCTGAAGACCTGCGACCGATTCCGCGTCGGCCAGTACGTCTTCGAGCGGTGTTCAACGTCGCCGACGATGTTGTGGGGCCTGCTCATCGGCAACGTCGTCGTGAACCTCATCGTCTGGTACCGGGTGATTCCGCGGGCGATGGGCCGCGACGGCCACACGTGGGGGATGGGCCAGATGGGCCTGCGCATCGCGGATGGTCACACCGAGGGAATCCTCGGCCCGGGCCTGGCGGTCTGGCGGGCGATCCTCGCCGGCGTGTTCCAGGTTGTTCCGGCGATCGCCGCGACCGTGGTGTTGGTGCTGGCGGATCGAGACGGCGATCTGCACGCTTCGTTGATCATGCTGTGGGTCGTCGTGGTCACCGTGCTGATGCTCCTGCCGGTGGGCTGGAGTCTCGTCGACCCCAAGCGCCAAACCCTCTACGACAAGGCGGTCGGTTCGGTCGTGTGGCGGGTCGCCGATGTGAACTGGTTCGCCGTCGCCGCATGGGGATGCACGTTCCTCCTGCCGATCTTCCCCCTCGGCATCGGGTTCGGCCACGCCGCGCAGGCCCATGCCAGACAGACACGGAACTCCACCGGGTCGGGGATGGCCTCGGCAGCGTTGTTCCTGAGCTACCTCCAGCTTGTGGTGGTACTGCTGGTGGTGCTGGTGCGCTTCGTCGTGGCCGACTGAGCCGAGCGGCTTCGTAGACTCGCCGCATGCCCGAACCCTCCACTCCGTCCATCGGCCTTGCAGTCACCCACCTGTTCTGGCGCGTGGGGGCCGATGTCGATGCCGCCGCGGTGGCGGCCGCGGTGGACGCCGCGACTGCGGCCGGTGATCAGGTGGTGACCTCGGTCATCCTCGGCCATAAGGCGGATCTGGCCACGATGGCCCTCGGCCCCGATCAGTGGCGGCTGCGTCGATTCCAAACGGCGATGAGCGCCGCGGGCCTCACGTTGGTGTCGAGCTACGTCTCGCTGACCGAACTGTCCGAGTACAACCCCGACCCGCCCGAGCAGCTGCGCGAGGCCCGCCTCAACCCGCAGCTCCCTCCCGCCGGAAAGCCGGTGTTCTGCTTCTACCCGATGTCCAAGCGCCGCAACATCGACCAGAACTGGTACGAGCTCGACTTCGAGCGTCGCAAGGAGTTGATGTACGAACACGGCATGTCGGGACGAAAGTTCTCCGGTCGGGTCCTGCAGGTCGTCACCGGCTCGACGGGCCTCGACGAGTACGAGTGGGGCGTCACGCTGTTCGCCGAGCGGCCCGACGACGTGAAGTCCGTCGTGTACACGCTGCGCTTCGACGAGGCGTCAGCCCGTTACGCCGAGTTCGGGCCCTTTTACGTCGGCATGATCACCGACATCGCGACCGCCCTGGACGAGCTCGGGGTCGGCTGAGGTCGCTCGTGGCGCGGTGCCGGGCGCTGCTCAGTGCGCGGCAGCCAACAACGCCGGGCCGAGGTTCGCGACGAAGGTCGGGACGTCCGATGGGCTGTGTGCCCGTGCCCGAAGCTCACGCAGCACCGCCGCGGTCGCGAGGTCGGGCGCAATGATCGCGATCGCCTGGGGTTGCGCGGCGATCGCCGCATCGGCGGCCGTGGCTGCATCGGTGCCCGTCGGGCTGACCCCGACCGCTGCGGCGACCCGTCCGTCGACCGCCTCGAAGCCGGCCGTGTAGGCGGCCAGCATGGTGAGGCCGTCGGCATCCGCCGTGTGGATCACGACCGTCGCCGTGTGGCCGTCGTCGGCGACCGCTGCGGCGAGCGCCCGCGCCTGGATCGTCGCGGGTGGCGTCATCCGGAAGAACAGCCCGGAGCGGGCGCGGGGCGACGTGACGATGGTGGGTTGGCCCGGGGAGATGAGCACCACCCCGGCGCCGACCACCGACTCGACGAGGCGTGAGGTGTCCGACGACTCCAGCCCGCCGATGACCACGTCCGCCCCGGCGTCGAGGACGACCCTCACCGCTGCGTCGAGTTGCTCGTCGCTGCCGTCGCCGGCGTCGCCGAGCACCAGCTGAACGGGTCGGCCGAGCGCCCCTCCGTTGCTGTTCACCTCGTTGACGGCCGCACGGATCCCGGCTCGTGCCGCGGCGGCGACTGACTCCTGAGGTCCCGAGGAGGGCAGCACCATGCCGATCACCAGCCGCCCGTCGGCTCGCGGGCCCGACGCCGGATCGGGAACGGGATTCTGCTGGGTTGGCGGTGTCACGTCGGCCGACTCGGTCGAAATCTGGGTGAGCACACCGGCGGCGTTGACCTGCCAGACCGCGAACGTGCCGTCGCCGGATTGTCCGTCGCCGAGCAGGTCGATGTCGCCGCTGGGGCCGTTGTAGTCGATGTCCACCCCGGTGTCGGTGAGATCACGGCACGAGTCGTAGGAGAAGCAGGCGTCACCGTCGTGAGTGATGCCCGAGATGTTCGCGGCGATCCGTGCGGGTGAGTCGACCCGGGCGACCTCCGCCGCCAGGACAGCGATGATCGTCGCGTCGTAGGGGCGTGCCGCAGCGGGGGTATCGGCATCGAGGGTCGAGTCCAGGGCGTCGATGCGTGCCCGCAGCGCGGAGTCCATATCGACACGGGGGGCGGTCCCGATGAGGCCGGCGAGGTCCTTCGCGATGGCCGTTGGCGCCGCGGTGGTGGTTGTCGTGGCGAGCACCGGGGCGTTGCCGCCGTCGTCGCAGGCGGATGCGACCGATCCGAGGACCATCACGGCGGCAACCGCTGCTCGACTCCACACGCGTCCCGACACGACGGCCGATCGTACCGACCCGGCCACTCAGCGTCCGGTCTCCTCCTCGGCGACGGTGACCCACGTTGGGAACGTCAGGTGCGCGACGTGCTGACGGGTCACGATCCGGCCGCGCCGCGCCATCTCGCGCAGAATCGGCCGGGCCGGCTCCGGGCCGCCCAGCAGCGCCATGAACGTCGGCACCGGCAGCAGCAGGGGGCCGTCATCCGCGTCGCCGGGCCGCAGTACTGCATCGACCTCGAGTGTGGGTCGTGTCGGGTTCGCGGCGTCGGTCAGGTAGCAGTGGTAGATCACGCTTTCGAACACGGCGATGGCGCGGATCCGCATGGTCGTAGCCTCCCAAATCGTGACCGATCGCGACGACCCTGACGAGTTCCTCCGCGCGGCAGGCGACCGATTCGTGGCCGCCGCGGAGCGGTCGCTGGGAGGGTGGGCAGAGCGGGCGCTCATCTCGCGGGCACCGCAGTCGGCGGCGACCGCCACCGCGACCGCAGCCGCCTTCCGAGCCGAGGTCATCGGGTCGCTGCGCCACCTCGTCGACCGTGATATCGACGACCAGCGAGCAACCCCGTTGCAACTGCTCCGGGCATCGGTGCCGTTGCTCACCGCTGCACTCGTGGAGGCCGGCCTCCAAGCCCGACCTGGCGTGGGTGATCGCACCGCAGCGAACGACCGCTCCGGGGACTCCGACGACCCCTTCGGGATCGCACCGGCCTCATGGGCGGACGTGGGCGAAGACGTCGGTGAGGCGGCAATGGTGTGGGGAGCGGCGAAGGCAATGGTGCATCTGGAACGCCGCCGTCGCGAGTGAGCTCAGCGTTCGGGCGGAGTGGCGTCGCTCCAGCCGGTGTCGCTGAGGGTGCGCGGTTCGAAGAACAGGCACCCCTCGGGACAAGCGAACGGCATCACCTCGTTCGCGTCGACCCGGCAGCGCTGCACGACCTCATCGCGGACGGTTCGACTCGAGTAGTGGCGACAGTCCTCACGGACACTCATGGCACGATTCTGTCAGTCGCGCGCGACGGCTACGGTTCGGCTCCGGTGGCTGCGGAAGGCAACGAGCGCCGGTGACGACCTGGGTCGAGGATTCCCGACACGTGCTGCGCCTGCCCGACGGGTCGGTCGTCCGCGGCCGCGGCCTGCGCTACGGCCTGCCGTCGGGGCCGAGCCCCGACTTCGGTGTGTACCTGTTGGCGGCGCCACCCGAGGATCTCGATTGGCCGTTCCGTTGGATCGATTGTCCCGACTTCCGCTGCCCGCGGGACACCGCAGCGGCCCTCGACGCGCTGGCGGAGGCACACGGTCGTTCACACGGCGAGCGGGTGGAGGTCGCCTGCAGCGGTGGCGTCGGCCGGACGGGCCTCGCCTTGGCGACGCTCGCGGTGATGGCGGGTGTGGCACCACGCGAGGCGGTCGGTTGGGTCCGCCGCCGCTACCACCCCCGCGCCGTGGAGACGCCCTGGCAACGCCGATGGGTTCGTCGCCTCGAGCCACGGCCGCCTCAAGCGGCGTAGGCGACCGGCGTCAGCGAAGCACGCCGACCGCCCGTCGGCGTGCCAGCGTGAGGGGCGCGCTCGGGGCGGTTCGTCACTGCTCGCGGAGAAAGCGCTCCACCTCGGCAACGAGGCGGTCCACCTCTTCCTCCCCGCCGACCGGAGCGGCCTGCTCGTCGGCGCGTTCCTCGAGGTGCCGCACGTAGTTCGAGGTTTCGGGATCCTCGGCGACCAACTCGGAGATCTGCCGTTCGTAGTCGGTCGCGGCATCGGTGAGTTGATCGAGCGACACGGGAATCCCCAACAGGCGGCCCACACGGTCGACGAGTGCCATTGCGGCCTTGGGTGAGGGAGCGGCCGCGATGTAGGACGGCACCGCGGCCCACAGCGACGCGCCGTTGACGCC
Source organism: Actinomycetes bacterium (assembly GCA_029782335.1). GTDB lineage: Bacteria > Actinomycetota > Acidimicrobiia > Acidimicrobiales > Microtrichaceae > JADLFH01. Next base: position 22,260 of record JAKOVA010000033.1, on the reverse strand, counting down.
CCGGCGCCGGCACTCGTCGAGCAGGACGCCGACGATCCCCGTCGGGCCTTCGTAGCGTGAAGGCTCGAGGCTGAGCGCCTCGAGGACGTGGCGGTCGTCGCTGGTGCCGAAGACGGTCGTCGGTCGGCTGTGAGGAACCTCGGCGAGCAGCGCCCCGAGGCTGAGCACGAGACGGGCGCGGAGCGCGACGGCGACATCAGCGATCTGATTCGCGAAGGTCCGCCACCGCAACTGGGGCTCGACACCGCGGACCAACACGAGGTCGAGGGGGCCGGTGGCGTGGGCTTCGTACAGCACGTTGGTCGGCCACTCGATGCGCCGCTCGTCACCTTCGAGGCGCACCTCGGGCCGTGAGGTGGTGAAGTCGTAGAATTCCTCGGGGTCGATCGAGGCGAACGACGTGCCGTTCCACTGTTCGGCGAGCGCCTCGATCGCCTGGGTGGCGGCCTGCGCGGCGTCGTTCCAGCCCTCGAACGCGACGATCATCACGGGTTGGTGCAGCGTCGGGCGCCGTTCCCAGATGAGGTGCGTCACCGTGTCACCGTATCGGCGCGGCCGGCGCTTCCCACCGCCGCGGTCGCTCCCGGGGCGCGCCGCCACCCGCCTAGCGTTGGCCGGATGACCGAAGTCTCCGAACTCACCGATCCGGCCGACGCGACCGATGAGGTCCTCGAAGCCTTCGGGCGGCTGCTGCCGCAACTGTCGTCGTCGGCGCCCCCGTTGCAGCGCGACGAATTGATCGAGATGATCCAGAGCGACTCGACCCACGTATTGGCGGCCCGAGACGACGACGGCCGGATCGTCGGGTCGCTCAGCCTGGTGGTGTTCCGGATTCCGACGGGTGTCCGCGCCTGGATCGAGGACGTGGTCGTCGACCAGTCGGCCCGGGGTGGGGGCGTCGGTGAGGCGTTGAACCGGTTCGCGATCGATCTCGCCGACCGCCTCGGCGCGCGGTCGATCGATCTGACGTCACGACCCAGTCGAGAGGCGGCGAACCGTCTCTACCAGCGCATCGGCTTCGTCGCTCGGGAGACGAACATCTATCGCTACGAGCATCCGGCGACCGACTGATTCGCCGCCCGGCACTCAGGCCCTATCGATCCGGTAGATCCCGCCGTCAAGGCTGAGCGCGTAGTACCGGCCGGCGTTGTCGAGCCCGAACGAGCTGAGCTGAGCGACCTTGCCGAGCGGGGAGACCGCAGCGGTGGCGGGATCGAGCGCCCACACCTCGCCCGAGCAGAAGTCGCCGAACAGGTAGTGACCCTGGAGCGACCCGCCGCTGGGGGAGCGCACCACATCGCCGCCCACGATGCTGCAGCGATCGGCGTCGTGCGAGTAGTCGTAGACCGGCGGCACGAAACGTGACGGGTCGCCACGGCCGCCCTCGTCGTCGTCCGGGGTGATCGTGCCTTCGCGTCGTGACCAGCCCAGGTTCGCTCCGCGTCCACCGATGCTCGAGGGCCCGGACCCTTCGAGGCGATCGACCTCCTCGCGTTCGCTGCCGCCGACGTCGCCGATCCACAAGTCGCCGGTCGCCGGGTCGATGCTGAAACGCCACGGGTTCCGGAGCCCCATCGCCCACGTCGTCGGTTTGGATCCATCGAGGGCAATCCGGAGGATCCGTCCGAAGCTTCCGTCGGGGTCCTGCGCACGGTCTTGGGGGTCCCCCTGGTCGCCGCCGTCGCCCATCCCCACATAGAGCGCGCCGTCGGGGCCGACCACGAGCGAGCCACCGTTGTGGTTGTCGTACGGCTGACGAACCTGCAGGAGCGTCTCGCCCGAGGATCGATCGACGGTGGTGCCGTGGAGGGCGTAACGCTCGACGATGGTGGTCGCCGACGAGCCGCCGCGTTTGGTGTAGTCGACGAACAGTGAGGACCCGTCGTGGCTGACGGCGAGACCCAACAGTCCTTGTTCGGAGTTGTCGCTCACGATGCGTTCGCGGAGATCGAGCACCGGTGACGACGAGGCGGCCCGCAACCCGGATCCCGACGCGTGGTAGGCCACGACGCGTCCAGCGCGCTCGGCCACGAGGACGACGTCGGTGCCAGGGACGGCCACCAGGTCAACGGGTTCGTCAGCTCGGCCGACCTCCCGGAACGTCGCCGCGGGAGCCTCGCCGTGGGGAGTCGCGTCGTCGGACGGCGACGCGTCGGTGGAGGAAACGTCGGCTCCGCCGCCGGAGGTCCGGGCGGTCTGGTCGTGATCCGCGCACGCGAGCGGGACCGTGATCGTGACGAGCGCCACCGCCCCGGCGGCGAGGCGGCTGCTCCGACCGCGGCGGCGCATCAGCAGGTCCTCGCCGGACGGATGAGGCCTTCTTGGACCACCGAGACGGCGAGCTTGCCGTCCCGCGTGAACATCAGTCCCCGGCCGAGACCACGCCCGCCGGAGGCAGAAGGCGAATCTTGCGCGTACAGCAACCACTCGTCGGCGCGGAACGGCCGGTGGAACCACATCGCGTGGTCCAGGCTCGCCATGAAGATGTCGCCGAGACCCGAGCCGCCGTGGGGCTGAAGCGACGTGTCGAGCACCGTCATGTCCGACGCATACGTGGCGACCACGGCGTGGAGGACCGGATCGTCGGGCAGGGTGCCGTCGGCGCGGAACCACACGTTCTGGAACATCGAATGGGATCGCCGGTCGTCGGGCGCATGCCAGTCGCAGTACCGGGTGTCGATCGGGCGGGGGCGGGTGTACCACTCGCCGAGCACGTCCTTCCACGGTTCCATCCGGGTCGCGAAGTCCGGGAGCGACTCGGGTTCGGGGAGGCCCTCCGGCATCGGCATCTGGTGATCGAATCCCGTCTCCGGCAGATGGAAACTCGCGGAGAGGCCGAAGATGGCGGCTCCGTGCTGAATCGCGAGTACCCGGCGGGTCACGAAGGTGTGCCCGTCGCGGGTCCGGTCGACCTCGTAGAGGATGGGTGCGGTCGGGTCACCGGGTCGCAGGAAATAGGAGTGGAGCGAGTGGACCGCGAAGTCGGCGTCGACGGTTCGGGTGGCGGCGACGAGGGCCTGACCGGCGACTTGTCCCCCGAAGACGCGCTGGCGGATGTCGTCAGGGGAGCGGCCTCGGAAGATGTTCACCTCGATCACCTCGAGGTCCAACAGCGCGATGAGCCGGTCGACGGCGGGCTGGTCCATCCGCTCATTCTCCCCGAGCGTCGCGTCGCTCACGCGCCGCACGCTGATCGAGTGCCGGAGCGGATACCGCGACGGCGTTCGGATCGACGGGATGTCCCCCGGTAGGCTGCGCGGTCATATGAAGCTCAGTCCCTCCGGGCTTGTTGAGCATGCGAAGTCCGACGAGGGCCGAAAGCAACTCCGCTACGTCGGCGTCGCCCTGGTATTCGTCCCGCTCGGCCAAGTCGTGATCCAAGTCATCGCGCTGTTCATGCACAACCGTCGCGGCGAAGCGAACTTCACCGCCGCATCGGTGATCTCCGCAGCGATCCTCACCCTGCCGAACTTCTTCGCCAACAAGCGGTTTGTGTGGCGGGACACCAGCCGCGAGAACCTCCACACCCAGGTGGTGGTGTTCTGGGTGGCAGCCATGCTCGGTGTCACCCTCGCGACCGTGCTGACCGCGGTGGTCGAACACATGACCCGCGGCAGCGACCACCTCGTGCAGGCCATCTGTGTGTTCTTCGCGCAGTGCCTCGGTTTCGGCATGGTGTGGGTCGGCCGGTACCTGATTCTCGACAGGTGGCTCTTCAAGGTGACCCACGGCGGCGAGGAACCCACCGCCGAGGAAGCGGCCGAACTCCACGCCGACTTTCCGATCTGATGACCGATCCCGCGGAGGTCGCCGGCGCGACCATGAGCCCGGCGTTGCGTACGGCGGCCGAGGCCGCTCGCGGGTTCATGCCCCCCGACGAGGGGCTCGCGCTCTACGCCGCCGCCTGCGACGCGATCGAGCGGGTTGCCCAAGCGCCGCTGTTGGAGATCGGTTCGTACTGCGGGAAGTCGGCGATCTACCTCGGCGCCGCCGCGCAGCGCGCCGGGCGGGTGCTCTTCGCCCTGGACCATCACCGCGGCTCGGAGGAGAACCAGGCTGGCTGGGAGTGGCACGAACCCGATCTGGTGGATCCCGAGACGGGGCGGATGGACACGTTGCCCAACTTCCGGCGGACGGTGTTCAACGCTGGCATTGAAGCGTCGGTGGTTGCCGTCGTCGGCGACTCCCCGACGGTTGGCGCCGTGTGGACGACGCCGCTCGCACTGTTGTTCATCGACGGCGGGCACGGCTCCGAACCGGCGCACCGCGACTACGAGATCTGGACGCCGCGGGTGGCCCCGGGTGGGCTCCTGGCGATCCACGACGTGTTCCCGGATCCGGCCGACGGCGGCAGGCCTCCGTACGAGATCTACTGCCGAGCGTTGGAGTCGGGGGCCTTCGCCGACGTCTCGGCGACCGGCTCACTCCGGGTGCTCGAACGCTGCTGAGCGACCTCGGCGGCCTTGGCTTCGGCCTCCGCCCGGGCACGCAGCTTGCGTCGCGACTCCAGGAAGACGAGCAGGGCGATGAAGAGGATGGCCCCACAGATGCTGAAGAAGATCGCCTCCTGCACCCATCCGCCGCGGTCGGTCGCCGCCTTGGGCTCTGCCCCCGAGTTGGGCCGGGGGATGATGTGGGGCACCTCGACCTGTGGCTCGTTGGGGGCCTCTTGCGCCGAGGTCGCCGGGGCGCCGAGCACGGTGACGCCGAGCAACAACCCCACGCAGACCACGAAGGCGCCGAGCGCCTGACGCGCGAGCCGACGACCGGCGGAACCGCTCATTCGGCGTGGTCGCGGGTTGCGCCCGCTTGGTCGGCAGTGTGGGTGTCGATGAGCTGGGGGAGCTCGTCGTGGCGGACGAAGAGCCCGCTCGCAGGGCTCGCGGCCTCGAGTGCGTCGGCGGCGAGCACGACGGCCGCGGCGGTGTAGGTGGACTGCTCGTTGCCGGGGAAGTGAACCTCCTCCGGATACACGATCCCCGTCCAGTACCGCCCGTCGGGCTCGCGGAGCGTCTGTGCCCAGGCGAAGAGCTGGTGGGCACGCTCGATCTCGCCGATGGCGAGGTGAGCCATCATCGCTTCACACGTCTCCGCGGCGGTGACCCACGGGCGATCCGCGACGCAGCGGACACCCTTGCCCTCCATGACGAAGGCGTCGAAGCGATCAGCGAGCCGACTGCGACCCTCGTCGCCGTCGATCACGCCGCACAGCACGGGGTAGTACCAGTCCATCGCCCAACGGTGTTTCGGGGCGAACGCGTCGGGCTCCTCGCGGATGACCCGGGCGAGACGACTCGTCGACAGTTCCCACTCGGGACGATCGTGGCCGAGGACCGCAGCGATCGCGATCGCGCAGCGCAGCGCGTGGCACATCGAGGAAGAACCGGTCAGCAGCGCGAAGGACCACGGCGTGCCGTCGGCGTGGCGTGCCCAGATGATCTCGCCACGAGGGGTCTGGAGCGCGAGGACGAACTCAACCGCCGCGTCGACGGTCGGCCACATCTCCTCGAGGAACCCGCGGTCGCCGAAGAGCAGCCAGTGATGCCAGACGGCGGCGGCCACATAGGCGACACAGTTGGCGTCGAGCTTGTCCTGCTCGACGCGATCGGCCAGGTAGTACTGGTGCCAGCTGCCGTCGGGGCGCTGCATGGAGCGCAGCCATTCGAATCCTCGTTCGGCCGCGGCTCGGTGGCCGCCGAGCGACAGCGCCATGAGTGCCTCGTTGTGGTTCCACGGGTCTGCGTGACCGCCGGGAAACCACGGGACCATCCCGTTCGGCAACTGGACTTCGGCGATGTGTTCGACGGTGCGCTGCAGACTCGCAGCGGTGACCACGACGGTGTCGCCGTGACGGACATCACGCAGCCACACGGCGATCCTCCTCACGGGGGGCAGACGGCTTGGACGAGTAGACCACCACGCTCTTGCCCAACACCGGGTTCAACATGCGCTCGGTGAAGCGTGTGGCGAAGGGTGCCTTGGCGATGTCCCACACGAGCAGGCGGTGATACGCCTTCACGAGCGGGTGGTGGTCGTTGGTCGGTCCGACGGCGCAGCGGAGCCACCAGTACGGCGAGTGCAACGCGTGGGCGCGATGTGACTCGCCCGGTTCGAGACCCGCGTCGCCCAGCCGGCTGCGCAGGAGCTCTTCGGTGTAAATCCGAACGTGCCCGCCGGTCGCGAGCGGTGCGTGATACTCGGCGGACAACCACCAGCAGAGCTTCTCGGGGAGCCACGACGGAACGGTGACGGCGATGGTGCCGCCCGGTGCGAGGACCCGGGTGAGCTCGGCGATCGCCCCGATGTCGTCGCTGATGTGCTCCAACACCTCGGAGCAGATGATCCGGTCGAAGGTGCCGTCGGGGAACGGAAGGTGGAGCGCATCGCCACGCACGGCGAGCGCCGCGCCGCCCTCGCCGACCTCATCGGCTTCGCCCATGGCCCAGAAGAGGTCGCGGACCGTCTTCAGTTCGTCGTAGGAGTAGTCCAGCGCGACGGTGCGGGCGCCTCGCCGAAGGCACTCGAACGCGTGGCGTCCGGCGCCGGCGCCCATGTCCAACACGAGCTCGCCAGGCTGGAGGCCGAGCAGGTCGTAGTCGACGGTCAGCATGAGCGGGTCGGCATGGGTGGCTCGATCTCGGCGTAGCAGCGGGACATGAGGGGCATCAGGCCGGCGAGCTCTCGGCGAGGAGTGCCCGATAGTGCTCGACGGTGCGGACCGCAGTATGCCGCCAACTCCAGCGAGTGATGACTCGCTCGCGTCCCGCCGCTCCGATTCGGACTGCGGCCTCCGGCTGGTCGAGCGCGCGCTCGATGCCGGCGGCGAGGGCCCCGCTGTCGGCGGGGGCAACGGCCAGACAGGTTTCTCCGTCGTTGCCGGTGACCTCGGGCAACGCGCCACCGGTGGTGGCGACCAGCGGGCAGCCGGTGCTCATCGCCTCGATCGCCGGGAGCGAGAATCCCTCGTACAGCGACGGCACGACCGCTGCGGCGGAGCGGTTGTACAGCTCGACGATGTGCTCGTCGGTGACGCCGGACACGAACTCAACGGCGTCGTGAAGGCCGAGCTGCTCGATGGTCCGTGCCGCGGCCGAACCCTCCTTGAGGCGGCCGATCAGGATGAGGCGAAGGTCGGGACGTTCCGTCCGGAGCTTGGCGAGCGCCTCGAGCAGGTAGCGCTGACCCTTCATCGCGACGTCGGCCGACGCGGTGGAGATGATGAGGTTGGGATCGCGTGTGATCTCGGGCATCGGCCGGAACAGGTCGGGGTCGACCCCGACGGGCACGACGTGGAGACGCTCGGGCGACACGTGGTGGGTGCGGCAGATGTCGGCGTAGGAGTTCTGCGACACGGTGATGATGCGACGCAGCCGTCGGGCGACGCGCGTCTGCATCTTGGTGAAGGCGTACCACCGGGCCTTGGAGAGCCGTCCGTAGAGCGTCTCGGCGTGCTCGATCTCGATACGCCGGTCGATGGTGATCGGGTGGTGAACCGTGCCGAGCACCGGGAGGCCCGAACGCTCGATCGCGAGCAGGCCGTAGCCGAGGCACTGGTTGTCGTGGACCAGGTCGAACTCGTTCACGCGGTGGCGCAGGTGATCCCAGGCCCGCAGCGAGAAGGCGAGCGGTTCGGGGAAGGTGCCGGTGCTGAACGCGGTGACCTCCGCAAAGTCCATCCACGTCTTGAGCTCCCAGATGCCAGGCATCCGCATCGGGAAGTAGTCGTTGTAGATGTCGAGGCTCGGCAGCTCGATGAGCGGTACCCGCTCGTCGACGATCGGGTACGGCTGGCCGGAGAGGACCTCAACGTGGTGGCCGAGATCGACGAGTGCCTTGGTCAAGTGCCGGGTGTAGACGCCCTGGCCGCCGACGTGCGGTTTGCCGCGATAGGTCAGATACGCGATGCGCAGTGGGTCGTCCGGGCCCGGTCGAGGCGCGGCCGCGGATGACATGGGGCCGGATTGCATGACATCACAGCTTCCCGCGACCCTGCGGCGAGGCGCAAAAGCGAACCCCGGCCGCTGGCCGGGGCTCGCTCGTGACGTTCAAGCAGGCGGGCGTACCCGCCACAGGATCAACCGGCCTGTGCCTGGCTGATGCCGAGGCGGACCGTGTAGCTCTTGAACTGGTTGTTCACCGTGGTGAAGCCCGACCCGGTCACGACCCGTGAAGGTGACGGACCGAAGAACACATAACCGGTTGTCGACGGCAGCCCAGCGTTGGGGTCGGCGACCGTGACCGTTCCGAAGCTCCAGAAGAGGAACTGCTTGACGTCGACCCGGACGGTTGCCGTGCCGCCGTTCTTGCCGGGGAGGGTTCCGCCGCCGGTGACCGAGACGCCTGGCTTCACCGTGAATCCACCGGAGCTCAGCGCCGCGTTGTTCGAGTAGCCCATCCCGCTGACCACGATGTTGGCGACATCAGCGCTCCCCGGAGCGAGCGTGGTCGTGGTGGTCGGTGCCGTCGTTGTCGTGGTGGTGGTCGGCGCCGCTGTGGTGGTGGTCGTTGAGCTCGTGGTCGTGGTGGTGGTGGTCGGCGCCGCTGTGGTGGTGGTCGTTGAGCTCGTGGTCGTGGTGGTGGTCGTCGGCCCTCCACCGGTGATCTGGGTGAAGGCGAGCGCACCGATCTGCGGAGCGCAGTTGAAGCGCAGCCCGTAGACGTAGAAGTCGGTGCTGAGGTTCGTGCCGTTGAAGTTGATGTTGGTGATGTACTTGCCCTTGGGGTACTGGACAGGATCGACGAGGAGTTCGACGTGTGCCTGGCCCGGGCTGTAGAGCGCGAGGCCCGTCCCCGTCGCGGTCAACGGACCCGACGCCGTCGCGGTGATCGACGTGCCGAGCACGAGCGGGATGCTCTGGTTGGGGATGCTGCTCGTGACCGAACCCGGTGTGGTCTGGGTGGCATTGAGCGACAGCGTCGAGTTGCTCAGGAGCACGTGATCGACACCCAGGTACTGGCTGGCGTCGGCGACGAGGTTGTCGGGAAGCGTGAGGGTTGCCTCGAGGGTCGGGTTGACCGTTCCACCCTGGGCGACCGTCGGCGGTGCGGTGATCGTGACGTCACTCGTGAGCGTGGGGTTCACGATGAAGCCGCCGGGCTGGATCGCGTTGATCATGCTGCCGAGCTGCGACATGAAGCCGGCGGTCGTGTAGTTCTTGTACGCCTTCACATAGGCGCTGCCGTTCCACACATATCCGTAGGAGAGCTGCCACCACTTCACGGCGACGTCGTTGTTGGTGCCGGTGCACACGTAATCGACGGAATCCGCGCCTGCGGGGGTGCCGGCGGTCAGGTACATGCCACCGGCGATGGTGGCGATGACGATCGCGATTGCCGCGAGTCGGTTCCGCATGCTCTTCACGGTGATTTCCTCCCTCAACCCGCCACCCCAGTCGACGGGCCTGCAACATCGGAAACGGTACTGCACGGCCCGGACATGCGTCGAGAATCGGACGGGGAAGATCCGTCGAGACGCGACGGAGCCGCCCGAAGGCGGCTCCGAAGCAAGTCTGGTGAGGCGACGAAACTCAGCGCCGCTTGGCGGTCACCTTCTTGACGGTTGCCTTCTTGGTCACCTTCTTGGTGTTACATGCCTTGCTCTTCACGACGCGGTACTTGGTGACGTAGCGAACTTTGCCGCGGGAGACGACCCGTGCCTTGTAGGGAACCCGCTTCGTGGTGCACGCCATCACCTGCGGGTTGTTGCGCAGCCACAGGAAGAAGAGGAACACCTTGGACACGGCCACGGTCTTCACCTGGAACTGGCTGCAGAGCGGCCCCGTCGTGGTGGCGGGAATCGTCGGCTCGCCGACGGTCTTGGTCGTCATCGCCGGAGGCTGCGGGAAGATGTCGTTGATGAAGTCGATCGCAGCAGTGACCGGCAGGTTCTGCATGATCGAGTTGCCGAGCGCCGAACCGAACTTCGCACCGAACTGCTCGAAGGTGATCTGTCCGGCGATGAGCTGCGCCTGGAGCTGATCCACGGTGAGATCGGTCTTGCCGGGGTCGGCCGGGGCGTTCGGGTCGGCCGGGGGCTTCGGCGCCGTCAGCTGGGTGATCGCCGCCTGGATCTTGCCGTAGGCGTCATAGGGGGCCTGTGACTTCCAGGTGCCGATCGTGATCTCCGGCTGATCGGAGGTGGCGAGCGCTCCGGTGAAGGCGAAGTCGTAACCGGCGGAGGTCTTGGTGACCTTGATGTTGCCGGCGCCGATCGTCGGCAGGGCCTCGAGCGCCTTTTGGACGGTGGCGGCACTCGGCTGCTGGAAGTTGCCGAGCAGCTCGGTGCCGGGGATCCCGCCGACGAGGCTCGACAGCGAGATCGGCTTCGTCTCCGCGTCCTTGAACTTCAGGGTCATCGACAGCGGATGAGCGTTGAGGGGCTTGGCGAAGTACGTGCCCGTCCATGCCAGCGACTGAACCTCGTCGGTGCCGGGCACCTCGGGGATGGGTCGCTCCGGGGCGCACACCTCGACATCGGTGAGGATGACCCCTCCGGCCTCGGGCGTGGGCTGCACGAGCCAGCCGTTCTTCACGAACGCACCCTCGTCGGAGCGGATCACCCGGAGGGTCTCCCACTGGATCGGGTTGTTGTCATCGGGAGTGATGTCGGGACGCCCCTCGAGCGGGAACCCGGCGGTGTAGCCGCCGACGATCGGCGGAGCCTCGATCACGCCGGGCGTGGTCGGTGCGCCCGGAACCTGGACATTGGTGCTGCCCAACAGGCCCTGCGCGGAGCAGGTGAGCGTCAGGGTGCCGACCTTCGCCAGGCCGGCGACCTCGCCGTCGACCTGGGTGCTCAGGTTGAACACACCGGGTCGATAGAAGATGCGGCCCGACGCATCGGTGGGGATCTTGCCGCTCACCTGGATGTTGGTGGCGGGGTTGGCGCTGTTGAGATCGATCGTCTGCGCATCGATCTTCGTGGTGAGCGAGCCGGCGACCGGGCCGCTGTAGTCGACGCCGATCGTCGCGTTGGTGACCGTGAGCGACGTCTTCTTGAGCGTGTCGCGGACGGCCTTGACGAGCGACTCGGGGAAGGCGATCGAGAAGTCGAACGATGCGTCGAACTCGCCGGAGCCCTTCTTGGCCTTCTCCGGTGCGTTGACGTTGACCGTGACCGGGAGCGGCGGGAGGCCGCTGGAACCCGGGCTCAGCGTCGCGAGCAGACCGACCAGTTCCTTTGAGGTCTTGTTCACCCCGCTGACCTGGCCGGCGACGTCACCGTCGACACCACCGCACTGCACCGAGATGGTGGTCCCGGCGGCGCCGGCGATCGGACCTGGCCCGGCGAATTGGAACGCGAGCGTTCCCAACGCGACGGTCGTGGCGGCGGCGATTCCCTTGGTGGTTCGCTTCTTCATGGACCTCTCTCAGTCAGCCCTCTGGGGACCGAGCGACCGTGATCGGCCGAGGATCCCCCCTTTTCGTTGAAATGGATGCTAAAGGCTCAAGTTGGACCGGCGCCATGCCGATCATTGGGGACTGGTCTCCCGGACGTAGGCAATTTCTCCCGTTTGGTCCATGCTGCGAGCCCGGCGAGTGCTCCGGCGAGCAGCAATGCGAACAGATCGCCCGTGACCGCAGCGATGGTGTTGCCGCGACGGAGCGTGACGGTCCGCTGCAACACGGTGGCCTCGCGCAGGGATGACCGCGCCACCACGTTGCCGGACGGGTCGACGATCGCGCTGAATCCGGTTGGCGCAGCCTGCACCAACCATCGGCCCGACTCGACCGCCCGCAACGTCGACGACGCGATCTGCTGTGTCTGTACTTGTGTCAGCCAGTAGCTCGACCCGTTGGTCGGGTTGAGGATGATCTCTGCGCCGTCGTGGACCGACTCGCGAACGCGACGACCGAAGAAGACTTCCCAACTCACGACGATGCCCAGCCGCCCGGCGGGACTTCGCACCATGTTGGTCTCGGTCCCCGGGACCTGATCCCGCGGCGGGAGCACGCCCTTGGCGATCGGTTCCAACAGGAACCGCATCGGGACGTACTCGCCGAAGGGGACCCGCCGGACCTTCTCGTATCGGCCGAGTTCCCGACCGTCGGGACCGAGCACCGCCGCAGCGTTGAGGAAGTGTTGGTCGTCGCTCGCGTTCTCCACGACTCCGGCGACGACGGTCGCGTCGTTGGAGCGGGCGAGCCGCTGGAGTTGGCCTTGCTCGTAGCTGCCGTCGTAGGTGGCCACGTTGATCACGTTCTCGGGCCACACGATGAGATCAACCGGCCGGCGGATTCGTTCGCTGGCCCGCAGGTGCCGATCGAACACCACCGAGTAGTCGGTGTTCGCGGAGCGGGTCTCCTGGGGGCCGCCCCCTTGGACCGCTGCGGCGTGCAGGGTCCGCACATCGTGGCCTGCCGGAGCGACGACCCCACCCACCGCCACCGCAGCCACGGCCAGCAGGCCCGCGACCGCGGCGCGGCGACAACCCGCCCACCATGCGCCGAGGGCCGCTCCTGCGCAGGCGACCGCGGCCGAAACGAGCAACGAGCCCCCGACGCGCGCCACCGCCAGGAGCGGGCCCCGAGCCTGGGTCATCGCGAGCATCGACAGGGGGACGCCGCCGAAGGGGGCATGCCAGCGCACCCACTCGCTGAGAATCAGCGTGGCCGGCAACGCGGCGAAGCGGCCGGCTCCCGGAGGGCACAACACCGAGGCGATCCCGAACAACAGCGGGAACCACACGGCAACGCCGACGGGCCAGCCCACCAGGGAGAACTTGAACATCCACAGCGTGGAAGGGAGGAACCAGCCGAGGCCGGCGATCGCGCCGATCCAGAATCGGTCTCGCGCCCCGAGCCCGCCGAGCAGCACCGCCCAGGCTCCGATCCCGACGAGGGCCAGGGGCCACCACCCCCACGGGGGCATCGCCAGGCAGATCGCGAGCCCGGCGCACAGCGCCAGGGTTCGGCGCACCCCGCGGCCAGCGGGAAGCGGCAGGGAGGCGGGGAGTCTCACGAGCCGAGTCGTCGGCGCAGCGTCGTGGCCGCGTCCCGTCCCTGGCGGATGCACGCCGGAATCCCGACGCCACGAAACGCGGCGCCGGTCACCACGACCCGATCCGCCGCAGCAGCCATGGCGGCATCGATCTCCGCGACGCGGTCGAGGTGACCGACGCCGTACTGGGGGAGGCCGTCGACGAACCGCGAGACGCGACGCTCCCGCGGAGGAGCGTCGATGCCCATGGTGGTGTGCAGGTCGTGTTCGACCGTTGCCACCAGATCGTCGTCGTCGAGGTCGAGCGGTGCAGGGTCACGATGATGCCCGATCGAAACGCGCAGGATGACGTCACCTCCGGCAAGGTGGGCCCACTTGCTCGACGCCCACGACACCGCTGTGATCGACAGCCCGGCGTCGCGTGGCACGAGGAATCCCGAGGCATCGAGCGGCACGGGGACGTCCTCGGAGCGGTAGGCGACGGTCACCATCGCGACCGACGCCGATTCGATCGCAGCGAGGTGCTCGGCGGCGGTCGGTGCGAACGCTTCGACGAGGCGGCCAGCGACACCGGCGGGCACCGTGAGAACCACGCCGTCGAACTCGTCGGACCCCGCGGCGGTGGTGATTCGCCAGCGGCGCGCAGTGCGCTCGCGTTCGACCGGCTCGAGGGCGTCGATCGGCGTGCCGAGGCGGATCTCGACGCCCCGTGTCCTGAGGTGTGCTTCGAGCGCGTCGATGAACTCGCTCATGCCGCCGAGCGGGGTCGCGAAGACGGGTTCGTCGCTCGGTGGTGCCGCCACCGCACGCAGGCCTTCGATGATGCTTCGGTGCCGGTGTGCACCCGCCGCGAGCTGCGGAACGACGGCGTCGATGCTCATCTCGTCGGGCTCCCCGGCGTTGATCCCGCCGACGAGCGGGCCGACGAGTCGTTCGAGCACCTCGTCGCCGAGTCGCCGACGGATCACCGACCCGACCGTGGCATCGCCCTCGAGCGGATCCCCCGCGAGGTTCGGCTCGGCGCGCAGGCGATCCAGGCCGTCCTCGGAGAGGATCCCCGACGCCGTCACGCCGTCGAAGCGCACGGGGACCCCCATCACCAGTCCGTCGGGGAGTCGGCGCAACGAGCCGTCGATCCACACGCACGCCTGCCGAACGGCGGGCGACACCAGACGATCGGTGAGTCCGAGTTCACCCGCGAGCGCCACGGCATCGGGGACGCGGCGGAGGAATGCGTCGGCACCCTCGTCGACGAGACGACCGGCGAAGGGGGTGGTGTGGATCTTGCCGCCGACCCGCGGTGCCGCTTCGAGGAGGTGGACGGAGACGGACGGATCCGAACTGAGCTCCCACGCTGCGGCCAAACCGGTGATGCCGCCGCCGATCACCGCGACCCGGAGTTCGGCAGTCACGGAACGGACGCGGCGATCCGCGTCGCCAACGCCGTCATCACCGCGGGGTCGGCATCCACCACCTCGGTGCGGGCGAAGGCCAAACCGAGCTCGGCCGCCCGAGCCTTCGCCACGATGTCGAGGTCATAGCGGACTTCGAGATGCGCGGCGGTGAAACCGTGGGGAACGACCACCACACCCGGTGATCGTCCCGTCTCGGCGAGCTCGGCCAGCACCGTCCCGATGTCGGGGCCGCGCCACGGCTCGGCGCTCCGCCCGGCGCTCTGCCAGACCGCCGCCCACGCTCCCCACGGCTCGAGGCCCGCGCGGGAGGCGATCAGCGCTGCCCCCTGGCGGAGTTCGTCGGGGTAGGGGTCGTCGCGGAGCACGCGCTCGGGCAAGGAGTGAGCGCTGAAGAGCACCTTGGTGTTCGGCTCCGCTGCGTCGAGCCGCTCACGAAGCGACCGGGCGAGGAACTCGACATGGGCGTCGAGGTCGTACCAGCGGTCGACGCGGCCGTAGGCGATGCCAGCCGACGAGGCGGCGGCAGCAGCCCGCGCGTGGTACTCACCGACCGACGCGTGGGAGTAGTGCGGCGCTGCGACGACCCCGACGATGGCATCCACGCCGTCCTCGACGAGCGCCGCGATCCCGTCCTCGATGAACGGCGTCGCGTGTTTGTTGCCGAGCCGAACCGTCCACCCGTCTCCCAACGCGGTCGAGATCGCCGCCCGTTGCGCCTCGGTCCGCTCGCTCAACGCGCGTGTCCCCCCGATGGACTCGTAGCGCTCGACGAGCTCTGCGACCTGTTCGGGACTCGGCGCTCGACCGCGTCGGATGTGGGCGTAATAGGTCTCCACGTCCTCGATCGACGCCGGCGACCCGTAGGCCATGACCAACGCGCCGATCACGACCGGCTCCCATCGTCGAGCTGGCCGTTGCGGTGGACGAACTCGACGAGGCGTTCCAGGATGCTCGGATCGGTGTCGGGCAGCACGCCGTGTCCAAGGTTGAACACGTGGCCCGGGGCCGCGTCGTTTCGGGCGAGCACGTCGCGAGCCCCCGCTTCGGTGGCCTCCCAGCCGGCAACCACCCGCGCCGGGTCGAGGTTCCCTTGCAACGCGGTGCCGCTCGGCACCCGAGCGCGGGCCACGTCGAGCGGTGTCCGCCAATCGACCCCGACGACCTCGGCGCCCGCGCGTGCCATGAGCCCGAGCAGTTCGCCGGTGTTCACCCCGAAGTGGATTCGAGGTACCCCGGTCGCGCCGATCGCCGCGAGCACCTTCGAGGAGTGGGGAAGCACGTACCGCTCGTAGTCCGCGGGGCAGAGCGCGCCCGCCCAGGAGTCGAAGAGTTGCGCTGCTGCGGCGCCGCAGTCGATCTGGGAACGCAGCGACGCGATCGCCGAGTCCGCGAGACGGTCGAGGAGGGCGTGCCAGAGCGCTTCATCGCCGAGCATGAGCGCTTTGGTCCGCTCGTAGGTCCGCGACGGTCGGCCCTCGATGAGATACGACGCAACCGTGAACGGCGCCCCAGCGAACGCGATCAGCGGAACGGTGAGTTCGCGGACGAGGCCTCGGACCGTTTCGAGCACGTAGGGAGTGTCCTCGTCAGGTTCGAGCGGTCGGAGGCGTTCGAGATCGGACGCCGCTCGGAACGGTTGGTCGACAACGGGGCCGACCCCCGGGGCGATGTCGACGCCGAAGCCGACGGCGTGCACCGGCGTCATGATGTCGGAGTAGAGGATGGCCGCATCCGTTCCGTACCGGCGAACCGGTTGGAGGGTGATCTCGATCGAGAGGTCGGGGATCGCGATCGCTTCGAGAATCGATCCGCTGCCACGGATCGCCCGATACTCGGGCAGGGAACGCCCCGCTTGGCGCATGAACCAGACGGGAACGTGATCGTGGGGCTCGCTTCGGCAGGCGCGAATGAACGCGGCGTCGGAGTGTGGCGTGACGCTCACCGGCGTCAACGTACAGAGGTGCGTGAAGCGGCGGCCATTGGAGGTCGATGTCTCCGGCGCCGTCGCTACACTGGACGATCCCCCTTTTGCGGGGTTCTCCGGCTGATGCACCACCCCGAGTCCGCTTCGATCTCACCCGCTGCCGCTCCGACGGATCCGCGCGACTCCTCGGTCGACGCCGAGTTGGCAGCCGAGCAGCGTTACATCGATCACGCCTACGCGTGCCTGGAGCGGACCCGCAACATCGCAGCGTCGATGCGCGACGTCGCACGGGTGGACGGCCCGGGCGGGACGTTCCAGGCCCGCTTCGAACAGGACGCCGTTCACGAGAACGTCACCGCCCGCCTGCAACAGTTGGAGATCGGCGACCAGTCACTGTGTTTCGGCCGGATCGACCATGGGGACGCGGTCGACGGTGACGGTCGCCCGGAGCGCTTCTACATCGGCAGGATCGCCGTCGCCGATGAGGGCCAGGAGCCGGTGGTCGTCGACTGGCGGGCGCCGGTCGCGGAGGCGTTCTACCGGGCAACCGGCGCGCAGCCGATGGGCCTGACCCGGCGGCGCCACTTCACGACGCGGGGCCGCGAGCTGCTCGGCCTCGACGACGAACTCTTCGGCGAGGCGCTCGAAGCGCTCGACGACGGCCGGATCCAAGGTCGTGGCGCCCTCATCAGCGCGCTCGAGTCCGCACGGTCGGGTCGGCTCTCCGACATCGTCGCGACGATTCAGGGAGAACAAGACGAGGTGATCCGCGCTCCGCTGCCGGGCGTCCTCGTGGTTCAGGGCGGTCCCGGAACCGGCAAGACCGTTGTCGCGCTGCACCGTGCCGCGTACCTCCTCTACACCTATCGCTTCCCCCTCGAAGGGCAGGGGGTGCTGGTGATCGGGCCGAACCGGTTGTTCCTCTCCTACATCGAGCAGGTGCTGCCGTCGCTGGGTGAGGCCGGCGTCGAGATCGCCGTGACCGCAGATCTCGTGCCACACGTGCGCGCCTCGGGTCGCGACAACCCGTCGGTCGCCCGGGTCAAAGGTGACATCCGAATGTGCCGGCTCATCGCGAAGGCGGTGCGTGACCGTCAGCGACCGTTGCGTCGCACGGCGGTCATCCCCTCCGGCGTCGAGCGCCTGCGCGTGACCCCGGAGGACTCGGCAGAGCTGATCGCCGGTGCACGCCGTCGGGCCCGTGGACACAACGCCGGCCGCAAACACCTCGAGCGGGCGTTCTTCGAGTTGCTGGCGCAGCGCTCGCGTCAGGACGTCGATGCGGGTGTGCTCCGCGACCGGCTCCGCGAAACGATCGAGGTTCGCGAGGCGCTCGAACGGATGTGGCCGGTGCTGACGCCGGCGGATCTGCTCAACGACCTGTTCGGTTCGCCCGCACTGTTGCGGCTCGCGGGGAGTCGCTGGTTCGGCGAGGACGAACTGCGGCAACTCCATCGGCCCCGCACCGCCGTCTCGGCGGAGATCGTGTGGCGCACCGAAGACGTCCCGCTGCTCGACGAAGCGCTCGAGTTGTTGGGCCCGCGGCCGCGTCATCGCCACACCGACGTGATCCGCACCTACGGTCACATCGTCGTCGACGAGGCACAGGATCTCTCGCCGATGGAACTGCGCATGATCGATCGACGCTCCCTCAACGGGTCGATGACCGTGGTCGGCGACATCGCACAGGCGACCGGCGCGCATGCCCGGGACTCCTGGGACGACGTCTTGCGTTGGCTCCCCGATCGCCACACCCCGCGGGTTGCCGAACTGTCGATCGGCTATCGGGTTCCCGGGCCCTCCATGGCCCTGGCGTCCCGCGTGCTCGAGTTGGCGGCGCCGGGGTTGCGGCCGCCGTCGTCGGTGCGCAGCGAGGGAGACGAGCCGGTCATCGAGCGGACCGACGCGACGCGTTTCGCCGGCGACCTCGCGGCGGCGGTCCGTCGCGAGGTGGGCGCTGTTGGATCCGGGAACGTGGCGGTGGTGGTCGCCGGTGAGCAACTCGCCGAGGTCGACGCAGCGCTCGTGGCAGCGGGTGTTTCCTTCGGTCGCGCGGCACGGGGCACGCTCGACCATCAGGTCACCCTTGCCGCCGTGGGCCTCATCAAGGGGCTCGAGTTGGACGCCGTGATCGTGGTCGATCCGGGGGTGATCCTGCACCGGGAGCATCGCGGCGCCCAGGCGCTGTACGTGGCGCTGACGCGTGCGACGCGGCGCCTGTCGATCCTGTCCCGGGCGCCACTGCCAGCGGTCCTCGAGTAAGCCTGCCAAGCGACCGAGGTCTGCGTTCCTGCCGTCACGAACACCGAACACGTGGTGTTCTGGTAGGCTTGTTCCGTGTTCGTGACGCCACAGCCAGAGAACGTGCTGGATGAGCTCCTCGACGCGCTGTCGTCGTTGGGTCTCCCGGTCACCGATGGCCGGCGACCGGCGGTCGATGGACGGGTCCTCGAGCTGCCCGTCGTCGAACGTGCGCACCCGAACCCGGCCGAGGTGGCGGAACTTGTCCGCTCCGGGCCGCCGTCGCTGCTCGTCGCCGACCGCATCAGCGACGCCGGCCGAGACGTGCTGCGTCGAGGCGGGTGGAGCTGGTTCGATCGGCGCGGCCATCTCCGGATCTGGCAACCGGGGCTTCGTCTCGAACTCCCGGTGCCTGGCTCGTCCCGCCCGCGGTTCCATCCCGGAAGCAACCTGTGGACCACCGTCGGCCTCGAGGTGGCGTTGTGGTCGCTCGTACATCCGACCGAACCCGTGCGAGCGCGCCGCGTCGCCACCGACCTCGGGCGCTCCCCGGGGGCAACCCACGAGCTGATCGCACGGTTCTCTCACGCGGGCCTCATCGGCCCCTCCACCAGCCGGCCGCTGCTGCCGGATCTGTTCTGGGAGACCTCTGCCCAATGGCCCGATGACGGCTGGCTGGCGCTCCCGGCGACGATCGGCGAGGTCGCTGAGCGGGTCGGCTCGGATGAACTGCTTCGGGTGGACGAACGGGCGGCGACCCTCGGCGGTGCCCGGATCGCCGCAGCGAGCGATCTGCCGGCGCGCTGCTACGTGAGCTCGCCCGGCGCGCTGCGTCGCCTCCGGGGGCTCGCCGGTTCCGGCGCGACACGGTGTCTGGTCCGCCGCAGCCCGATCCGCTGGCAGCCGGAGCTCGCCGATCATCCGCCAGACGGTGACCACCCCTGGCGGGTCGCGCATCCGATCCTGTGCGCCCTCCGCCTCGCGGCGGACCCGGCGCGCGGACGCGAGATCGTCGACGCCTGGGGAATCGTCCCGGGAAGCGAACCACGGTGAGCACCGTCGTGCTGACCGGCCGACCGGGGGCGACGACCCATCGTGCCGTCGAGGTCCTCGCGGCGCTGCCGCCGGAGCTCCGCCTCATCGGTGGTCTCGCCGTGATGTGTCGAGTGGGGATGCCGCACCGGGCGACGGTGGATCTCGACGCGATCACCCGCGGGCTCACCGAGCACGACCCGACCATCGCTCACCTCGCCGTTACAGCGTCGGGTGGCGGGCAGTACACGTTCGCCGACGAGCTCGAACTCGACGTGATCGACGTCGCCCCGTTGGGTGCCGCCGAGCTCGCGGAGCAGTGGCTGGCGGCCGGGCCGCTCACCGATCTCGAACTCAACGCGATCGGCCACACCTGGGCGCACGACGCCGCCGACCCGCTCGATCTCGTCGTGGTCAGTGACGAAGACGGCTCACGGCTCGCTGCAGCGTCGGCACGGTTGGTCGCCTCGCCCGGTGGCCTGGTGGTCATGAAGGCGACGACGGTCCCGCTGCGGGCGAGCGCAAAGCCCGAGAAGCGTTCGTCGGATCTCTACGACCTCGCACGACTCCTGGTCCGCACCGAGGGGATCGGCGCCGAGTTGCAAGCCGCTCCGCCGCCGTTGCGAGCGGCCGTGCTCGAGCGCCTCGACCGCTGGTTCGTCGATCCTGCCGGCCAGGACCGCACCTACCGCGACCTGCGACGCTTCGACGACCCGCCGGTCGATCTGGCGGAGGTCGCGGACGCCGTCGTCGAGTTGCGCTGAACCCGCAGCGCACGGCGAGGCGCTCCGCTGGCCCCGAGTCGGCGCCGGGAAGCGCAGCGGTGCCGACCAGAGTGTCGCTGCCCGTCGGTAGCGTGCCGAGATCGCCCTCGACCGCTTCTCCGACGCCACCCGCAGTTGGTTCGTGGCGAACTTCGCGGTGCCGACCGCCGCCCAGTCTCAGGCGTGGCCGGTGATCGCCTCGGGCGGCCACGTCCTGTTGTGCGCACCGACCGGTTCCGGAAAGACGCTCGCAGCCTTCCTGTGGAGCATCGACCGCGCGTTCTCCTCGGGATCCACCGGGACGACTCGGGTGCTGTACGTGTCGCCGCTGCGAGCACTTGCCGTCGACGTCGACAAGAACCTCCGCGCGCCCCTCCGGGGCATCGCGCTCGCCGCCGAGCGGCTCGGCGCCGGAGGAACGGCACCCACCGTCGGGGTCAGAACGGGCGACACCTCGGCGGAAGAGCGCCGCCGACTGCGGCGCCGACCACCCGACATCCTCATCACCACGCCCGAGTCGCTGTACCTGATGCTCACCTCGGCCGCCCGAGAGACCCTCGCCGGGGTCGAGACGGTCATCGTCGACGAGATCCACGCCGTCGCCGCCACCAAGCGCGGGGCCCACCTCGCCGTCAGCCTGGAGCGTCTCGAACAGATCTGCGAGCGTCCGCCCCAGCGCATCGGGCTTTCCGCGACGCAGCGCCCCCTCGAAGCGGTCGCGCATTTCCTCGGCGGCAACGACCTCGACGCCTCCGGGGCGGTGGCTGGGCCGCGGCCCGTGCAGGTGGTCGATGTGGGGGTCACGAAAGCACTCGACGTCGAGGTGGTCGTTCCGGTCGAGAACATGGGCGATCTCTCGGCCGTCGACGCGGGGCCCGGCGCGGCTCCCAGTCGAAGTATCTGGCCCGCGATCCATCCTCGACTCCTCGAGTTGATCGAGTCGCACCGCTCCACGCTCGTCTTCGTCAACGCCCGCCGCCTCGCCGAGCGCCTGGCGGCGCGCCTCAACGAACTCGCCGCATCACCCTCGGACTCGCCCGATGGCGAGGCCGGCGGAGAGGGTGGCGCGCCGGGCGAACTGGTGACCGCCCATCACGGGTCGCTGTCACGCGAGCAACGCCTCCTGATCGAAGACCGGCTCAAGGCCGGCGAGCTGCGCGGCCTGGTGGCAACGAGCTCACTCGAGTTGGGCATCGACATGGGGGCGGTCGATCTCGTCGTGCAGGTGGAGTCGCCGGGGTCGGTTGCGGCGGGGCTCCAGCGCATCGGCCGAGCCGGCCACCAGGTCGGTGCGCCTTCAGTGGGTCGACTCTTTCCGAAGCATCGGGGCGACCTGCTCGAGTGCGCCGTTGTGGTCGAGCGGATGTATGCGGGGGAGATCGAGCACACCCGCGTCCTGAAGAACCCGCTCGACGTCCTCGCACAGCAGATCGTGGCGGCGTGCGCGCTCGACGAGTGGCAGGTCGAGACCCTGGCGGCGCTCATGCGGCGCTCCGCGGCGTTCGGATCACTGAGCGACGAGCTCTTCGAGTCGGTGCTCGACCTGCTCGACGGCCGCTACCCATCCGAGGAGTTCTCCGAGTTGCGGCCGCGGATCGTGTGGGACCGAACCGGCGGCGTTGTCCGTGGACGGTCGGGGGCCCAACGGCTGGCGGTCACCAACCCCGGGACGATCCCCGATCGGGGCCTCTTCGGGGTCTTCCTGCCCGACGGTCGTCGCGTCGGCGAACTCGACGAAGAGATGGTCTATGAAAGTCGCGTCGGCGAGACGTTCATCCTCGGGGCCTCCACCTGGAGGATTGAGGAGATCACCTTCGATCGCGTCGTGGTCACGCCGGCGCCGGGTCAACCGGCCAAGATGCCGTTCTGGAGCGGCGACCGTCCGGGCCGCCCCGTCGAGTTGGGCCGCGCGATCGGCGCGTTCGTCCGCGAGCTCCGCGCCCT
>JAKOVA010000004.1 GCA_029782335.1 Actinomycetes bacterium | reverse complement strand
GAGCAGGACCACGACGACCGCGAACGGCAACGCCGCGACGATCGCCGCCGTCTGGATCCCCTTGAGCCCCCCGGCGAGCAGCAGGCTCACCGCGACCAGCGACACGAGCAGCCCCCAGACGAGTTGCATGCCCATCCCGGGGCTCGGATTCCCGCGCGAACTGAGGATCGACAGCACGACCGTCGCCGAATCCGCCGAGGTGACGAAGAAGATCAGCACGAGCAAGGTCGCGGCGACGGACAGCACCGCACCCATCGGCAGGGCCTCGAAGACCCGGAAGATCGCGGTCGAAGGGTCGGCCTGCGCCGCGGCCGCGAGCGGAATGCCCTCGAAGATCTCGAGGTTCAATGCGGTGCCGCCGAAGACCGAGAACCACAGAAAGCAGGCTGCAGAGGGTACGAGCAGCGTGCCCGCAACGAACTCCCGGATCGTTCGTCCTTTGGAGACGCGGGCGATGAAGAGCCCGACGAAGGGCGACCAGGACAGCCACCACGCCCAGTAGAAGATCGTCCAGTCGCCGACCCAGCTGCTCTCGCGGAATGGAGTGAGGCGAAGGCTCATGCGCACGAACTCGCTCAGGTAGGCGCCCAGCGTCGTGGTCAGCGTGTCGAGAATCGCGCGGGTGGGCCCGAGAACGAAGATCGTCGCCGCGAGCAGCCCGGCGAGTGCCAGGTTGATCGTCGACAGCCACTTGATGCCGCGCTCGATCCCCGACAGCGCCGATGCCAGGAACAACACCGTCGTCACCGCGATGATTCCGACCTGCGAGGCGACGCCGATCGGCAACCCGAAGACCGCGTTGAGCCCGCTGTTGATCTGCAGGGCTCCGAGTCCCAGCGACGTGGCGACGCCGAAGGCCGTGGCGACCACCGCGAAGAGATCGATCAGCGCAAGCCAGCGCGCGTTCGGCTTCGCGCCCAGCCCCTGCATGGTGGCGCTGAAGGTCAGTCCGCCGCCGGTGCCGGACTGGAAGAAGGCGATCGCCAGTGCCACCACGGTATAGATGGCCCAGGGATGCAGGCC
>JAKOVA010000027.1 GCA_029782335.1 Actinomycetes bacterium | reverse complement strand
CCGGGCGTGGCCGCGACCATCGTCGACGAGACCGGCAACGAGGTCGAGAAGGGCAAGGGCGGCTTCCTGGTCATCACGAAGCCCTGGCCGGCGATGATCCGCACGATCTGGGGCGACCCCGAGCGCTTCCGCACGAGCTACTTCCCGGAAGACTTCAAGGGACGCTACTACCTCGCGGGCGACGGCGCGAACCGTGACCTCGACGGCTACTTCTGGATCATGGGCCGCATCGACGACGTGCTCAACGTCTCGGGCCACCGGCTCGGCACGATGGAGATCGAGTCGGCGCTGGTCTCGCACCCGCTGGTGGCCGAGGCGGCCGTGGTCGGACGCCCCGACGAGCTGACCGGCGAGGCGGTGTCGGCCTTCGTGGTGCTCAAGCAGGCGCGGCCGACCGGCGACGACGCGGCGAAGGTCGCGAAGGAGTTGCGCGACTGGGTCGGCAAGGAGATCGGCCCGATCGCCAAGCCGAAGGACATCCGCTTCGGCGACAACCTGCCGAAGACGCGCTCCGGAAAGATCATGCGCCGGCTGCTGCGGGCGCTGGCCAAGGGCGAGTCGATCACGCAGGACGTGTCGACGCTGGAAAACCCCGCAATTCTGGAGCAGCTCAAACAGTCGCTGTGAAGTGAGGAGACGCGGGCCGCCTGCCGGCGGTCCGCAACGCGAGCCGGCGGACGACGGATCCGCCCGCCGCACCGAGGGAGACGAGAAGCGTGCTGAGTGTGGTGGTCGTGCTCAAGGGGCTGGTCGAGTTCGCCGGGCTGCTGATCCTCGGCCAGGGGCTCGTCTTCCTGATGAGCTTCGGCAAGCACGAGCAGAACCCGGTCTACCGGGCGATGGCCTTCCTCACGTCGCCGATCACGCGCATGGTGCGGCGGATCACGCCGGCGTTCGTCGTCGACCGGCACGTGCCGGCGGTGGCGCTGTTCATCCTGTTCTGGATCTGGGTCGCGCTGCTCGTGGCCAAGGTCCGGCTGCAGATGCCGGTGACCGGTTGACGCGAGGATGGCGACGATGAGCGTCAACACGGCCCTCAATGCCTGGTTCTACCGCCAGATGGCGATCTGGGCCGGCCTGCTCAAGCGCGACGAGCTCTCGCTCGAATACTGGGAGCGGGTGCGCGCATTACGTCCGCGCGATGCAGCGACCGCGCTCACGGTCGCGCATCGCCGCGCCGAGCGTGGCGAGCACCGCGAGGCGGTCGCACTGGTCGAGAAGGCGATCGAGATCGATCCCGACCGGGCCCCGGCGTGGTTCAACCTCGGCTTCCTGCTGCAAGAGCTCGAAGAGCACGACGATGCGCTGCGCGCGTTCGACCGGGCCATCGACCTCGATCCGAAGCTCGACCGGGCCTGGTACGGCAAGGCGCTGTCGCTGGTCAAGCTGGGCCGCGTCGAAGAAGCGATCGAGCCGCTGAAGAAGAACACCGAGCTGCAGCCGCTGTCGCCGTACGGCTACTACCAGCTCGCGCATGCGTGGAACCGGCTCGACAAGCGGCAGAACGCCATCGCCACGATCCGCAAGCTGTCGACGTTCGAGCCGAAGGTGGCCAAGCAGCTCGAGCGCGAGATCGGTGTCGACGCGGGCATCCCGGACCCGTACGCGTAGCGGCCGGCGAGGTCCATGCAGCAGGGGCAGAGGTTCTAGACACGAGGTGGAGACCACCTCACGAGGAGAGCGGAGATGAAGCACGAAAACACACACCCGAAGGAGGGGCCATGCAGCTGAGTGCGAAGCACCACGAGTACTGGAGCCGCAACCTCAGGACCACTGCGGTCCTGTTGGCGATCTGGTTCGTCGTCACCTACGTGATCGGGTATTTCGCCCGGTCGATCGACTTCAACTTCTTCGGCTGGCCCTTCTACTTCTGGGTTGGCGCACAGGGCGCGCTGGTCATCTACGTGCTGCTGATCGGCTACTACGCGCGCTACATGAACAGGCTCGACCGCGAGTACGGCGTCGAAGAGGAGGAGGAAGCATGAGTACCTCGCAACAGTCGCAGAAGTCATTCACTTCGCAGCTGAAGAAGGTCTACGGGTTCTACACCGGCGGCTTCGTCACGTTCGTGATCGTCCTGGCGATCCTCGAGCAGATGGGTCTGCCGCGGCAGACCATCGGCTACGTGTTCCTGATCGCGACGATCCTGCTCTACGCCGGCATTGGCATCATCAGCCGGACCAACGAGGCGGCCGAGTACTACGTCGCGGGGCGCCGCGTGCCGGCGATGTTCAACGGCATGGCGGTCGGCGCCGACTGGATGTCGGCCGCGTCGTTCATCGGCATGGCCGGTACGCTGTACCTCACCGGCTACAGCGGCCTGGCGTTCGTGATGGGCTGGACCGGTGGCTACGTGCTGGTGGCGCTGCTGCTGGCGCCGTACCTGCGCAAGTTCGGGCAGTTCACGATCCCCGACTTCCTCGGGGCCCGCTACGGCGGGCACGTGCCGCGCTTCATCGGCATCGTCATCGCGATCCTGTGCTCGTTCACCTACGTTGTGGCGCAGATCTACGGCGTGGGCATCATCACCACCCGCCTGACCGGCGTGCAGTTCGAGATCGGCATCTTCCTGGGCCTGGCGGGCATCCTGGTGTGCTCGTTCCTGGGCGGCATGAAGGCGGTCACGTGGACGCAGGTGGCGCAGTACATCATCCTGATCGTCGCCTACATGATCCCGGTGGTGTGGCTGTCGGTGCAG
>JAKOVA010000002.1 GCA_029782335.1 Actinomycetes bacterium | reverse complement strand
ACCGAAAGGCAGACCACCATGACATCCACTCGCAACGACCGTGGCGAAGGCGTCATCTCCACCGCGATCGCCGTGCTGATCATCGCGTTCCTCGGCGTCGCGATGTGGGTCGGATTCAAGGCGATCTTCGACGACGCCGCGACCACGACGCGCACCCAGATTCAACAGGTTGGCCGCTGAGTTGCACCGGCGTGGCGAGGCCGGCAGCGGAGTGATCGGCACGACGTTCGGCGTCGGTGTGCTGTTGACCTTGTTGTTCTTCGCCTCGCACATCCTCTTGAACCTGTGGACGATCTCGACCGTCGACGCCGTCGCGCACGACGCTGCGCTCGAGGTTGCCCTCCGACGACCGGGTGCCGATCGAGCGCTCGCGGAGACGCGCGCCCTCAGCCGGGCACGCGCCGCGCTCGGGCACTACTCGCGCCAGGTCGACTTCGCGTTCGAGCAACGGAGCGACGGCGCGGTCGCGCTCCATGTGCGGGCGCCCGGTCTCCGGCTCCTCCCGGCACTCGCTGCGGAACCGCTCGGCATCGAGGGGCTCGACCGCACGATCGTCGTGCACGAGGAGCCGCCGTCGTGAGGCAATCGGAGCGGGCGCAGATGGCCGGCATCGAGAGCATCCCGTTCGGGATCCTCGTCTTCGTGGCGGGCACGCTCCTGATCGTCAATGCATGGGCCACCGTCACCACGCGGACGACCGCAGCCTCGATCGCCCGCGAGTACCTCCGTGCCTATACCAACGCCCCGAGCCAGCCGGAGGCCATCGAGGCCGGCGACCGGGCGGCACGCGCGGTCGCCGCCGCTCACAACATCGACAGCACCCAGCTGCGTATCGAGCGACCCGCGACCTGGGAGCCGTGCGGCGTGGCGGTCGTCGCCGTAACGATCACCGTGCCTGAGATCCGCGCGCCGTTCCTCGGCGGCTTCGGCTCCACCGAGGTCCGAGTGCGGCACCGGGACCGCCTCGACCCGTATCGAATCGGCCTCGGATCCCCTGGGCCCGCCGGAGGAACCGATGCGTGCGGCTGAGCGGGGCACCACCCTGCTGTTGGTCCCCGCGGCGGTGCTCGTCCTCATGGTGCTCGGCGCGATCGCCGTGGACCTCAGCCTGCTCGGCGGAGCCCGGCGCGACCTGATCCGTTCAGTCGGAGCGATCGCCGACGACGCGGCCGCACGGCTCGACATCGATCGACTCCGTTCGGGGGCGCCGATCGCGATCGACGAGGTGGCAGCACGCGACCAGATCATGCGCGACCTCGCCTCGGCCGATCTCCCCGGTCGTCCCGATGGTCCCCCGCGGATCGAAGCCGGCTCGGAACCGGGCACCATCGTCGTCGAGGTCACCCGACGAGTTCGCCACGTCTTCGGGCGTGCCGTGCCCGGTGTTCCCGACGACGAGCCGATCACCGTGCGGCTGGTCGGACGGATCAGCGATCCCAACGCCCCGTAGTTACCCTGGAGCAAGTAGATCAGCGTCGAGGGGACGGGAGCCAACATGTGCACGAAGGTGGCCCCACAGTGACTCGCGAGGACCCGGCGACGAGACGCCTTCCCGCCAGAGTGGCGCTCCTTGGCGTTCTGGCGGCTGTCGCATCGCTCAGCGCGTGTGGCCCGAGCGACGACGACGGCGACGCTGCCGGCACGAGCACAACCACCGATGCTCCCCACGTCAGCATGGCATCCACCACTTCGCAGCCGTCGACTCCGACCCCTCCCACCCCCGACGAGTTGTCCCCGGCGGTGTGGCCGTGGGCCGACTCGTCGCAACGCTTCGAAGACCCCGTCGCAGCCGCGTACGACTTCGCTGTCGACTTCGTCGGGTTCACCAACCCGACGGTCGGCGAGTTCATGCAGGGCGATTCGCGCTCCGGAGAAGTCGAGGTCCGTCCTCGCCCAACGGGCCCGGCGACGACAGTGTTCGTGCGACAGTTGGGCAGCGACGGCTCCTGGTGGGTGCTGGGCTGCGCAACCGCCAACATCGAGGTCAGCGAGCCGTCGGCCCTCGCTGTGATCGCGACGCCCGTCGCGCTTCGGGGACGGGCGAACGCGTTCGAGGGAAACGTGAACGTCGAGATCCGGGCCGACGGTACTGAGGAGCCGGTTGGCAAGGGCTTCGTGACCGGCCGGATGGGTGAGATGGGACCCTTCGATTCGACGCTCGCGTTCTCTTCGCCCGCTCCGGGTGGGGGCGCTGTCGTATTCCGAACCCTCAGCGCCGAGGACGGCTCGGTCTGGGAGGCCGCTGTCGTCCGCGTACGGTTCGCCAGCGGCGACTAAGCCATCCGCCCCTCCTCCCTCAAGCCGAGAACTCAGTCCGGCCACCACCGACCCCACCAACCACCCCCACCGCGACCTCCAGCGCGAACTCGGCCCCCACCGCGCCAGCCCGCCGCGCCCAGGGCCGAGATCCCCCCGACACCCAACCCACCAACCACCCCCACCGCGAACTCGGCCCCCACCGCGCCAGCCCGCCGCGCCCAGGGCCGAGTTCCCCGCACCACCCAACCCACCAACCACCCCCACCGCGAACTCGGCCCCCACCGCGCCAGCCCAACGCGCCCAGGGCCGAATTCCCCGCACCACCCGACCCACCAACCACCCCCACCGCGAACTCGGCCCCCACCGCGCCAGACCAACGCGCCCAGGGCCGAATTCCCCGAACCACCCAGCCGGACGGGAACGCCGGCGAAGGGACGCTGGGAGCGGGCGTGGGCGTGGGCGCGGGCGTGGGCGTGGGCGCGGGCGCGGGCGCGGGCGCGGGCGTGGGCGCGGGCGCGGGCGCGGGCGCGGGCGTGGGCACAGGGCGCGGGCGGCGCTGCGGCGCTGCGGCGAGTGGGATATCGCGCGACGAACTCAGCGCTGCCGCTTGGTCGGCGGACGGCGCCGGCGGCCGGTGAGGGTCGTCGCGTCGCGGCCTGAGCGGATCTGCTCGGCAGCCCACTCCGCCCACTCCGCCTGGACCTGAGCGATGAGGAGGCCCTCCTCGAGTGCGAGCCGACCCATGAAGTCGGCACCCGATTCGTCCCAGGCAACGAGGGCGTCGAGTGCGGTGAGCCGCTCGACGTAGGCGTGCGCGGCAGCGGCCTCCCGTTCGAGATAGGCGACGGCCTCTGCGGGGTCGAGCGTCCAGAGAAAGAAGACGCGAAGCATCGACTCGTTGCGACCGGCCCGCTCGGGGCGAACCTCGACGAGCCACCGACGCAGTTCCGCCCTCCCGTCGTCGGTGATGACGTACTCCTTGCGGCCCCGTGACCCCTCTTCACCAGCGACAAGCCAGCCCTCGGCCGCCATCTTCCGCAGCTCGGGATAGATCTGGGAGTGCTTCGCGCTCCAGACGTTCGCGAGGGAGAGCTCGAAGCGCTTCGTCAGCTCGTAACCGCTGGCGGGTCCCTCGGCGAGCAAGCCGAGGAGCGCGTGTTTCAGACTCATGTGCTCATCTTGACATGTAACGCTTGACATGTCGAGCTCAGACGTGCACAGTTCCACATGTCGAGTCATACATGTTGAGTTCGACGTATCTGGAAAGGAGTCAGCGATGACCCATCACCCACCCCATGCGATCGAGGTGCACCACCTCAAGAAGCGATACGGCGCCTACACCGCCGTTCGCGACATCAGTTTCACCGTCGCCGTCGGCGAAGTGTTCTGCCTGCTCGGTCCAAACGGTGCGGGCAAGACCACGACAACCGAGATTCTGGAGGGCTACCGGGATCGCACCGCCGGCGATGTCCACGTCCTTGGCTTCGACCCCGCCCGCGGGGAGCGGCGGATGCGCGAGCGCATGGGAATCGTGCTCCAGGAGTGCGGCGTGCAGGATGACCTGACCGTGGCCGAGGTCTTCGAGATGTACGGCCGCTACTACCCGCGCCGGCTCTCGGCAACAGACGTCATCCGGCTCGTGGAGTTGGACGCCAAGACGACCGACCGCGTACGCAGCCTCTCGGGCGGGCAACGCCGCCGCCTCGATGTCGGGCTGGCACTGATCGGTGATCCCGACGTGATCTTCCTCGACGAGCCGACGACTGGCTTCGATCCATCCGCCCGCCGGCACAGCTGGTCGACGTTCCGGACACTGTGCGACCTCGGCAAGACGGTGTTGCTGACCACGCACTTCATGGATGAGGCCGAGGCGCTCGCGGATCGGATCGCTGTCGTCGCAGCCGGCGAGATCGTCGCCGAGGGAACGCCCGCGACCCTCGGAGGCCGAGACCGCGCCACTGCCCGGATCACGGCAACACTGCCGGCGCATCTCGAGCCCTCTGCGCTCCCGGAGTTCGCCTCAGCCCAGGTCGCCCTGCACGGTTCGGAACTCGAGATCCGCTCGAGCGACCTGCCGGGGGTCTTGCACCGCCTCACCAGCTGGGCGATCAACGCGGGCATCTCTCTCGACGACCTCGACGTCCACCGCCCGAGCCTCGAAGACATCTACCTCGAACTCACCTCCGAGATCACCGACCCGCGCGTGCAGATCCCGGCGATGTCAGCACACGCACCCCACCACGGAAAGAGCACCTCGAAATGAGCACCATCAGCACCACCGCCAGCGCCGAGTTCCGGCCGCTGTCAACCACGACGTCGACCGAGTCGGATCTGCGGCTCGTCGCGACCCAAATCGGTTTCGAGCAGCGCGCCTTCTGGCGGAATCGGACTCGAGCGTTCTTCAGCGTCGTATTCCCGCTGGTCTTCCTCGTCGTGTTCAACGCGATCAACGGCGGCCACCACATCACTGAACTCGGCGGCATCAGCTACTCCACGTGGTTCGTGCCGGGGATCTTGGCCTACGGGCTGATCATGGCGACCTTCACCAACCTCGCAACCTCGGTTGCCGTCTCCCGCGACGCCGGCATCCTCAAGCGGATCAAGGGCACCCCACTGCCGCGATGGGTGTTCATGGCTGGACGGATCGGATCCACACTGGTCACCGCAGCCGTCCTCGTCGGAGCGACCCTGCTGCTCGGGAGCCTGGCCTACGACGTGCAAATCCGGACCTCGACGTTGCCGGCACTCATCGTCACCGTGGTGCTCGGCTCGATCTGCTTCACCACTCTTGGCCTCGCCGCCACAACGGTCATCCCGAATGCCGATGCCGCGCCAGCGGTGCTGAACATCCTCGTGCTCCCGCTGACGTTCATCTCGGGCATCTGGATGGTGCTCAGCGGCGCACCCGGCTGGCTCGACTTCACCGCCAAGATCTTCCCAGTTCGACCCTTGGCACACAGCCTGCAACATGCATTCCACCCGGCAACCACCGGCGCCGGATTCGTATGGTCCGACCTCGCCGTGCTCGCCGCCTGGACGCTGGGAGGCCTCGTGGTCTGCCTCCGTTGGTTCCGCTGGGAGTCACGGCGATGAGCACCTGGACCGACCCGAGCTTCACCGAGGTGCTCTCGCTCATGGCAGCGGCCTTCGCGGACACCGTAGAGCGCGTCGAGTCGCTCACCGACTCGCAGCTTCAGCTCCCAACGCCCTGCCCCGACTGGAACGCCGAGACCGTCGCGGCCCACATCGTCGGGGCACTCGGGATGTTCGCCGACGCACTCGGCACTCCCGTCGGGCCCAAGGATTCAGATCCACGGCGACAGGTCGCATCGAGTGCAGCCGCCGTCCTCGCGGGATGGTCACGCGACGAACACCACCGGGGAACCATCACGCTCCCCTTCGGGGACTTCCCACCGTTGCTCGCAGCTCAGATCAACGTGCTCGAGACGTTTGTCCACGGGGTCGACCTTGCGGCCGCGACCGGCCACATGGGCGTGGTCGACGCAGACCGCTGCGACGCCGTCCGGGAGATGGCCGACGCAGCTGGGTTCGATGCGTTCCGGCAGGCCGGCATGTTCGGCCCGCAGGTACCTCCCGTGGAGCCGAATGGGGTCGCGCGGCTCATGGCCTACTGCGGGCGCAGTCTCTGATGTCACAGCGGGGACCGGTCACCCCGCATGAAGCGGGCTCTGGGGGGAGCAGATGGTTACGGTACGCGGATGCAGCCGTACCGTCTTTCCCCCCGCAGTCGCGACGACGGCATCGCACTCGTGGCCTTGGCCATGATCCTTGCCATCGTCGCAGGCATCGGCGTCACCATCGCTGCCGTCTTCGGGTAGGAAGCAACACCCCTTACCCCCACTTTCAATACATTTCATGCACTATGATTCCACCGTGGAAACGGGTGGGATCACGCATCTGCCGGGGCGCGACGGGTCAGTCCCTGCTCGACACGTCAAGACCGCTACCGACGAGCGGGCGCGACTCCGGATCCAGCGGGAACGCGACGTCCTCACCGAACTCCGCCACCCCAACCTCGTGGAGCTCGCGAGCGGCACGACGCCACCCGACGAACTGCACACCGGCTTCGCCGGGAGCACCACGCTGCGCTCCGACCCTCCACGGACGATCGCAGAGGCAGTGGTCGTCATCGGACAACTCACCCGAGTGCTTGCAGAACTGCACGCCCTGGGGTGGGCCCACGGATCGGTCCGCGGCGATCACGTCATCCGAACCGACGGTGGCTCCATCGTGCTGTGCTCATTGGGCCGGGCGACGCGTGTCACTCGGCCCGATGCCGGCCCCGCACTCGCCGATGTGCGTGCGGCGCTCGACGTCGCTCAAGCGTGGACGGTCTCGGCGGCGACCACCGCGTCGGAGCGCTCGGCCGCACGCCGCCTGAGCCGCATTCTCGAGACGGCAGCCGAGGCGCCGACCACCGCCGCGGCGTTGGCCGACCAAATCGCACGCCTCGCCGTCGACGGCCGCACTCCCGGCCGACGTTCCGCCCGTTCCCCCCGCTCGCCGAAGGGTGCCCGTCGTCGACGGATCTCCCACTCCCCGCGGCGTGGAGCGACCACGATGCGGAACCTCGCGCACACTCCCGCAACCGCGCCGACACGGCCCACGCGACGACGGCGAAGGCGCTCACCGATCCCGCCGCTGCTCGTGCGTGCCCTGCTCTGCGCGGCCTGCGCCATCGCAGCACAGCGCTTCACCTCGCCGGCGAACGATGTGGTCGCCCGCGTCGGCACGCTCCCGCTCTCGGCCCTCGCGTGGACCCTCGTTGCCGTCGGCTGGTACGGGGCGGCACTCAACCTCTTGCCGGTGCTCGCCTGGACCACTCGCTCCGATCGGCTCGGTCGCATTTCCGAACGCGTCGCGCCGTCGTGGTTACGGCGCTGGATCACCGGCATCACGGTGGTGGGCGTCACGACTTCGGCGGTGGCGATGCCACACGCACCCAGCACAACCCCCCGGACCGTGCTCCAGTCTCCTCGCCTCCCGGAGGCCTCGACGACAACGACGACAACCGCAGTGACCGCAGTGACCGCAGCCCCCGACACCCCAGACGCCCCGGTCACTCCCGACACCCCTACGGCCGTCACCATCCCCACCCCGATCCTCCCCGGGGCCCCCGCCTCCGCCGCACCACCCGAAGCCCGCTATCCCGCACGATCGACCTACACCCTCCGGCGTGGCGATCACTTGTGGGCAGTCGCCGAGACGACGCTGTCGGCCGCGTTCGGGCGGCCACCCTCCGACACGGAGACGGCCCGATACTGGCGGAAACTCATCCGGGCAAACATGGGTGTGCTGGTCGACCCCACCAATCCCGACCTCGTGTACGCCGGCCAGGTCCTCACGCTCCCGCCTCCGACCGTCGTGGGGTAACCCCCCTATCCGCCGCTCGGCGGGTTTCCTACTGTCACTCGAGCGGTCGACGCGAGTTCTCCCTCGAGCGTCACCGACGGATCGGAACCCATCAGGGTTTCACCGATCGCTTGCCGGCGGCAGCAACGGTGGGTTGCCGCCGCCGGCAGGCGGCGTTTCAGGCGAGCTTCAAGCCGAGTTCATCGAGACGGCCGACCGCGGATTCCTCCGTCACCCCAAGGATCGCGGCGATGGCACGCATGTCGTCCCGACGGATCGTCAGGACCCGGCCGTTGAAGTCCTGGCGTTGCACCTGAATCATGCGGAGGTACCGACCCAGCGTCTCGGCCTCCGGGCCGGAAAGGTTCTCCAGCCGGGTCAGGTCGAGCTTGGCTCCCGCGTCCGGGTCGCCCCGGGGCGTCTCGTCGTCGAGCGGCTGGCCGTCTTCGTCGTAGGGCAACAGCTGATCGACCGGCACTCGATAGAACCGAGCCAAGCGCTGCAGGCGGGGCACCGAGATGGCGCGCTCGCCGCGCTCGTAGGCTCCGAGCACCGACGCCTTGAACTCCTGTTGCGACTGCGCTTCGACCTCTTGCAGCGAGAGACGCTTCTGGCGCCTGATCAGCCGGAGCCGTTCGCCAACCTGGCGGCCGTAACCAGGGTTCACGTCGTCGTCCTCGATCACTGCCATGCTTCGGTCTCCTCCCGCACAGGGGTGCGTGACGCGCTCCCCGGCCCGGAAGGCGAGGGCACTCTATGTCACCGTCTTTGCGTGCATCAACACTGTGAGTGACCGTCGCGCGGCCTGCAACGAGGCAAATTCACCCGTCGCGAGCGGAGCGCAACGCGGCGAGGAGTACACCCGCAGCCATCGCTGCCGTCTCCGCCCGCAACACACCCGGCGCTAAGGCGACCACGTCGTCAGCAGGCACGTCACGGCGTTCGGCATCGCTCCAGCCCCCCTCGGGGCCGATCACCACACACGTGTCACCTGCCCGAAGCGGCCGCCCGCCGCGATCCGCGAGGAGCGGTCGGTCCTCGGATGCGAGGAACTCACCGAACGACGCGGTCGGCTCGACGAGCGGCAGACGCGCGCGACGACTCTGCATCCCCGCCTCTCGGGCGATCTCGCTCAAGCGCTCGTGGAAGCGCTCGGAACGACCGGCGTCGTGTCGCACCACGGATCGCTCCACTCGCAGCGGGACGATCCGGTCGATGCCCAACTCGGTCAGCTTCTGGACGACAAGCTCCGGCTTGGATCCCTTCAGCAACGCGAACGCGACCGTGAGCGTCTCGGCGGGTTGCGGCTCGTGGTGGATCGGCCCGATCGGCTCCACGGCGGCTCCACTCCAGCAGCACCGCCGCCACCGCCCCGCGCCGTCGGCGATGGAAAGCTCCTCACCGCCGCGAAGGCGCAGGACCCGCGCTGCGTGGTGCTGATCACGCGCGTTCAACTCCGGAGCTTCGAGGTCCGTCACGTAGAAGAGGTGTCCGGCCGACGGGATCACGCGTCAGCGGAAGGCAGAGCGGATCTTTGACAGCAGCCCGGTGTCGGGGCGTGCCACCTCTTCACCGCGCAGCTCAGCGAACCGTTCGAGCAGATCCTCCTGCTCGGCGTCGAGGTCCTGGGGCGTCATCACCACGACACGCACCAACAGATCGCCCCGGCCACGACCCTCCACATGAGGGACCCCACGATGGCGAAGGCGGAAGACGCGACCTGACTGGGTTCCTCGCGGAATGACCAGGTCCTCGACCCCGTCGAGGGTCTCGTAGGACAGGTGATGACCCAGCGCGGCCTGCGTCATCGAGACCGGGAGGTCTTCGAGCAAGTCGTAGCCCTGACGTTGGAAACGATCGTGGGGACGCACCTTGATCTTCACGTACAGGTCACCCGCCGGCCCCGAGCGGGGTCCCACCGCCCCTCGACCGGTCAGCCGCAACGTCGAGCCGGTGTCCACGCCCGCCGGGATGTCCACGGTGTAGGTCTTGTCGACGATCGTGCGGCCCTCACCGCGGCACTCCGAACACGGGTCGGTCACGATCTGACCCTGGCCCTGGCAGCGGCGACACACCGACGCAGAGACGATCTGGCCGAGCATCGTCTGGCGAACCATGCGTTGTTCGCCGGAGCCGTTGCAGTCCGGACACGTCGTGGGTTCCGAACCGGGAGTGGCGCCACTGCCCTCGCACACGTCACACGCGATCGCGGTGCGCACCTTCACCTCGTGTTTGGCCCCGAAGACCGCGTCGGCGAACTCCAGCACCGCGACGACCTCGATGTCGGGCCCCCGCGGTGGACCCGCCGGTCCACGCCCTCGGCCGCCTCCGCCACCGAAGGGGCTTGCGCCACCGAAGAAGGCGTCGAAGAGGTCTCCGAGTCCGCCGCCCCCGCCGAAGGGATCACCGAAGTCGAACCCGTCGACCGAACCGAACCGGTCGTAGCGCTCCCGCGCTGCAGGGTCCGACAGCACCTCGTAGGCCTGCGCGACCTGTTTGAAGCGGGCCTCCGACTCGGGATCGTCGGGGTTCGTGTCGGGGTGCAGCTTGCG
Source organism: Actinomycetes bacterium (assembly GCA_029782335.1). GTDB lineage: Bacteria > Actinomycetota > Acidimicrobiia > Acidimicrobiales > Microtrichaceae > JADLFH01. The sequence continues at coordinate 56,302 of JAKOVA010000002.1, read as the reverse complement.
CGCGAGTTTCCGGTAAGCGCGCTTGATCTCATCCGCCGACGCGTCGTGCGCGACGCCGAGCACGTCGTAGAGGTTCTCGCTCATCAACCCACCTCGCCCTCGGTGAGGGTGTGAGAAAGCCGCTGGCTGACCATCGCCACCGCGGCAAGCGTCTTGGCATAGTTCATCCGTGTCGGCCCCAACACGCCGATCGTTCCCGCCGGTTCACCCCCGACCATGAAGGGAGCGACGACAACGGAGCACTCGGCGAGCGGTGCGACGCCCGTCTCGGAGCCGATCGCGACGGTCAGGCCCCGTTGCAGGACATCCTCGAGGAGCGTCACGACCGTCAGCTGTTGCTCGAGGATGCCGAGCACCTCACGGAGTGTGCTGACCGTCTCGAACGCTCCCGCGATGTTCGCGGAGCCCTCGACGAAGACGTGCCGCCGCTCCTCCTCGGCTGCGGCGCGCACAGCGATCAGGGTCCGGTCCGCGAGATCGTCGACCACAGCGTCGCCCGACGCCGGAACACGGACCGGCTCATGAGGCTGATGCCCGCCGAGCGCCGCCAGCACGCTCTGGGTCGCGAGGGCGACCTGATCCTCGGTCACCTCGGGTGACTCGATCGTGCGCTTCAGCACCGTGCCGTTGGACAACACCACCACGGCGAGCGTGGATCGGGCGGAGAGCGACACCAACTGTGCCGAGCGGACCGTTGCCGTCTCCGCTGCGTCACCGACCACGAGCGCCGTCGTCGCGGTGAGCCTCGAGAGCAGCCGACTCGTCGACTTCAGCATCTGTTCGAGCTCGCCGTGCGCCCGGGAGAAGAACGCCCGGACTTCGCGAGCCTGTGCAGGGCCGAGGTCGGTCGGCCCGGGCAGCGAGTCGACGAAGTAGCGGTAGCCCTTCTCCGTCGGGATTCGACCGGCGCTCGTGTGAGGCTGGGTGAGGTACCCCTCACGTTCGAGCATCGTCATCTCGTTGCGCACCGTGGCGGAGGAGACGCCAACCGCCGCTGCGTCCACGACCTGGGACGACCCCACGGGTTGCGCGGTCTCGATGTAGCGGGTGACCACCGCGCGGAGAATGGCCGCCTTGCGTTCGTCCAACATCTGGCACTCAGTCTAGGCGAGTGCCAGATGATCCCGACGGTGGCCGACGACCGCCACCGGAACCCGCTGTCGCCGGCGTTAGTCGTCGAGCCGCAGCGCAGAGATGAAGGCGTCGGAGGGAACCTCGACCCGACCGAGGTTCTTCATCCGCTTCTTGCCTTCCTTCTGCTTCTCCAACAGCTTCCGCTTCCGCGAGATGTCGCCGCCGTAGAGCTTCGCCGTGACGTCCTTGCGATAGGCCTTGACCGTCTGACGGCTGAGGATCTTCGAGCCGATCGCAGCCTGGATCGGCACGTCGAACTGTTGGCGCGGGATGAGTTCCCGCAGTTTGTCGACCAGCTTCTTCCCGTACTCGTAGGCCTTGTCGCGATGCACGATCGCCGAGAAGGCGTCGACGGGTTCGCCGGCGATGAGGATGTCGACCTTGACGAGGTTTGCGGGCGCGTAGCCGACCGGTTCGTAATCGAGGCTCGCGTACCCCTGGGTGCGCGACTTCAGTTGATCGAAGAAGTCCATCACGACCTCACCGAGGGGCATCCGGTAGCGAAGGTCGAGCCGCTCGGGCGAGAGGTACTCCATCTTCGTCATCTCGCCACGGCGGCTCTGGCAGAGGTCCATCAGCGTGCCGGTGTAGGTGGCCGGGGTGATGATCGACACCTGAAGGTACGGCTCGAGGATCTGGTCGATCTTCGCCGGCTCCGGCAGGTCCGCCGGATTGTCGACCTGCACCTCGACGCCGTCGGTGCGGATCACCCGGTACTCCACCGACGGTGCCGTCGCGATGAGGTTCAGGTCGTACTCGCGCTCGAGGCGTTCGCGCACGATCTCCATGTGGAGGAGGCCGAGGAAGCCACAGCGGAACCCGAACCCGAGCGCCCCGGAGGTCTCGGCCTCGTAGGTGAAGGAGCTGTCGTTGAGGCGAAGTTTCTCGAGCGACTCGCGAAGGTCCTCGAACTCGTCGCCCTCGACGGGATACAGGCCGCAGAACACCATCGGCTTGGGTTCCCGGTACCCCTCGAGCGGCGCATCGGCGGGCCGCGCGGAATCGGTGACGGTCTCTCCGGAGCGGGCCTCGCCGACGTCTTTGATCCCCGCGATCAGATAGCCCACCTCACCGGGCCCGAGGGCTGCCATCGGCGTGGGCGCGGGTCGTCGCGCCCCCACCTCGTCAGCGTCGTGGACCGCTCCCGCCTGCATGAACCGCAGCCGGGAACCGGTCTTGAGCGTGCCGTTCACGACCCGGATCGAGCTGATGACCCCTCGGTACTGGTCGAAGTGCGAGTCGAAGATCAGCCCCTGCAGCGGTGCGGTCGGGTCACCCTGGGGAGGCGGGATCCGCTCGAGCACCGCATCGAGCAACGCCTCGACGCCGTCGCCGGTCTTCGCCGAGATCCGCAGGATGTCCTCTGCCGGGAGGCCGAGCACCTGCTCGATCTCCCCCGCATACCGGTCGGGGTCGGCGGCGGGTAGGTCGATTTTGTTGAGACAGGCGACGATCTCGAGATCGTGTTCGAGCGCGAGGTAGCAGTTGGCGAGTGTCTGAGCCTCGATCCCCTGCGATGCGTCGACCACCAGCACCACGCCTTCGCAGGCGGCGAGGGACCGTGACACCTCGTAGCCGAAGTCCACGTGGCCTGGCGTATCGATCAGGTTGATGACGTGTTCGCGGTAGTCGAGGCGGACCGACTGCAACTTGATGGTGATCCCGCGTTCGCGTTCAAGGTCCATCGAGTCGAGGTACTGGTCGCGCATCTCGCGTCGGTCGACCGCGCCGCAGATCTCGAGGATCCGGTCGGCGAGGGTCGATTTCCCGTGATCGATGTGGGCGATGATCGACAGGTTGCGGATGCGGGACAGTTCGGTCATGGCGTCCCACAACCCTACGGTGCAGGCGTGCCACCGCTTGAACCGACGACGGTGGTTGGAGGTCGGTGTTGATCGCCGACTATCCTCGACCGGCCGTGCGCATCGGCGCACTGAAGCGATCGCAACCCAGGAACTGCACCGTGGCGAACATCAAGAGCCAGATCAAGCGCAACCGGCAGAACGAGAAGGCGCGCCTGCGCAACAAGGCCGTTCGTTCCGAGCTGAAGACCCGCATCAAGAACGCCGAACGCAGCGCTGCGGCAGGCGAGGAAACCGCCGCTGCCGATGCCGTCAAGGCCGTCTCCACCATCGACCGAGCCGCGGCGAAGGGCGTGATCCACAAGAACGCCGCCGCACGCAAGAAGTCGCGGCTGGCGAAGCGCCTCGCGGCGAGCGCTGACGAGGCCTGAGCGTCACGCTCCTCGGCGCCGCTGGGTGAGGGCCACGCCCCCCAGCACGATGAGCGCCCCAACGGGCTGATTCCAGCTCAGCACCTCACCGAGCACGATCACTCCGGCGAGGGTGGAGAAGATCGGTGTCACGTAGGTCGTCATGGACGCCACCGTCGGCCCTGCGGTGCCGATCAGGTGCAGGTTGACGAGGTAGGCGACGCCGGTGCCCAGCGCACCGAGCGCGAGCATCGACCAGACCACGTCCGCGCCGATCCGTTCGGGAAGCGGTAGCCACATCACGACCGCGAGCAACATCAGGCTCGCGGTGACGAGTTGGCCGGCGGTCACGACTGCCGGCGAATACCCCTGTCCGAGCAGGACCCGACGGCTGTAGCCGTAGCCCATCCCGTAGCACGCGGTCGCCCCGATGCACGCGAGGCTCGCCAACAGATCGACCTCGCCACCGCCGCGCCAGGGCCCCAGCACCACGATCACCCCAACGAAGCCGACCACCAGGCCGCCAGCGACCGCCCGCGTCAGGCGCTCGTCCCGGAGCGCCACGACCACCACCAGCGCCGTGAACAGCGGCGTCGCCGCGTTGAAGAGCCCGGCGAGCACCGACGACAACCGGGTTTCGGCCCACGAGAACAGCAGGAACGGCGCGACGTTCCAGAACACGCCGAGCACCGCCAACTGCATCCACACCCGAACGCTGCGCGGCCAGCGGTCACGTCGGATCATCACCCATCCGGCGACGGTGATCGCCCCGAGCGCGGTGCGGGCGAACGCGACCTGCGGCGGTGACAGGTCGCGGAGGCCGACCTTGATGAACAGGAAGCTGCATCCCCAGATGACCGACGCCGTGAGGAACGCCCCCAGCCAGGTGGGACGACGCGTCATCGCCGGGCGTTGAGACGAGCGAGGCGGGCCACGAGTACCTCCATCACCAGCGCCCCGTCCCAACCCGCCGCACCTCGCACATCCGCGTCGGCAGCGGCGAGCAGCCCGAGCGCGCGGGCGACACCGGCGGAGCCGAGGCGCCGAGCCGCCGCAAGCGCCTTCTTGGCGGGAAAGGTCGAACCTGTCATCCCCAGATGCGCCGCGGCGTCGCGTTCGTCGCGACAGCCCGCACCGTCAAGGCCGAGGATCCGCTCGTAGTGCGTCTGGAGTGTCGCCATGACCTGCAACGGGTGTCGCCCGCCGCGAATCATGCGCTGGAGGGCATCGACCGCGACGGGAACGTCGCCCTTGTCGATCGCGTCGGTGAGGTCCCACGGCGGAACCGATCCCCCATCACCCAGGTACGGTTCGATGTCGTCGGCCGACAGCTTGGTACCTGCGGGAAACGACGCTTCGAGCACGTTCAGCACGCCACCAATGCGGCTGACGTCCTCGCCGAAACGCTCACCGATCAGGTGTTTCGCGTTCGGGAGGAGCGCGACGTTCGACGACGCCAGCCGCTCCGAGAGCCACACGTCGCGTTGCTTCGCCTGGGTCGGTGGGTCGGCGGTGTGCACGACCCCGCCGGCCGCTTTGGCAGCGTCGCCGAGCTTCTTGGGAAACGGCTTCGCTTTGGCCGACGGGGAGACCGCCTTCTCCCACACCAACACGATCGTCGATGTGGGGTTGGGGTCTTCCAGATACCGGAGCAGCGGCGCGAGTTCGTCGCTCCCGAATCGTGCGGCGTTGCGGGCGACGATGACCCGGTCGCCGAACATGGACACCGAGGCGGCGCCGAGCACCACGGCGGCGCACTCGTAGTCGTCGCCCGAGAGTTCCTCGACGACGTCGCGACGAGCACGACCATCGAGGAGACCGTCGAGCACCTCGTCGAGCCGATCGGCGACCGCGACCGGGTCGCTCCCCCGCACGATGTGGATCGGGGCACTCACGCGGCCTCCGCGTCGCGGGCGTCGCGGGCCTCGAGGATCGCGGCGATCGTGTCGGCGACGCGACGAGATCCGGCCACATCGTGTGACCGGAGGATCCGGCACCCCAACGACACGCCCAGCGCGTGCGCCGCCAGGGTTCCGTCGTGGCGGTCGCTCACATCGGTACCCAACAGCTCACCCAGAAACCGCTTGTTGGAGGCCGACAAGAACGTGGGGAAGCCCAGCGCCGCGAGCTGATCGGAGCTGCGCAGCAACGCGAGGGACTGCGGTTCGGTCTTGCCGAGGTCCAAGCCGTCGTCGAGCATGATCCGTTCACGGGGAATGCCCGCCTCCAGCGCCGCCGCCCCGCATCTCGCCAGGAACGCGCGCACGTCGACCAGAACGTCGTCGTAGACCGGCTCGGGGTCGGGGATCCGTGGGCCGAGACGAATGTGGGTCGCCACGACCGACGCGCCGTGACGGGCGCAGGTCGGGAGATACTCCGGGTCCGCGAACCCGGAGATGTCGTTGCCCACAACGGCGCCGGCGCTCAGCGCAGCGTCGAGCACCGCGACGTTCCAGGTGTCGACCGAGACGGGAACGTCGAAGCGAGCAACGAGGGCCTCGACCGCCGGCACCACCCGCTCGAGCTCCTCCTCCTGGGAGACGACGGGGCCCGGACCGGCCTTCACCCCACCGACATCGAGGAGGTCGGCACCCTGTGCGACGAGCGACTCGGCTTTCGTCAGGAACTTGTCGAAGGCGAAGTAGTCGCCGTGGTCGTAGAACGAATCGGGCGTTCGATTGAGGATGCCCATCACGACCGACCGGTAGGTGATGTCGTGGCGGTGCCGTCCCAACTCGAGAATCACGGGGGCTCAACCTACCTGGACGCTCCATGCACCTCCGTCCCGTGAGATCTCCACGACACCCGTGCCGACCCGCCAACGACCCGGCTGCAGTCGTCGGGCTCCGCGCACGCGCCCCGGGGCGGCGAGCACGGTTCCCACGCGGGAGATCTCTCGCACGGTGGCGGCTTGGCGGGTCGCGGCGGCACCCGGTGCGCCGAGCACCAGCAGGTCGACGCGGCGCACCCGGTGACGGGCGAGGCACTCGAGGAGCGGGCCGTCCTGCGCCGAGCCCGAGACGCTGACGACGACCGCCTCGCCCCGGCGCCAGCCCACAATGGCGGGACCGCACCCGAAGCGGCCCGACGCGGCGGGGACGAAGAGGGCCACGCACCACGCCGCCACGAGGATCCGACCGATCCTCGCGACCCACCTCCGGCTGGAGAGCGCCGCCCCAGTTCCGAGCGCGACGATCACGTAGGTCGTGGCCCCCACCAGCGGCCACCGCGGCGACGACGCCCATCGCGCCACCGCGTCGATCCACCACAGCATCAGCGCCGTCGGACGGTGCAGCAGCCAGCCGAGCGGGGCTGCGCTGAGCGCCGCGAGCACGCCGCCGGTCAGGCCCCACACCATGACCGCTCCGGCGACCGGTACGGCGAGCAGGTTCGCAACGAGCGACGCGATGGACGTTGTTGCCCCGAGCCACGCCAGCAGCGGAAAGGTGGCGAGTTGCGCCGCGAGGACCGCTGCGAGCGCTTCACGGACGACGCGAGGACCTGCGAGTCGGGCGGCGATCACGGGCCGCACGAGGATCAGGGCGGCCGTCGCCGCCAACGAGAGCTGAAACCCCACCGAGTGCCACAAGAGCGGGTCGAGCACGCTCAGACCAAGGGTCGCAAGGCTCAATACCCGTATCGGTGACGCGCCACGGCCCAGCACCTGAGCGCTCGAGGCAACCGCCGCCATCGCCACCGCGCGCAACACCGACGGTTCCGCTCTCGTGATCTCCGCGAAGGCACCGAGGAGCACCATCGAGGCGATCCATCGCCACGCGAACGGACCACGCCGGAGCAGCGGCGCAGCAACCAGCAACACGAAAGCGACGTTCTGACCCGACACCGCAAGCAGGTGTGAGAGCCCCGCCACGCGGAATCGCTGGACCTGCGCGCCCGGTTGCTCACGGTCGTCGCCGAAGACAATGCCGAGGAAGAGGGGTCGTTGCCGACCGAGCGAGGCCGCTCCTTCGCTGATGAGCTCGCGAACCGCGTTGACCGCGCGTGGCAGCGGAGGGGGTGGGTGACGCTCGATCACCGAGTCGATGCGCAGCTTCGCCCGGAGATGACGGGCGACGGCCCACTCGGATTCCTCCAGCGGCCGCACCGCCGCACGGACCTCCAGCCGTTCGCCAACCACCGGGGCCCCCTCACGGGTCGACATGTCCGCTTCGTCGCGTTCGTCGCCCCGTTGCACGTCGAAGCGCCATCGACCGAAGCGGGCAACGGGATCGCGCAGCACCACGACCGTCTCCGAGACCGTGGCGGGCCGTTCACCAGCCAGCGCGGAGCGTTCGACCTGCGCGCGGGTTCCGACCGCCAGCACCAGGGCGAGTACGAGGAGTTCGGGTCGGCGGACAACCAGGGCGACGGCCGCGATCACGAGCAGCACCCACCACGACACGGCGAACCCGACGAGCGCCACGACACCCGCGGCGACGGCGGCAACCCCCAACGCAAGGTCGCTCATGAGACGACCACGAGTTCTCGGAGCTGTTCAAGCTTCGCGGGCCCGATTCCCCGTACCTCGTCGAGTTCGTCGACGCTCCTGAACGGGCCGTGCGAGTCGCGGTATCCGATGATCGCTGCGGCGGTCGACGGGCCGACGCCGGGAAGCGAATCGAGTTGCTCCGCCGTTGCCGAGTTCAGATCCAACGGCGCAGCAGGGGTGCTCGGTTCGCCGTCCACACCGCCTCCTCCCCCACCGAGGTGAACCCCACCGGCACTGACCGGCTGAGGCAGCACCGCTTGTCCGATCGCAGGCACATACAGCCGGACGCCATCCGAGAGCGTTTCGGCGAGGTTGAGGCGATCGCTGTCGGCGTCGCCGCGGAGGCCGCCCGCAGCGGCGAGCGCGTCGGCGACCCGAGCGCCGAGGGGGAGGCGGACGATCCCCGGCGCGCTCACTGCGCCGGCGACGTGCACGGTGAGGGCGGACGCCGCCGTCGTCGGGGCGGGGCCCGCGGGCGCTCCAGACGCGGCGCGGGATCCGACGCTGGGGACGTCGTCGGCCTTGGTCATCGGCAACACGACTGCCGACGAGCCGCTGTCGCCGAGCAGCCCGCTGAGCAACGCCAACCCGACTGCTGCGGCCACCACCCCGACCGTGAGCCAGCGGGCCCGGGGGCTCAGCCCGCGGAACCAGGTGACGATGAGCGTGCGCGGATCCGGCCGCTGCGGGCGCAGGAGGCGGTCGAGCTCATCATCGTCGGGGACGACGACGTCCGGATCGGCCGGAGGTGAGCCGGCATCGTGCTCGGCGTAGGGCGCGTCCACGGTACGACTCCATGGTGGGAGCGGATCGTGGGGGAAGGCGCCGGCGAACGGCGACGCCGACCTTACCGCGAGGCGGCGTGCGCCGCAGCGGCTGACGACTCGACGTCAGTACAGGGCGGTGGTCAGCTTGCGGCGGTACACCGCGGTTCGCGGGTCATCGGGGCCGAGCAGTTCGAGGAGATCGACGAACTCCTGACGAGCGGCGTCGTCGGTCTTCACCGTCGCGAGGAGCGCCGTGAGCTTCGCGTCGAGATCGTCTCCCACCGCGTCGACCCCCGCGCGGGCCAGCGCCGCCACACGACGGGTGTCGGCGGACGGCGGGATTCGTTCGAGCAACGCGAGCGCCTCGTCGGAGCGATCGTCGACGACGAGTAGTTCGGCAAGCGCCACCACTGCCTCGGCGTTGTCGGCTTCGAGTTCGAGTGCCCGGCGGAGCGACGCTTCGTCACCCGCTTCGATGAGGCGCTCGACCTCGGTCTGTTCCGCGGTCGGGATCAGGCGGTTCACGAACTCCGCCACCGCCCACTCGGGCTGCGCCCCGATGAACCCGTCGACGACCTTGCCGTCTTTCAGCGCGTAGACCGCCGGGATCGACTGCACCTGGAAGGCGTTGGCGACCTGCGGATTCGCGTCGGTGTCGACCTTCGCCAAGACGACCTTGCCGTCGGTCTCCGCGACGACCTTCTCGATGATCGGCCCGAGGGTGCGGCACGGACCGCACCACGTGGCCCACAGGTCGACGACCACGGGGACCTCGTGGGAGCGTGCGATGACTTCGGCTTCAAATGTTGCGTCGGTGACGTCGACCACGAGCGCCATCCTACGACGCGTGCTGCGCGGCTCCCGGCGGGCGGATTCGGCGGCGGGTGACCCGTCGATTCGTCCTAGGGTGGCCGAATGGCCACCCCGATCGAGGGAGTCGACGTCGAACGCGTGACCGCGTGGTTCTCCGAGCACGTCGGCGACATCACCGAACCGCTCTCGTTCCGCCTGATCGCCGGCGGTCATTCGAACCTCACCTTCGAGGTCACCGACCGACACGACGGCCGTTGGGTGCTGCGGCGACCGCCGCTCGGCCAGGTACTCGCCACTGCCCACGACATGGAACGGGAGTACCGGATCATCTCGGCACTCGCGGCGACCGACGTTCCCGTCGCCCCAGCGGTCGCTCTGTGTACGGACGTCGAGGTGAACGGCTCGCCGTTCTATGTGATGGAGTTCGTCGAGGGCACGATCGTGCGGAATGAGGCGACCGCCGCGACCTTGAGCGTCGAACAGCGGCGCCGTGCGAGCGAGTCGATCGTCGACACGCTTGCGGCGATTCACGCTGTGGACATCAGCGCCGTCGGCCTCAGCGATCTCGGCCGTCACGACGGATACATCGAGCGGCAGCTCCGTCGCTGGTATCGCCAGTACCAGAGCTCGAAGGAGCAGGTCCCCGGCATGGACTACCCGGCGGTCGACGAAGTTCACGACCTGCTCGCCTCGCGGACTCCCCACCAGCACGGCGTCTCGATCGTCCACGGCGACTACCGCCTCGACAACTGCATGCTGGCGGCGGACGGATCTGTCGCCGCGGTGTTGGACTGGGAGATCTGCACCCTCGGCGATCCGCTCGCCGATGTCGGTCTCCTCTCGGTGTACTGGGCCGACCCGGGCGATACCGCAGCGCTCCCCCAGGCGTCACCAACCTCTCTGGAGGGGTTTCTGCGACGCAGCGAAGTGGTCACGCGCTACGGGGTGACTTCCGGCAGGGATCTGGCCGACATTGCCTTCTACGAAGCGTTTGGCTGGTGGAAGCTCACCTGCATCATCGCCGGGGTGTACGCGCGGTACGCGGGTGGCGCGATGGGCAGCGCGGTCGAGGGGCAACAGGTCCGCGGCTTCGCCAAGATGGTGGAGCAACTCGCCGAGCGAACCCGCAATGCCGCCGCAGGCGTGGCAGGTTGAAGCCGAACCATGACTGAACTCGTCCAATTCCACCAACATCACACCCTGCACGAGCCGACCTTGATCGTCGCGCTCGAGGGGTGGTTCGACGCCGGCGCCGCCGCGGCGAGCGCGGCACAGGCGATCCTCGACGCGCACCCCTCGGAGTTGTTCGCATCCTTTGACATCGACCAACTGCTCGACATGCGGGCCCGACGCCCCGTCCTCACCCTCGAAGAGGGGGTCATGCGCGAGTTGAAGTGGCCCTCGATCGAGCTTCGCTCCCTGAGCGACCTCAACGGTCGCCACGTGTTGTTGTTGAGCGGCGCGGAACCCGACCATCTGTGGGGTCCCTTCATCACGGCGGTGCGAGAGGTCGCGGTCGGTGTCGGTGTCCGGATGACGCTGGGCCTTGGCGCCTACCCGGCACCGGTGCCGCACACACGCGAGGCGCCACTGGGGTTGACCAGCCCCTCCGAGGAGCTCTTGGACTCGCTGCCCGGCTACGTGCGGGGATCGCTCATGGTCCCCTCCGGCGCACAGACCGCGCTCGAGATGGCGATCCACGACGCGGGCATCCCGACGCTCGGGCTCTGGGCGCAAGTTCCCCACTACATCTCGGGCATCCCGTACCCGGCGGCGTCGCTCGCGTTGTTGGACGCCGTCTCGCGTGTCGGCCACATCGAGTTCTCACGCACGTCGATTGCCGAGGAGGCGGCCTCCAGCCGGATCCAGCTCGACGAGCTGGTCGCCGGCAACGAGCAGCACCGCCAGATGGTCCACCAGCTCGAGGAGCTCTTCGACGCCCAGGATCCGATCAACCTCGGCCCGCTGCCCACCGGCGACGAGTTGGCGGCCGAGTTCCAGGAGTTCCTCCGCGACCAGGGCGAATGACCGACGGCCGCCCGAGGCTGCCAGAGCTCCCGCCGCCGCCTAAGGTCCGTCCATGAAGGTCGACGGGGGGCTCGGACCCACACTGCAACACGATCCGGCGGCAATCGGCGCGATCGCGAAGGAACTCCAAGACGCCGGTTACTCCGGGATCTGGACGGCGGAGACGTCCCACGACCCGTTCCTACCGCTCGCGCTCGCGGCTGGGTCAGCCGTCGAGGTCGACCTCGGGACCTCGATCGCCGTGGCCTTCGCCCGCAGCCCGATGACCCTCGCCGCGACCGCAAACGACCTTCACGCGCTGAGCGGCGGCCGGTTCATCCTCGGGTTGGGAAGCCAGATCAAGCCGCACATCACGAAGCGGTTTTCGATGCCGTGGTCCCATCCCGCCGCCCGGATGCGCGAGTTCGTGCTCGCGATGCGCGCCATCTGGGCGTGTTGGAACGACGGCACACCGCTCGACTTCCGCGGCGACTTCTACACGCACACGCTGATGACGCCGTTCTTCAACCCGGGCCCGAACCCGCACGGCACACCGAAGGTCGCGCTCGCCGGGGTCGGTGAGTTGATGACCGAAGTCGCCGGAGAGGTGTGTGACGGGTTCATCTGCCACGCGTTCACCACCGAGCGGTATCTCCGGGAGGTGACGCTGCCGGCGCTCGAACGTGGCGCAACGAAGGCCGGGAAGTCCCTCGACGACATTGAGATCTCGGGCCCTGCGTTCGTCGTGACCGGGACGAACGAGGAAGAGTTCGCCCGCAGCCGGAGCGGAACCTGCCAACAGATCGCGTTCTACGGGTCGACACCCGCGTATCGGGCGGTCCTCGAGCTCCACGGATGGGGTGATCTCCAGGACGATCTCAATCGGCTCTCGAAGGAGGGCCGCTGGGAGGAGATGGGAACGCTGGTCGACGACGAGGTGCTCGATGCCTTCGCCGTCGTCGCCGAGCCCGCCGACATCGCTGCGAAGTTCCGGGAGCGTTACGGCGACGTCGTCGATCGGCTCAGCTTCTACGCGCCGTACAAGAGCGACCCCGACACGTGGTTGCCGGTGCTTCGCGACCTGCGCGAAGCGTAAGCCGCCTCAGCAGGACTGCGACGCGGGGCGCAGGTCGACCGCCTCGCCGCGGAACGCAAGCTCACCGTTCTCGAACATCCGACGGCACGCAGACCGTTGCAGCTTGCCCGACGACGTCTTCGGGATGGTCCCTGCATCGACGAGCACCACCTGACGCGGGGGCACGCCGATCTCGTCGAGCACCGCACTGGTGATGGCCTTTTCGATCAGCTCCGTGTCGTCGGCTTTCGTCTCCGCCACGACGATCACGTGCTGCTTGCGATTGCGGCCTTCCTGACCGAATGCGATCACGTTGCCGGTACGCACCCCGTCGATCGCCCCGACGGCCTTCTCGATGTCCTGGGGGTAGATGTTGCGGCCGCCGATGATGACGACGTCCTTGATGCGGCCGCACATCACCATGTCGCCGTCCTCGGTGAGATACGCGAGGTCGCCGGTGCGAAGCCACCCGTCGACGATCAGCTCCGCGGTCGCGTCGGGGCGCTTGTAGTAGCCGCTCGTGACCGACGTTCCGCGGATCTGCAACTCACCGACCTCACGGGCCCGACTCGGCAGCCCCGACGATGGATCGATGACGCGGATCTCGAGCCCCGGGATTGCGGTCCCCAACACCGCGAGTTCCTTGGCGTGGCGCGCCTCGCGAGCGGTGGTCGCTGCGTAACGCTCGGTCTCGAGCACCCGTCCGTCGACCACGTCGGTGCTCATTCCGCTGCCGGGGCGGGGAAACACCCCGGCGATGCACACTTCGGCCATGCCGAACGCCGGGAACAAGGCATGGTCGGGGAACCCGAACCGGGCCGCCTCAGCGGCGAAGGCACGGAAGCTGTCGGCGTCGACCGGCTCCGCACCGTTGAGGGCGGTCCGCATCTTCGACAGGTCGAGGCCTTCGGCCCGGCGGAGCGCACGCGCTGCGAGCACGTAGGAGAAGTTCGGCCCCGCGGTGCAGGTACCACCGAAGTCGGAGATCCACTGCATCCAACGGATCGGCTTGGCGAGGAAATCCTGGGGAGCGCCGAGGACGAGGTTGAGCCCGGTCGTCATCGGGATGGTGAGCAGTCCGATCAGCCCCATGTCGTGGTAGAGGGGCAGCCACGAAACCAAGACGTCCCCCTGACGGAGATCGGCTGCCTCCACGGCGCCGTCGAGGTTGTGGCAGATCTGGCGGTGCGGGAGCATCACACCCTTCGGGTCTGACGTAGAGCCCGAAGTGAATTGCAGGATGGCGAGTGCGTCGGGGTCGTCGTCGGGACGGATGAAGTCGGTCTCGTCCGTGGCGAGTTCGTTCAGCGCAACGAAGGGGGCGTCGCCCTCGACGGGGGTGATGAACTCGCGGAACTGCGGGTCGAGCAGCACCAAGCGGCAGTCGGCCTGGGCGATGCGGTCGCGGGTCTGGCCGATGAAGGCATCGAGCGAGGCCATCCGCATCGGCAGCGGCAACATGACGACGCATGCGCCCGCCAACCACGTCGCCTGCACCGCGGTGACGAGGTCGCGGGTCGTGGGGCCGAGGATGCCGACGTGGTCGCCGGGACGGACTCCCTGCGCCTGGAGTCCCGCTGCCATCGCACGGGCGTCGGTGTGGAGGTCGGCCCAACGCACGGTGGTGGCGTCGTCGCCGTCGATGAAGGTGATCCAACCGTCCGCGCCGCCGAGTCGGAGACCGGCGGCGGCGTCAATGATTCGGGAGGAGAGGGTGTGCACGGTGATTTTCGACCCCTGAGATGACGAACCGGTTACACCATCTTGTGCGCCGACACTCAGAGAACGATGTTCACGGTCTTGTCGCGGACGGCGATGACCTTGCGCGGGGTTGCGCCGTCGAGGATCGCGGCGATCTTCGCGTCGGCGAGCGCGAGCCGTTCGAGGTCGTTCGGGTCGAGGCCCGACGGCACCGCGATCCGCGCCTTCACCTTGCCGTTCACCTGGATGGGAATCTCGACTTCGTCGACGGCGAGCAGCCGCTCATCGGCGACCGGCCAGGCCTGCGTGTGCACGTGGGCGCCCTCGTGACGGCGTGACCACAGCTCCGCGCAGATGTGCGGGCACGCCGGGGCGAGCAGCAACAGCAGCGTGTCGATCCCGTCGCCGAGCACGCCCATGTGCGGGCCGTCGTTGGACTGCACGTAGCGATACGCGTCGTTGACGAACCCCATCACCTTGGCGACCGCCGTGTGGTAGCTCCACCGGTCGAAGTCGGCAGTGACGCCGGCGATGAGGTGCGCGGTCGCCCGCCGGAACGTGACGTCGACATCGAGTTCCTCGCCGTCGCGACCAGCCGACACCAGATCCGAGCCCGGCACCGCGAGCCGCCAGATGCGATGCAGCAGACGCGAGCAGCCGTCGAGACCGACGTCTTCCCAGTCGACGTCTTCTTCGGGCGGCTTCACCTGCAGCTGCGCGAGCCGCAACGTGTCCGCGCCGAGGGTGTCGATGATCGCTTCGGGCGCGACGAGGTTGCCCTTCGATTTGGACATCTTGGAGCCGTCGAGGCGGATCATGCCCTGGGTGAAGAGCCGCTGGAACGGTTCACGCAGTTCCTTGGGCACATAGCCGAGATCCGCGAGGGCCTTGGTGAAGAAGCGGGCGTACATCAGGTGCAACACGGCGTGTTCGGCGCCGCCGATGTACTGGTCGACCGGCATCCACTTGGCGACCTCCTCCGAGCGGAACGGCGCGTCGGGCGCCGGGTCGGCGAACCGGAGGAAGTACCACGACGAGTCGACGAAGGTGTCCATCGTGTCGGTCTCGCGGGTGGCGGGGCCGCCGCAGTCGGGACAGGTCGTGTGGAGGAACCCCTCGTGGTAGCGGAGCGGTGACTCGCCCGTGGGGCGGAACTCGACGTCGTCGGGAGCGAGCACCGGGAGCTGATCGTCGGGCAGCGGGCGGATGCCGCAGCCCTCGCAGTAGACGACGGGGATCGGGCATCCCCAGAAGCGCTGGCGGGACAGCAGCCAGTCGCGGAGGCGGAAGTTCACCTTCCGTTCGCCGATGCCCTGCGACTCGAGCCACCCGATCGCCTGCTCCTTGGCGTCAGCGATGCCGAGGCCGTCGAGGAAGCCGCTGTTGATCGAGGGGCCATCACCCGAGTAGGCCTCGCCGTCGAAGTCGGCGGGCGGCTGCACCGTACGGATGATGGGCAGGTCGTACGCGGTGGCGAAATCCCAGTCACGTTGATCCTCGCCGGGCACCGCCATGATCGCCCCGGTGCCGTAGGTGACCAGCACGTAGTCGGCCACATAGATCGGCACGGCCACCCCGTTGAAGGGGTTTCGGGCGTACGCGCCGGTGAAGCAACCGCGTTTGTCGATCGGACCTTCCGTGGAGAGACGGTCGATCTCCCGCATCGAACGTGCGGTGGAGACGAACGCCTCGACCGCGTCACGCCGATCGTCGGTGGTGATCTCCGCGACCAGGGGATGCTCAGGCGCCAGGACGCAGAAGGTCATGCCGAAGGAGGTGTCGGGGCGGGTGGTGAACACCTCGAAGGACGTGTCGCCGAGCGGGTTGGCGTCGGAGTCACAGACCGACATGCGGAACTGGGCGCCTTCGGAACGACCGATCCAGTTGCGCTGCTGAGTGACGACCCGTTCGGGCCAGTCAACGGTCGCGAGATCGTCGAGGAGCTGCTGGGCGTAGTCAGTGATGCGGAAGAACCACTGCTCCAGGTCGCGTTTGTCCACCGGGTCGCCCGAACGCTCGCACAGCCCGTCGACGACCTGTTCGTTGGCCAGGACCGTCTGGCACCCCGGGCACCAGTTGACCGGGGCGTTGGCCCGATACACGAGGCCGGCCTCGAGGAAGCGCAGGAAGATCCACTGTGTCCAGCGGATGTAGACGGGATCGTGGCTGCGGACCTCGCGTCGCCAGTCGTACACGCCACCGATGCGGGTGATCGAGCTCCGCAGTTCCTCGATGCGTTCGTCGGTGAAGGGCCGCGGGTGCACGCCGGTCTTGATCGCCGCGTTCTCGGCGGGAAGCCCAAAGCTGTCGAACCCCATCGGGGACAGCACCGCGTCGCCCTGCATCGTGCGGTAACGGGTCAGCAGATCGCCGAAGGTGTAGTTGCGCACGTGGCCCATGTGCGCGGCACCCGAGGGATACGGGTACATGCACAGGACGTAGTAGCCCCGACCGTCTGCGAGACGCGGGTCGTCGTTGTCGACTTCGTAGGTTCGTTCCTCGCGCCAACGCTGTTGCCACGCCGGTTCGATCTCGGTGGGGACATACGGCGGCACGCCACCAGTGGGCTCGGGCATGGCTCGGATGCTACCGAGCCCGCCGGAACGACCGAACGGGCCGACAGCGCAGGGCGAGCCGGCAGGCGAACCGGCGGCGCGCGACGCCGCGGTTGGCCGTGTCCCACAGCGGCGCTGCTAGTGTGAGCGCTCCCAAGCGGGGCTGTAGCTCAGTTGGCTAGAGCGCTTCCATGGCATGGAAGAGGTCGTGAGTTCGATTCTCATCAGCTCCACCGCAGAAGGTCACGGTGATTCCGGGGAGGTCAAGAACCCCCGGAATCACTGGGTTTTCGGCTCGGAACGTTTTGGCGTGAGCGAGTGACGCCGGGGCGTTGCTACCTGCGTTGCTCCCGCGCTCGCACTGGGGTGTTGGCTGCCTGCGTTGCTCTCGCTCTCGCACTCGGGGTGTTGGCTGCCTGCACCGGCAATACCGCCGGGCGTCGATCCGACCCGTCGCCCCGGGCGGATCGGGCAGCAAGCGCCGCTGTGGATGTGACGATCGATCCGCGCACAGCGGCGTTCGTGGACCGAAAAGTCTCGTAATGGTGTCCCGACCACAGCACACAGCGGAGGAGCGCCACTTCCAACGCATGACGTCACCGCCCCGTCGTATCGTCACGCCATGCCGACGATCCACATCCATCTCCGCTGTGACCGCGAGATCGCCGTCTCCGACGACGAGCAGTACGACGAGGCAACAGTTGAAGAGATGTTGAACTCCGGCAGAGCGTGGGCGGTGACCCGTGCCGACGGAACGAGGATCGTCATCCCCCACAGCGCGATCGAATACGTGTTGTTCAGTCCTCGACCCAACGGGGCACCGAAGCCTCCCGGCTGAACGACTCAGTTCGCCGCGCTGCCACCGGCGACATTCGGAACCCACTCGAGTCGAGGAGCGTCGCTGTAGAGCCGCTCGAGGCGGTAGTAGTCACGTTCCTCGTCGAGAAACAGGTGCACGATCACGTCGCCATAGTCGAGGAGCACCCATCGTCGTGCGTCGAGACCCTCGACCGCGGCCGGCTTGATGCCGTGCTCGACGAACAACTGCTGTTCGACCTCGTCGGCAGCCGCCGCGACCAACCGTGTGTTGGGCGCCGACGCAATCACGAACACGTCGCAGATCGTGAGGATCTCCGACACGTCGAGCAGCACGACATCGCGGGCTCCTCGGTGGTCGGCTGCTGCTGCCGCAGCGCGTGCGAGGTCGAACGAATTCATCGTGCGTCCGCTCCAATGGTGACGGTGACATCGGCGGCGTCGGACTCCACGCCCGGCGTGGCCTCGGCGACGCCGAGCTTTTCGGCGATCGCCTGCGCCGCCGCCTTCTGCGACTCCGCGTTGTACTCCACGCGACTCGACGCGACATCGAATGACGACGCGTTGCCGATCACCACGACCTGCCCGCCAGCAGCGACAATCGGCCGGGCGGCGCGCAGCGTCGCGTTCGGATCCTTCGTACCGTTCAAGAGCCGCACCCGAGCGCGTTGGCCGGGGAAGGCCGATCCCGGGAACGGCACCACCGACGCCATCAGCTCGTTGATCGCCTCGACGTTCGGTTGGTAGACGGCGAAACCGCCCATGTCCGGGACGACCTTCCGATCGAGCGGAAGCTGTTGGGCCGTCACTGCACCGCCGGCGATCCGCGTGACGAGCGCCGTGATGTCCAGGGTGCCGTCACCCGAGATCACCGTCTGCGCCGCGAGCCTCGGCGGCGACGACGGAACCTTCCTCAGCCATGCCTCCCAGACCTGCTGCGCCCGAAACGGCCGATTCACCACCGGTTCACCCACGTTGAACGCCGCGAGGAACCGCGGCAGATCGCCCGGGGAAAGCTCGATCTGGCCGGCAGGGAACGCCACGTCGTCGCCGACGCGCACCGGGTCGGGGTTCTCGATCTCGAGCGGCCCCGCCGAGCCCAACAACTCGGTGATCTCCTCCGGACCGAGCTCCACCGCATCCGTGATGGCGATCCCCAGCACCTCCTGGATCGACTCCACGAGCCTCGGGGCGCCGAGTTGCGTCGCGACTTCCGTCAGGTTGTACGGCTTGTCCTCAACGGTCACCACCGTGAGGCCCGGCACGAACACGAGGTTGCCCCCGCCTTTGGAGCCTTCGACCAACAGCACCGGATCATCGATGCGACCGTCCGAGGCGAGCGGAATGATCAGATGCGTCGGAGTCGGCTTCACCCGCGCCTCGTAACCGGGCTTCGACGGGTCCGTTCCGGCGTTGAGAGCGGTGCCTCCACGCACATCGAGGCTCGCGTCGTAGCCGACCCACGCCAAAGCAACCAGACCGACCAGCGCGACGAGCGACACCAGCCCATACGGCCAGATCCGCCGGTGACCGACGGCGGGGCGCGCCGTGTCGCCCCCCACCGTGTCGCCCCCCGCCGCAGCGCCTCCACTCGAGCGCCGCGCTCGGCCGGATGAGGCGGCGCGTGCCTGGCGAGCACGATCGCGTGACACCGCCCGCGGTTCCGAGGGCTTCACCGATGTGTCGCCACCCGGCGCCTCCAGCTCGGTCATCGGCCGAAACCATAGAGGGCCTCACGATCGATCACGGCGAGCACCCCCGGGGGAACCAGGTGGTCGATCGGCTCCCCCGCCGCGCACCGACGCCGGATGTCGGTCGACGAGATCTCGAACGCCGGACACTCGATTCGCCTGACCCGCCAGCGCTCCGGCGGCTCGGCGACCGGCGAGTCCGGCCGCCCGACCACCCCGAGCGTCACGAGCTCCGCGAGTTCCTGAGCGCGGTGCCAGGTCTCGACGCCCGCTGCGGCGTCGTCGCCCAGCAACAAGGTCACCTCACATCCCTCGGCGACCAGCGCCGTGACCGTGTCGATGGAATAGGTCACTCCTCCGCGTCGCAGTTCCGCGTCGTCCGCGAACAGCCGGGGATGGCCGGCACACGCCGCCTGCACCATCTCCCAACGCAGCGCTGCGGGGGTCACCGACCGCGCCGTCGACTTCTGCCACGGATCGTTCGCCACCATGACATGCACCACGTCGAGATCGAGACGATGGGCGGATTCGACCCCGACGGCGAGGTGACCCAGGTGCGGTGGGTCGAAGCTCCCCCCGAGAATCCCGATCCGAGACGGCATCGGCAGAGGGTACGCGGCACTCAACAAATTTCTGGATATGCCGATAGGTATCCACGGCAACCTCCACCCCACCGCCGGGCGACACCACCCGGCGGCCGATCAAGGCCTCGGCCCACAACGCCGTGGAACGGTGATCACGATGACTGACTCAGTTGGCCTCTATCTCAACGAGATCGGCATGGTGCCGCTGCTCGACGCGGCCGAGGAGATCGAGCTGTCCCAGATCATCGAGGCGGGCGTCGCCGCCCGTTCGGCCAAGGCGTCGGGCGCACGCGGCCGTGACCTCGATCGTGCGATCGCCGCCGGCGCCGCTGCCAAGGACCGCTTCATCCGCTCCAACCTGCGGCTCGTCGTCTCGGTCGCACGGCGCTACCCGCTGCCACAGGGGATGGAGCTGATGGACCTGGTCCAGGAAGGCAACCTCGGCCTCGAGCACGCCGTCGACAAGTTCGACTGGCGGAAGGGTTTCAAGTTCTCCACCTATGCGACGTTCTGGATCCGCCAGGCCATCGGCCGTGCGCTCGACCAGAAGGCTTCGCTGATCCGCCTCCCCGGCGATCGCTCGGCGTCGCTGCGCGCCGCGCTGCGGAACGTCTCGGGAGACGGCGACGAACTCGACGACGAGCACCTGATCCTCCATCGACTCTCCACGCCGACGTCGCTCGACCGTCAGGTTGGCGACGACGACTCCAACGAACTCGTCGATCTGCTCGCCGACTCGACCCCGGGCCCCGAGGACGAAGCGATGGGCCGCGTCGACGATCAGTTGTTGAGCGACATGCTCGACGTCCTCGATCAGCGTGCACGGCTCGCGATCGAACGGCGATTCGGCCTCGGCGACGGCCAGCGACGCAGCTACCGCGAGGTCGGCGACGAACTCGGCGTCACCGCCGAGGCGGCACGACGCCTCGTGAAGCGTGCGGTCGGAACCGTCCGGGAACGCGCGCTCGCCACGACCGACGCCGCCTGAGTCCCCCCGAATCGCGGTTGGGGTTCCCCGCGTTCGGCTGCGAGACTGTCGGGGTGACCTGGACCCCCGCGTCGTGGCGAGAACTGCACGCGAACCAACAACCTGACTGGCCCGACACCGGCGAACTCGAAGCCGTCCTCAAGACCCTCAGCGGCTATCCGCCGTTGGTCTTCGCCGGCGAGGCCCGCTCGCTGCAAGCAGCGCTCGGCACCGTCGCACAAGGGCGCGCCTTCCTGCTCCAAGCGGGCGACTGCGCGGAGTCGTTCGACTCGTTCAACGCGAACTCCATCCGTGAGCGGCTGCGGCTCATCCTCCAGATGGCGGTGATTCTCACCTACTCCGCCGGTGTCCCCGTCGTGAAGGTCGGGCGGATCGCCGGACAGTTCGCCAAGCCGCGGAGCTCCCCCAACGAAACGATCGACGGAACGTCGCTGCCGTCGTTCCGCGGCCACATCGTCAACGACATCGCGTTCAACGCCGAGGCTCGAACGGCCGATCCGCACCGCCTCGTCCAGGCGTATCACCAGTCCGCAGCGACGCTGAACCTGCTGCGGGCGTTCACCCGCGGCGGATTCGCTGACCTCCGTCGCGTCCACGCCTGGAATCAGGAGTTCGTCTCCGAGTCGCCCGAGGGTGCGCGTTACGAGCAACTCGCCCGCTCCATCGACCGGGCGCTGCGGTTCATGGCCGCCTGTGGCCTCGACACCGACACCGTGCCGTCACTGCACGAAACCGACGTCTTCACCTCCCACGAGGCGCTCATCTTGGGCTACGAGGAGGCCCTCACTCGCCAGGACTCGCTCACCGGCGACTGGTACGACTGCTCGGCGCACATGGTGTGGCTCGGTGAACGGACCCGCGAGCTCGACGGTGCGCACGTCGAGTTCTTCCGCGGCATCCACAACCCGGTTGGCTGCAAGATCGGCCCCAACGCCACTCCCGACGACGTGTTGGGGTTGTGCGAGGCGCTCAACCCCGAGCGGGTTCCGGGACGCCTCACGCTCATCACGCGGATGGGCAAGGACGTGGTCCGCTCCGCACTGCCGCCACTGCTCAACGCGGTGCGCGACGCCGGCCACCCCGTGGTGTGGGCGTGCGACCCGATGCACGGCAACACCTTCACGTCCCAATCCGGCCGCAAGACCCGCGACTTCGACGACATCCTCGACGAGATCGCCGGGTTCTTCTCCGCACATCGTGAGGCAGGCACGTGGCCCGGCGGGGTCCACGTGGAGTTGACCTCTGACGACGTGACCGAGTGCCTCGGCGGCGGAGAGGCGATCCTCGACGACCACCTCACGCTGCGCTACGAGACCATGTGCGACCCCCGCCTCAACGGCCGCCAGTCCCTCGACTTGGCCTTCCGGGTCGCCGAGTTGCTCCACGCCCGGGCATGACGCGACGAGTCCTCGTCGCCGTCATCGCGCTCGCCGCGATCGCGTTGACGGTCGTCGGGTGTGACGGCGAAACCCTGAACCGCTGGCGAACCGAACGAGGCCTCGCTCCCCTCGTCGAACCGGAACTGTCCCGACAGGTCGAGGCGCTCAACCGATTCGAGACGGAGGTTCGGCGGCGCGCGTCGTTCGTCGGGGAGATCCATCCCGTCGACGCGGGGCGGCTGGGGTTGTCGTGGCACCCGGGCTGTCCGGTCCCGCCGACGGAGCTCCGACTGTTGCGCCTGTCGTATTGGGGTTTCGACAACGCGGCACACGTCGGTGAGTTGGTCGTCCATCGGCGAATTGCCCCCGGCGTCGTGCGGGCGTTCAACACGCTCTGGAACGAGAAGTTCCCGATCGAACGCATGGAGACCTCGGAGAAGTACCTCACTCCCGAGATGTTCGACGCTTCGGGCAACTACATCCCCCAACCGAACACGCCCGACACGGTGAACGCCACGCAGGGGTTCATGTGCCGGCGCACGACCCGCGCCACGTCGTGGAGCGCACACGCCTCGGGGCTCGCGATCGACATCAACCCGGTGCAGAACCCGTACGTGTCGGGGTCGCTGGTGATCCCTCTCAACGGGACGCGCTCGGCGGCGAACCCGGGCACGATCGTGGCCGGCGATGTCGTGGTCACCGCGATGCGCAACGCCGGACTGTCCTGGGGTGGCAACTTCCGGACGCTGAAGGACTTCATGCACTTCTCCGCCACCGGCCACTGACCCTCGCTGTCACATCCGCCGCGATCGACCTAGAGTGCGGTCGTGGGCGATCCGATCGTTGGAGAATCGACCGACCCGGTGGTCGGAGAGGCGGTGTCGATCCCGACCCGCCTGCTCGTGTTGGGCATGGCGCACCGCGACGGCACGATCGTCGCCGCCGAGTTGCTCGACGTCATTGACGCCTGCGGCGTCAGCGCCGATCAGCTGCGTTCGCAACTTCGTCGGCTCGTCGGGCTCGGTTGGTTCACCCGCGACGGCGAGGGGCGCGAAGCCGTCTACCGCGCCACCGCAGCGGGACGCGCCACGCTCGCGTCACTCCACCGACGCCACACCCTCGCGTACGCACAAGACGCTGCCGGTCGAGGTTGGGATCGGAAGTGGCGTCTCGTCGCCTTCGCGATCCCCGAGTCGCGCCGCTCCGACCGAGATGCGTTCCGCGATCGACTGTTCGAACTCGGTGCCGCTGCCATCCAGAACGGTCTGTACGTCTCTCCGCACCGCTGGGAGTCGGAGGTTCGAGAGACCGCGGAGCGCCTCGGCATCGCCGATCACGTCACCCTCGCAACCACCGACGACCTCGAGATCGGCGGCGACCACGACCCTCGCCACATCGCCGCACGCCTGTGGCCGCTCGACACCATCGCAGAGCACTACCAGCAGTTCACCGCCACCTACGAGGGCGTCCCCGCAGAGCTCGAGCGCATGCGACGCAGCGGCGAGCGGCTCCGCGAGGCGGACTTCCTCCCCGGTGCGCTTCATATCGCCATCCGGTTCAACGACTGCTTCGAGCGCGACCCACTCCTTCCACCGGAACTCCTCCCCCGCCCCTGGCCCGGCCGCGAGGCGCGGGAGGTGCTCGCTCGTTGCCGTCGTCTCGGTGTGCTCACTCGCGAGGACAAGTCCGGCCCCGCCCTCTTCGAGGTCTTCGACGAATCGATTGCGGCGCTGCCATGAGCGTGACGGTGCGACTCGCGACCCCCGACGACTACGCACCCCTGGGAGATCTGATTGCGGACGCCTACCAGGCCCTCGGCGAAGGCGGCGCCCCCGAGGGGTACGTCGATGCTCTGCGTGACGTCGAGGGCCGTGCCGCCTGCTGCCCGGTGTTCGTCGCGATCGACACCGACGGCGCACTGCTCGGAGGAGCGACCTACGTCCCAGACCGAACCAACCCCTTCTGTGAGCACAGCGTCGATGACGCCGCCTCGATCCGGATGATGGCCGTACGTCCCGACGCCCGTCGACGTGGTGTCGCAGCAGCGCTCACGAAGGCCTGCCTGCTTCGCGCTCGTGAGGAGGGCCGACGCTGGATGATCCTGCACTCATCAGCCCCGATGGAGGACGCGAAGCGCCTCTATCTCCGCCTCGGCTTCGAGCGCGATCCGCTCGTCGACTGGAGCCCCGCACCCGGCGTTCAGCTCGCCGGATTCCGTTACGACCTCACCACTCCCCTCCCCGCATGAACTTCGAAGTACGACAGCGTTTCGCAACGTCGGCCGCGGACGTGATCGATCTGTACGGCGACCCGGCGTTGTACCCGCATCTCGACGGCGTCGGAAAGCTCGGATCTCCCGAGGTCATCGATCGCGACGCCTCCGCTGATCGGGTCCGTATGCAGGTGCGGTATCGCTTCGTCGCCGACCTCCCGGCCGCCGCACTCGCCGTGGTCAGTCCCGACAAGCTCACCTGGATCGACGACACGATCTACGACCTGACGACGAACACGTCGACCACGACGATCCGGCCCGACCACTACGCCGATCGACTCAAGGCGAGTGCCACCAGCCGCTTCCACGATCTCGGCGACGGCTGCGAGCGCATCATCTCGGGCGACCTCCGGGTTCGCGCCCTGCTGGTGGCCGGCCAGGTCGAAAAGGCGATCATTGCGGGCATGCGCGAGCACCTCGAAGGCGAGGCCACGGTCATCGATCGCCTGATTGGTTGATCGCCGCGATCCTCCGCGCCGCGATCCTCCGCACCACGGCCATCCGCTCAGCGCCACGGGCAATGCTCGGAGGCCGGGCGGCGCTCAGGTCAGGACGTCGACGAACTTCTCGAGTTGGCGGAGGTTGCGGCACTCGTAGACCCCGTCGCAGTGGGTGCCGTACTCGCCCACGATCGAATCGCCGGTGTCCCAGTAGGACCGAGGCTCGGGGTTCAGCCAGTACACGTGCCGGGCGCGGTGGCGGATTTCCTTGATCACCCAGCTCTGCGCGGCGTGATAGTTGTTGCGCGCATCGCCGAGGATGAGGACGGTGGTCTTCGGCCCGACCTCCTTGCCCCACTTCGACCAGAAGGTCTCGAACGCGTGGCCGTAGTCGGAGTGGCCGTCGACCCAGACCACGTCCGCCTCCGTGTTGACCCGGTGAATCGACTCGACGATGTCCTCGGTGCCCTCGAAGAACCGGGTGACCTCGTCGATGCCGTCGATGAACACGAACGCCCGCACCCGCGAGAATTGGTTCGCGATGGCGTAGACGAGGTGCAGCGTGAACCGCGCGAAGGCCGCGACGGACCCGGAGATGTCCGCGATGACGAAGATCTCCGGCTTCGCCGGCCGCGGGTAACGGAACTTCGGCTCGGCGGGCACACCGCCGTAGCTGAGCGAGTGGCGAACCGTGTTGCGAAAGTCGAGGGGACCCTTGCGACCATGGCGCCGTTTGCGAGCGAGCCGAACCGCGAGCTTGCGGGTCAGTGGGTAGATCGCCTGGCGCAACAGCTTCATCTCGTCGCGGCTGGCGTGCATGAAGTCGATGTCTTCGGGGAGGGGCTTGCGGAGGGTCTTCGCCATTGCCTCGACGCCCCGGTCGGCGACGAGACGCCGCCGGATCTCCGCTTCGATCTCCTGTTTGAGCTGCTCCACCCGCGACTCGTACTCATCACGCTCGAGTCGCTCCTCGAGCGGAGTGAGCGGCTCGTCGTCACGGCCCGAACGCGACTGGTCCATCAGCCGGTTCATGACCGAGTCGAGATCGAGGTTCCGCAGCGTCCGATAGAGGTAATACGTGCCGCCCACCGGCCGGCCCGGCTCCATGCCCGCGAATCGCTTCACCGACTGTCGAGCCACGGCGCGCATCATCGACTGATCGCCGCGCAGCAGCGACTGATAGAGCATCTCGGCGAGCTCTTCGGCGCTCAGTGCCTCGTGGCCGCCACCACCCTGCATCTGCCCGTCGCCCTGCCCGCTCATCATCTGCTCGAGCTCGTCGAGCAGATCCTCTGGGAGGTCGGCGAGCTCGTCGCCAACGGCGTACTCGCGCCCGCGGAGCGAGAAGTAGACCTCGAACACCGTCTCGAAACTGCGCCAGTGGGCGTTGTTCTTCACCAGCGTCGCGGCGAGCGCGTATTTGAAGGCAGCGCGGTCCTCGAGGGGAATGTGCTTCACCGCCTCCATCGCGTCGAGGTGTTCGGTGAGGCTGACCGGCAGGCCGGCTTGGCGCAGCTCGATGATGAATCCGTTCAACAGCGCCAGCATCGGCGCACCGGCCACCGCGAGCTGCTCACCCATCACGCCACTCCGCGCCGGGTCACTCCGCGCCGGGTCACTCCGCGCCGGGTCACCCCGCGACGGGCCATTCCGCGATGGGTCACTTCGCCGCCCGATTGACCGTGGAGGCTTCGTTGGAAAGCTCCTTGTTCGCCTTGGCGATATCGGTCTGGTACTTGAGCAGGATGTTGGCGGTGCTCGTCGCGACCTCTGCGTCGACCTTCTCGACGCCCAACAGCATGAGCGTGCGTGCCCAGTCGAGGGTCTCGGACACCGACGGCGACTTCTTCAGCTCGAGCTGCCGGATCGACCGCACGATCCGAGCGACCTGATCCGCGAGCGACTCGGAGATGTCGGGCACCTTCGTGAGCACGATCTCCTTCTCGCGCTCCATATCCGGGTAGTCGATGTGGAGGAACAGGCAGCGGCGCTTCAACGCCTCGGACAACTCGCGGGTGTTGTTCGACGTCAGGAACACGAGCGGGATCTGCCTCGCGGTGATCGTGCCCAGTTCGGGAATCGACACCTGGTAGTCCGAGAGGATCTCGAGGAGCAGCGCCTCGGTTTCGACCTCGACGCGGTCGACCTCGTCGATGAGCAGCACGACGGGGTCTTCCGCACGGATCGCCTCGAGCAGCGGGCGGGTGAGGAGGAAGTCGTCGGAGAAGATGTCCTCTTCGATCTGGTCCCACCCCGTCGAGTCACCGTCGGCCTTCGACGCCTGGATGCGCAGCAGCTGCTTCTTGTAGTTCCACTCGTAGAGGGCCTTCGACTCGTCGAGGCCCTCGTAGCACTGCAGCCGGATCAGCCGCGCGTTGGTGATCTCGGCGACGGACTTCGCGAGCTGGGTCTTGCCGGTACCGGCAGGACCCTCGACGAGGATCGGCTTGCCGAGTCGGTCCGCGAGATACACGATCCCCGCGATCCCCTCGTCGGAGAGGTAATCGACCTTTCGAAGTCGGTCGCGGACGTCGTCGACGCTGTCGAATCGGAACTCGTTGGCTGGACCGTCGGGCATCTCGCCAGGCTACCCAGCGACTTGACCGCCCGGTCAATGCAGCCCAACCCCAACCCCCACCCCCCAACCCCAACCCCAACCCCTAACCCCCCGGGTTCTGTCCCGTGTGGTGTCACGCCCGCGTGACACCACACGGGACAGAACGAACGGGGGTGGGGCAGAACGAACGGGGTGGACAGAACGAACGGGGTGGGCAGAACGAATCAGCCGCGGGTTTGGCCGTCGCCTCGCACGACGTACTTCGCGGTCGTGAGCTCGCGAAGCCCCATCGGGCCCCGAGCGTGCAGCTTCTGGGTCGAGATGCCGATCTCTGCCCCGAAGCCGAACTCCTCACCGTCGACGAACCGCGTCGACGCGTTCACCAACACTGCCGCCGCGTCGACCTCGGCCACGAAGCGATCCGCGACGCGCAGGTCCTCGGTCACGATCGCTTCCGAGTGGCCCGAACCCGTCTCGTTGACATGCGCGATCGCCTCGTCGAGGGAATCGACCACCCGAATCGAGAGCTTCAGATCGAGGAACTCTCGGGAGAAGTCATCGTCCGCTGCGGGTTCACAACGTGGGATCGCTGCGGTGGCGCGCTCGTCGCCGACCAACTCGACCTCACCGAGCACCGCATCCACCCGGGGAAGGAACTGCTCCGCGACCGCCTGGTGAACAACCAGCGATTCGAGCGCGTTGCACACCGACGGCCGCTGGGTCTTTCCGTTGAGCAGCAGCGACTCGGCCATCGCCAGGTCGGCGGCGGCGTCGACGTAGAGGTGACAGTTGCCGTCGCCGTCGATGATGAACGGAACGGTCGCATGCTCCTGGATCGACGCGATCAGTGATGGCCCACCACGGGGGATGAGGCAGTCGATCACCCCGCGAAGCTGCATGAACTCGACCGCCGCCTCGCGCGAGGTGTCGTCGACGACGACGAGCGCGTCCTCGGGCAGGCCGCCTTTGTTGAGGGCGGCGCGCAGCACGGCGGCGATCGCAAGGTTCGAGCGGATCGCACCCGAGGAACCCCGCAGGAAGGCGACGTTGCCTGACTTCAAGCACAGCCCGAAGGCGTCGGAGGTGACGTTGGGGCGGTTCTCGTAGATGATGCCGACAACGCCGAGGGGAACACGCACCTGGCTGATCCGCAACCCGTTCGGTCGAACCCAACCGCCGAGTACCTCTCCGACCGGATCCGCGAGCCCGGCAACCTGGCGCAACCCGGCCGCCATGGCGGCGATCTTTGCCTCGGTGAGCATCAGTCGATCGATGACGGTGCTCGACTCGCCTCGCTCACGAGCCGCAGCGACATCGAGTTCGTTCGCCGCGAGAATCTCAGCGGAGCGGGCTTCGAGCAGGTCTGCGGCGAGACGCAACGTCTCGTCTTTCTGGGCGGTCGAGGCTGCGGCGACCGTTGCGGCCGCTGCCGCGGCCCGACGCCCGAGCTCGGCGATCGGCGTGACGGACATCCCCGCAGGCTACCCGCGTCGTGCTGAGCGATCCGCGGCCGTCACCGACACCGGCACCGGCACCATCGCCGGCACCGAAGACGACGTGGCCGAAGGGGATGACGAGCAGCATCGAGCCCCTGGAATGACGGCGGACGGACCGAGGTTGGGAAGGGCATGCGAATCGAGATGTGGTCGGACGTGGTGTGCCCCTTCTGCTTCCTCGGCCTCCGCCGCCTTCAGGCGGCAGTGGTCAACGTTGGCCTCGAGGGTGAGCTCGACCTTCACATCAGGAGCTTCGAGCTGAACCCCAACGCTCCGGCGGCCGCAACGGGCACCATCGAGGAGCATCTCGCGAAGAAGTACGGCATGTCGCTCGAACAGGCGCACGCGGCGAACGACAGCCTTCGCCAACAAGGCGAGCCGCTCGGGATCGATTTCCGCTTCGACCGTGCCGTCCGCGCGAACACCTTCGACGCCCATCGGCTGATCCACCTCGCCGCCACCCACGACCTAGCCCTCAACGTGAAAGAACGACTCCTTCGCGCCTACTTCACCGACGGTGAGACCATCAGCGACCACCTCACCCTCGCCCGCATCGGTGTCGACGCCGGGCTGGACCGGACGGAGGTCGCCGAGATGCTCGTCGGCGACGAGTTCGCCGCTGAGGTCCGAGCGGACGAAGACGCGGCGCTCGATCTCGGCGTGACGGGTGTGCCGTACTTCTTGATCGACGGCGCGCTCGCGGTCGCGGGAGCGCAGCCGACCGAAGTGTTCGAGCGAGCGCTCCAGCGGGCAGCAGCCCGCTCAGCGCCGTGACGAGCCGAGATGAGCCGCGCTGAATCGCGGCGCCGGTAGCCTCCGCCCGGATGAACGGCGCGGACCCGCTCTCTCCTTCGGTTGACGCGTTCGTCGACCAGGTCGGCGCCGCGCTCGCCGAAGTGACCGCCGGCCTGCCCGCGGCGCGGCCCGATCGGTCACGCGACGACGCCATCAACGAGGCCTTCAACATCGTCACCGCGTTCATCGACGCGGACGGCCGCCACGCCGATCCCGAACTGTGGGCCCTGGCCCGAACCTTCGGACCGCTCCTCGGTGATGAGCAGCTCGCCGGCGCAACACCCCAGCAGCTCCGGGGCTCGACCCTCGTCGCCGACAAGGGTCGTTGGCTGTCGACACCGTCGACGATGTTCGAGATCCTCGTCGCCGCCTCGCACGACCGCTCCTACGCCTGGACGTACTACAGCCGAGCGATGGACGTGATGCATGCGGTCGCTGCGCTCGACGTCGCGACGAGCCAGGCCGAACTCGATGCGATCGCCTCGTTCCGCTCGATGCTCGTCGGACGGATCCGCGAGGTTTCCAACGAACAGGTGGTCGCGCCGAGCGGGCCCGCTGACACGGTGGCCCCGGCGGACAGCCCCCAACCAGCACCGGCCCAACCGGTCGATGAGCCGCCCGTCCCCCTCGAGACGCTGATGGCGGAGCTCCTCGGCCTCGTCGGGCTCAGCGAGGTGAAGGCACGGGTCGCTCGGATCGCCGACCTGCTCCAAGTGCAGCGCCTCCGGACGGAACACGGGCTTCCGACGGTCGAGACAAGCCAGCACCTCGTGTTCGTCGGAAACCCCGGGACGGGAAAGACCACCGTCGCGAGGCTGCTCGCCAAGATTTTCCGCACGCTCGGCGTGTTGGAGCGCGGGCATTTGACCGAGACCGACCGAAGCGGCCTCGTCGCCGGCTTTGTCGGCCAAACCGCGCCGCAGGTGACCAAACGCTTCGACGAGGCCGACGGCGGCATGCTCTTCATCGACGAGGCCTACACGCTGACCCGCGGGGGCGAGAACGACTTCGGCCGTGAAGCGATCGACGCCATCGTGAAGTTGATGGAGGATCGCCGGGATCGAGTGGCGGTCGTCGTCGCCGGCTACCCCGACGAGATGGGCGACTTCCTCGACGCCAATCCTGGTCTCCGGAGCCGCTTCCCTACCACGATCGAGTTTCCCGACTACTCCGACGACGAACTCCTGATGATCTTCGAGTCGATCGCGGGCGCCAAACGCTACGAGCTCAACGACGCCGCGAAAGCGAAACTCCAGCGAATCTTCCACGACGCGCCGCGAGATAAAGGCTTCGGTAACGGTCGCTTCGCCCGCAACATTTTCGAGGACGCCGTCGCCCGTCAGGCGAGCCGCATCGTCGGGCTCGAGTCACCCGGTGAGTCCGATCTGATCACCCTGCTTCCCGAGGATCTGCCGCTCCATCCGCCCTCCGGGTCTCTGGCGGCCGGCGCGCCGGGACACGCCGATCCGCCTCCACCGCCGTGGGTCACGCCGTGAAGCGCCTCGGGGCGCTCCTGCTGTCGGTCGCGATGGTCCTCGGGGCGATCGCGCTCCGGCGTGCGTTGCGGGACGACAACGCACGCGACAGCGACGCGCCGGAGCACCGCCGGTCGATCATCTGTGACAACGTGCTCGAAGCGGCGTGCCGTGCCCTCAGCGGCGTCGATGTCCGCAGCGAACGGCCGGCGGTCACCGCCGAGCGGCTCGCGACGGGCGGTTCCCTCGACGCCGACGCGTGGGTGGTCGCGTCGCCCTGGGTCACGATCGCCGGTTTCGGGCCCGCCCAGCCGCTACTGGAGACCAGCGCCCCGATCGCCCACACGTCGGTCGCCGCGGTCCTGCGTCGCGCCCCGGAGCTGACCTCGTGCCACACTTGGCAGTGCCTTGCGGAGCCCGGCCGCCGCGTCGCCCACGACTCGGTCGACACCACGAGCGGTCTCGCCGGGATCGGGGCGCTCGTCGCCGGGCATCTCCATGACGGCGACCGACCCCGCACCGACTTCGCCCGCAACGACATCGACGAGGACGACGGCTTCGATCAGTGGCTGAACGAGGTCGAGCACTCCGCGAACCTCGTGAGCCGAGGGGCGCCGGTCATCCGTCAGATCCAGACGACCGGCGTCTTCGACGTTGCGCTCGGCCTCGGCGTCGACGCTTCCGGCGTCAACCCCCAGGCGGTCGATGCGGTCGTCCCCCCGGATGGGCCGACCGTCGCGGTCGTGATCGCCGGCAACCCCGATGCGGTGCCACTCGAGCAGCTCCGGGCCGCCCTCACCCGGGCCGGGTGGCGCGCCGGGCGCGGCACGCGGGACTTCAACCCCGGGGCGCTCGCTACCCTCCGTGAACGAGTGAAAGACGTAACCCGATGAACCGCTTGTCTCGAACGACACTCGCGCTCGGCGCGCTCGCAGTGGTCGCCGGCCTCCTCGTCGCCTGCGGAGGCGACGGCAACGAGGCGGAGGCGCCGACGACGCCCAGCAATTGCGTCACGGTCGACACCGCCGTCTCCCCCGAGAAGCTCGACCTGCTCACGGCCCTCGCCGAGAGCTTCAACCGGCGCAACGAGCGTGTCGGAGGCGACTGCGTGGTGGTCCGGGTGCAAAAGAAGTCCTCCGGCGTCGGGATGTCGGCACTCGCCAACGGCTGGGATGAGCGGACCGACGGACCGAAACCGGTCATCTGGTCACCCGCGGCGAGTTCGTGGGGAGCGATCCTCAACCAGCGGCTCGCCGACCGGGGCGCCGCGGCGATGACGTCACCGGACGCACAACCGTTCATGTTGACGCCGCTGGTGATCGCCATGCCGAAGCCGATGGCGAACGCCATGGGTTACCCGGCAACCCCAGTCGAGTGGTCCGACATTCTGCGACTCGCGCAGGACCCTCAGGGGTGGGCGCTCTACGGACACCCGGAGTGGGGCCCCTTCCGGCTCGGCAAGACCAACCCGAACTTCTCCACTTCGGGCCTCTCGGCGCTCATCGCGCAGAACTACGCCGCCGTCGGAAAAACCCAGGACCTCACCTCCGAAGACCTCACCAACCCCGCGACCGTCGAGTTCAACCGCGGCATCGAGTCGGCAGTGGTCCACTACGGCGACATCACCATGACCTTCCTCAACAACTGGTACCGGGCCGACCGGCGTGGCACCGCGTTGACCTACGCATCGGCGGTCGCGGTCGAGGAGAAGTCGGTCATCGACTACAACGCCGGGAACCCCGACGGCGTGCTCGACCCGGGCGAGGAGCCCCGCAAACCGAAGACTCCCCTCGTCGCGGTCTACCCGGCGGAGGGGACGTTGTACTCCGACAGTCCGTTCTTCATTCTCGATGCCCCCTGGGTGACCGACGCGAAGCGGCAGGCGGCGACCAAGTTCCAGGAGTTCGTTCAGGAGCCGGCGAATCAACGCCGGGTGTTGAAGTTCGGGTTCCGACCTGCCAACCCGAAGGTGTCGATCGCGGCGCCGGTCGACGCCGCACACGGAGTCGACCCCAGCCAGCCGGCGACGCTGCTGCAGGTTCCGCGACCCAAGGTGATGGTCGACCTTCTCGATCAGTGGGCGGTCAACCGCAAGACCGCCCGTGTGCTGATCGTCTTGGACGTCTCGGGGTCGATGGGCGACTCGGCGGGAGCCGACTCCTCCGACACGAAGCTCGAGTTGGCCAAACGCGCGGCGGTCCAAGCGCTCGACGATTTCAAGGACGACGACGAGGTCGGGCTGCGGATCTTCTCGACGGGCCTCGGCCCCGACCAGAGCCGCATGTACCTCGATCTGGTTCCCATCGGAGCGATCGGCCAGAACCGTGAGATGCTCAAACGCCAGATCGGCAACCTGATCCCCACGAACGGCACGCCACTGTTCGACGTGGCGGCGGCGTCGTACCGCGACGTGCTCAACGGCTACGACC
The DNA here is from genome assembly GCA_029782335.1 of Actinomycetes bacterium. Classification (GTDB taxonomy): domain Bacteria; phylum Actinomycetota; class Acidimicrobiia; order Acidimicrobiales; family Microtrichaceae; genus JADLFH01. The sequence goes on along the minus strand of JAKOVA010000002.1, from coordinate 22,627 downwards.
CCGCTCGGATCAACGCAGTGCTGCTGCTCACCGACGGCCGCAACGACGACGGGAACAGCGCCGATGACCGTCGCCAGGAGTCCAACCTCCTCACCCAGATCCGACAAGGGTCCACCGGCGAGAACGCGAAGCCCGTGCGGGTTTTCACGATCGGCTACGGCGCTGACGCCGACATGCCGTCGCTGCGATCGATGGCCGAAGCTTCGAACGCCGCTGCGTACAACGCGACCGACGCTTCATCCATCAGCGAGGTCTTCACGCAGGTCGTGTCGAACTTCTGAGGGAATCGATCGCCGTGGCACCCTCGCTCCGTGACCGCTTCTTCAGCCGTCCCGTCGCGCGCGCCATCACGTCACCGTCTGGCATCCTCGCTGCGGGCGCCGGGACAGCCCTCGGGATCCTCGCCTTGGGGAACCCCCTCGGGGCCATCGTCGGCGGCGTGCTGTTCTTCGCCGCACGTGTCGGCGCTGCGATCCCCCGCGGCCCCAAAGAAGACCGCATCGACCCCTTCGCCCTCGACGAACCGTGGCGTCGATTGGTGCAGAGCGCACTCGCTGCCGAGAAGCAGTACCGCGACGCAGTGCGTCGAGCCACCGCCGGGCCGATCCGCGAGCGGCTCGAGTTGCTCGGCGACAACCTCCACCATGGCGTGCTCGAGTGTTGGCGAACCGCATATGCAGGCCACGCGCTCACCGAGGCACGGCGTCGAGTCGACGCCGCCGGCGCACAACGCGAGCTCGACGAGCTGCAACGATCGGGGTATTCGACCGACATCACCCAACGCACCGAGGCGGCGATTCGCTCCCAACTCGAGACTGCGTCACGAATGGACGCGGCCATTACCGCCACCCGCGACAAGTTGCGGCTGCTCGCAGAGCGGCTCGAGGACACGGTGACCCGCGCGATCGAACTGTCCGCGTCCACCGGTGGTGCCGTCATCGGCAGTGTCGACGACGTCGGAGCCGAGTTCAGCGCGATCGGCGACGAGATGGAAGCGCTGCGCCAGGGACTCGAGACCGCCCGCGGCGTCAGCGGCGCGACAGGCGGGACGTGAGCCCCGACGACGCGGTCGAATCTGACCGAGCCGTCGTCGACCACGACGACGAGGACGGAAACCCTCGACTGCTCCGCTCGTCGATGGCCGTCGCGATCGGAACGGGCCTCAGTCGTCTGACGGGAATGATCCGAGTAATCGCACTGGCTGCGGCGCTCGGCAGCGACCTGTTCAGCGACGCGTACAACCTCGCGAACACGACCCCGAACATCATCTACGAGCTGCTCATCGGGGGCGTGCTGTCGGCCACGATGATCCCCCTGTTCGTCAAGGCGGACCGTGAGCGTGATCCGAGCGGGCCCTCGGCGCTCTTCAGCGTCGGCCTCGTCACCCTCGCGGCCGTCTCGGTCATCGCGGTCGTGGCATCGCCGCTGCTCGCCCGCGTCTATGTCGACGCCGGACGGCCTCATGCAGCGCAGAAGATCGACCTGCTCGTCCCGCTGTTGCAGCTCCTGCTGCCCGAGATTCTATTCTACGGGCTGACCGCCCTCGCCACCGGCGCGTTGAACGCCCGCCGGAGGTATCTGGCCGCAGCGTTCACGCCGGTGCTCAACAACGTCATCGTGATCGCCGTGTGCGGCTACCTCGTCGTCGCGTATCCCGGTGGCCCGCGAAACGGGATCTCCGCGATCGGCAGCGACCCCACCGCTCGGCTCGTGCTCGGCCTGGGCACGACCGCCGGGATCGTCGCGATGACGATCCCGTTGATCCACTCGATGCGAGGGGCGGGCATCCGGCTGCGATGGAACTTCGACTGGCGCCACCCGATGTTGCGACAGCTCGTGCGGCTTTCGGGTTGGACGCTCGGCTACGTCGCCGCGAATCAGGTGGCGCTCGCGGTGGTGCTCCGACTTGCGGACCGACCACCGGCGGGCAAGGTCACCGCCTACCAGAACGCGTTCATCTACTTCCAGCTCCCCCATGGCCTCATCGCCGTGACGCTGATGACGACGTTTCTCCCGGAACTCGCCCGGGCGGCGGTCGATCGAGACGTCGCCGCGTATCAAACGCGTTTCGCACAGGCGCTCCGCGCGCTGTTGGCCCTCATCGTTCCTGCCGCGGTCGGCTATGTCCTCTTGGGCAACGAGTTGGCCGTCGTCATGTTGCGCCACGGGGACTACACGCTGAGCGACGCGCTGCTCGCGGGTCGCACGCTCGTCGCGTTCGCGATCGGACTCACCGGATATTCGGTGTATCTGCTGACCCTCCGGGCCTTCTACGCGCTGAGCGACACACGAACCCCGTTCCTGCTGAACCTGTTGGAGAACGGGCTGAACGTGCTCGGGGCGTTCGCGCTCATCGGGGCCGGTGCGGTCGGCCTCGCGGGCGCCTATTCGGCCGCGTACCTCATCGCCGCAGCCGTCTCGCTCGTGGTACTGCACCGCCGGGTGGGCCTCGGCGATCGTCACCGCCTTCGTCACCTGGCAGACCAGGCCCTGCGAATCGTCGCAGCGTCCGCCGTCATGGCAGGGGTGATCGCCCTCACACGCGTGGCGGTGCCCGGCGGCGCGCTCAGCCGACTGCTGGTCGTGACGCCGCTTGGCCTCGCCACCTACGCCGCGGCCGCAGTCGCCCTCAACGTCGAGGGGAGCCGCCGGCTCCTCGGGCAGCTCGCCGAACGCCTTCGACGCGGTTGAGCGCCTTCACGCGAACGTCTCGGGGACTGGTCCATTCCGCCGGTTCCCCAATCGCCGCGAGGTCATACCGACGCGATCGCGCTGCGTCGACTCCGTAACATGCAGCCCATGCTCAAGACCCTCCGTCGTTGGTGGAAATACCTCGGAACCAAGCTCGGCATGGCTTTCGATGAACAGGCCGATCCGCGGGTGCAGCTCGAACAGGCGATCACCGAAGCCCGTGAACAGCACCGCCGTCTGACCGAACAGGCCGCCACGGTGATCGCGAACCAGAAGACCACCGAGATGCAACTCGACGCGAAGCTCGATGAGCTCGCCAAGGTCAACGCGAACGCACGTCAGGCGGTCCTCATGGCCGACGAGGCGGCGAAGAAGGGAGACGCGACGAAGTCGGCCGAGTTCGCGTCCGCGGCCGAGTCGTTCGCGAACCGTCTCATCGCGCTCGAGGCCGAGGTCGAGAGCCTCAAGCAGATGGCGCTCCAGGCCGCTCAGGCCTCGGATCAGGCGAAGGCGGCCGTCTCCCAGAACAGCACCGCGTTGCAGAAGAAGCTCTCCGAGAAGCAGCGGCTCGTCTCCCAGCTCGACCAGGCGAAGATGCAGGAGTCGCTCAATGCGACGATGACGAGCCTCTCCCAGACGGTGGGCGAAGACGTCCCGTCCATGGACGAGGTCCGCCAGAAGATCGAGCAGCGGTACGCGAAGGCGACCGCAGCGGCGGAGCTCAGCGGCTCGAGTGTCGAGGCCAAGATGCTCGAAGTCGAACACGCGGCGATGAACACCGAGGCGCAGGCCCGGCTCGAGCAGATCCGCAGCGAGCTCGGGATCGCCGGCACCACGGCGCCGGCCACCGCTGCAACGGCAACCGACACCTCGGCAGCAGCAGCCGCAGCAGAACCGGCGCCCTCGGCCGAGCCGTCAAGTGGGCCCGAGGCACCCGCTGCCAGCTGAGCGGACCTCGCCGCGTCGGTCGCTGCGGTGATCGCCGGGTTCAGCGAACCGACGACGGCAGCGCCACGAGGTCGTCACGGTGAATGACGAGGCTCGGAACCTCCGAACCGGCGTTTCGTAGCGTCTCTGCGTCGACCCGAACGAGCCCCTTCGCGATCGGCGCACCGGTCGGATCGACGACCTCGACCGCGTCGCGCACATCGAAGTCACCTTCGACGTGACGAATGCCCGCGGCGAGCAGCGACGAGTTGCGTTCGAGCAACGCTCGGACTGCGCCGGCGTCGACGTGAAGCCGACCCGAGCTTCCGACCGCGAACGCGATCCAGACCTTTCTCGCGCTGAGCCGTTCCGAGCGCGGTTGGACCACCGTGCCGACCCCTGCGGTGCCGCGGATCGCGTCGCCGACCACGCCGGGGCGGTCCGCGGCAGCGATCACGGTTCGGACACCACACCATGCCGCGATCTTCGCCGCCGCGATCTTCGTCGACATCCCGCCGCTCCCACGGTTGGAACCCGACCCGCCGGCGAGCGACTCGAGCTCATGGTCGATCCGGGCGATCTCCTCGATGAGCGAGGCGTCGGCGTCAACGCGCGGATCGGCAGTGAAGAGCCCGGCGGCATCAGTGAGCAGGACGAGCAGCCTCGCGTCGAGGAGTTGCGCGACGAGGGCGGCGATCCGGTCGTTGTCGCCATAGCGGATCTCCTCGTCGGCGACGGCGTCGTTCTCGTTGACGATCGGAACGACACCCAACTCGAGCAGCCGGTCGAGGGTGGAGCGGGCGTGGAGGTACTGGTGGCGGAGCATGAAGTCGCGTGGTGCCAACAGCACCTGTCCGGCCACGACATCGAGGTCGGCGAAGATCTCGTTGTAGCGCTGCATGAGGCGGGCTTGGCCCACTGCGGAGACCGCCTGGAGGGTACGGGCGTCTCGAGGCCGTTGACGTGCGGTCAGCCCCAGGGCGGGAAGACCCGCCGCGATCGCGGCGGACGAGACCAGGACCACCTCGTGGCCTCCCGCGCGAGCCTCGGCGATCTCCGCGCACACCTTCGCCATCGCGGTGACGTCGAGTCGCCCGTCGTCGTCGGTGATCGACGACGTCCCGACTTTGACGACGATCCTCATCGGCGGTTCACCTCGACCGTCCCGTCGCCTCGTCGTCGACCCGGAACTGATCCTCGCCCTCGTAGGAGAACTCGAGGCGGCCGATACGGACCACGTCACCGTCGCGCGCTCCCGCACGGGCGAGGGCCCGATCGACTCCAAGGCGACGCAGCCGCTCCTGGGCGACATCAAGGGCAGCAGGCTGGGTGAGGTCCGACAGCGCGACCGCTCGGATGGCCTCGCGACCGACCACTTCGAAGGATGCACCGTCATCGCCACGAATCACCCGGAAGCCCTCCGCGACCGGGCGGTGGACGACATACGAGTCGGGTTCCGGCTCCTCGGCGCGGGTCTGCGCGACCATCGTGGCGAGGCGACCCACGAGGCTGCTGATGCCCTGCCCCGTCACCGCCGAGATCCGGAGCAGGTCGTCGCCGCCAGGCTCGCCACCGGGCTTCGCGTCACCCCCCGATTCGGCGAGATCGACACGGGCACCCACCCGCACCATCGGTCGCTCGAGGAGCTCGGGGCGATAGTCGGCAAGCTCACCGAGCAACACCCGCTCCTGATCCGCGGGCGACAGCTCCGCGAGCGGAGACAAGTCGAGGAGCAACACGAGGACCCTGGCCCGCTCGATGTGACGCAGAAAGCGGTGCCCGAGCCCACGGCCTTGTGCGGCGCCCTCGATGAGGCCGGGAATGTCGGCGACGACGAAATCCTCGTCATCGGCGACGCGCACCACCCCGAGGTTGGGCACCAGCGTGGTGAACGGATAGTCGGCGATCTTCGGCCGGGCCGCGGAGATCCTCGAGATGAGGGTCGACTTGCCGACGTTGGGCAGACCGACGAGCGCCACGTCGGCCATCAGCTTCAGCTCCATCCAGACCCACCGCTCGACCCCCTCCTCGCCCTGCTCGGCGAACGCAGGCGCTCGTCGCCGGTTGGAGAGAAAGCGGGCGTTGCCCTTGCCGCCGTGGCCCCCCGCCGCGGCGAGCCACCGGTCACCGGCGGTGACGAGGTCTGCGAGCACGACCCCGTCACGGTCTTTGACGACCGTGCCTTCGGGCACCTTCACGATCAGATCGTCGCCACGTGAGCCGTGGCGACGTTTGCCTTGGCCGTGGGTACCACTCGCCGCGCTGCGGTGCGGGTGATCGCGGAACGCCAGGAGCGATGCCACGTTGCGGTCGGCGACGAGCCACACGTCACCACCCTTCCCGCCGTCTCCGCCGTCGGGGCCACCGAGGGGCACGTGGGCCTCGCGACGAAACGACACGCACCCGGCGCCGCCGTCACCCCCACGCGCGCAGAGCGCGGCCTCATCGACGAACTCGGACACCCGTCAAGACTAGGTGCGATGAGCGGGGACGCCGTCCTGGGCGGGTGACGTCGGGTACGACGATCCCCTCGGGTGCCGCGGCGACCGGGCTCCTCCTCTGCGCATGCCCCACAACGCTAAGGAGCGTCTCACGGGATCCCAACCTCGCGGGACGCGTTTTCGACGGACGGAGCGCACCCACGCCGGCGGCGTCTAGTTCGAGACGACCGGTTACACGCGGTGGAGCGTCTGAGCGAGCGTTCCGAGGTCGGGGTCGGTTCGGCTGATCGTCAGTTCGTCGCCGTTGATCGAAAACAGGAGCGTCCCATTGCCGAAGATCGAACCGACACCGGGGACCGCGGCGCCGCCGAGCATCAAGCGGGACCCGTCGGAGGTGTTGGTGATGATGAGACGGTCACCTTCGACCCGGTAGTCCGCACGGGCGTCGTAGGTGACCGTTCCGTTCATCGGCCCCATCGCGCAGGACCCACCGCCAGTCGTGGTCGTGACGCCGGCGTGGAAGCTGTAGGTGACCGAACCCGAACAGTTCAGTCCCCCCTCCCCGGCACCCCCGGCGCCAAGCAACTCGGTGATGCTCGCCCGCCAGGATCCCTCGAGGCGGCTCGGCGCTCCGGCGGTGGTCGTCGTCATGTCCGCGGCGCCGGAAACGGGAGTCGTCACGACATCAGCGGCATCGTCGGGCATCGAGGTCGTGGACGCAGCGCCCGCATCGGCGTGAACCGCGGAGCCGGCACCACCTGCGATCGTCGTGGTCGTCGTCGATCCGACCGCAGCGCCGTCGTCGTCCTGGCACGCTGGAGCGACCAGCCCGACCGCGAGGACGCTCATCAACAACGCAACGCGACGGGTGGAGGTTCGGGTCATGACGTGCTTCGCTCCCTCGCCGCTCAGCTCGTGAGGTGAACCGGGTTGCCGAGCACCCGGACACCCCATGTCGTTCGGTCCGTCACCGACGTGTTGGAGAGGAAGGTGTAGCGGATCTTCCACCAGTACTGGGTGAGGCTGGTGCCGTAGGACCCTGGAAGATCGATCTCCAACTGGACGTAGTGGCCGTTGTATCTCGCTTGGGTCACGTCGAGTCTGGTGTTCGCCGGCAACGGCGACGACGGCGTCACGCCGTCGATGCCCATGTCCCGCGCAACGAAGGAGACCGGGTTTCCATTCGGGTCGAGGATCTCGATGTAGTTACCACCCTCACCCGGATCGAAGAGCGTGATGACCACGGTCTTGCCGGCGTAGGCACGGTCGATCTCCGCGAGGAAGAAGGAGCCGACGCTACCTGCATAGTTCGCGTAGATCGAGATCCAGTTCTTCCCGGCGACCTTGGGACACATTGCGTCGGTTCGGCTGTCGCAGGCCGCCCCGACGTTGTTCAGGTACGACGCCATGACCCCGTATCCGTTCAGACCGGTCGCACCGTCTACAGCGGAGTTGCGCAACGTCAATCGGTACTTGCCGGCAGGGGTGCCGGTCGGAATGACGCAGAGGTCGGTCCAGCCCGCTTGGCCGAGGATCGTTCGCGTTCCCGTCGTGGCGTTCGTAAATGTCCGCGGGTTCGGGTACGTCGCGTCGCCCGGCGCGCAACTCCCACTGACGTTGAGCAGCGTGTTGTCCGCGTCGTCGAGGGGTGTGGCGTCCGCCGCGTAGAGGGAGAAGGTGGTCGCCGGGACCCCGGATCCACCCGCCGGGTCGTTCACGGTGTAGGTACTGGTCGGCGTGTAGGTCGAGCTCAACGTGCACGTGTACTTGTCCGCAGCCAACGTGCAGGCCCACGCCGGCGTCGCGTCCGCGGTCACGCTGGTGGGCACCGAGATCGGGCACGTGTAGTAGCGGTTCGATCCGTTCCCCGTGTACGAACAGCCCCCACGCGTGGGCCTTCCGGAGTTGCTCGTGATCGAGAAGCTTGACGAGGGACTCCCGTTGAAGCTGAGGGTGCAGGTGTAGGGCCCCGACCCCATGCAGCTAAGCGACGGTGTGCTCGTCGCCTTGGCGCGAACGCTGAACGAGGTCGTACACGAGTAGTTCGGGCCGCCGGAACACGACGTGGCCGGCTGCGCCTGCACACCCTTGCTCACGTTGTTCACGGTGATCGTCTTGGTGGACGAGGAAGGCGTGCCCGTCACGGTGTAGGTCTCGTTACCGCCCGGGTTCCACAAGCTGACCAGGATCGGTTGGGTACGCCCCTCCGGCACCGTGATGTAGTACTCGTACTGATCGGTCGTGGCCGGGTCCTTGTAGTCGCCGTTGGCCGTGTAGGTCGCGTTGTTCGCACATGCGTTGTTGTTGCTCGAGATCCTCGGCACGGCGAATGGGTCACCCTGGTACTTCGACTGACACGTGCCGTTGATCGCTGCGAAGAAGTTCTCCGGGTTCGCCGCGTACATGTTCCCGGTGCCGAAAAAGTTCCTCGGGCTCCCGAGCGGAACGGGCAGCACGTACTTGGCGGTCGCGCTCCGGGTGATCGACACGTTGTTCCGGATCCACGACGCGAGATAGACCCGACCCTCGGAGTCGTTGATGTCCACCTTCAGTTCGTACTCGTTGACCCTCGAGACGGTGACGGTGATGTTGCTCAGCGCGTCGTCGTAGCCGTTCGCCTTCGCGGTCTTCTTGGCGACGCTCGTCGCTTCAGCCATGTCGGGAAGCCACACCACGCCTGCGAGCGCTGCGGCGTCGGCAGCTCGCTGCATGCGGGTTCCCTGCGCGAACCAGCCGCCGAAGTCGACCGCCATCGCCGAGATCACGAGGAGGGGCACGATCACCATCGCGGTGAGCGCCAGCACGTAACCGCCTTCGTTCCGTTGCGTCCACCTGCGGCGAAGGATGGAACCTCGTCGTGCTTGGGGGTTCACGCTCACGCTCCTGTTGCGCTCGGTTCGATCTGCATGACTTCGGAGTCACGGATCGTGAAGGACGATCCGAAGAGCCCGGTGAAGGTCGCGTGCGACACCTCCACGTACACACCCACGTCGTCGAGGCCGGTCGCCTGGCTGTTGCGACGCGTGAAGGGGCACCAGTAGCGGTCGAGCTTGGAGTATTGGCAGGCGCCGGAGACGTTGGTGCCGGTTCCGAAGTTCGACGTGCTGAGCGACCCGTTCAGGATCCCGCTGACCTGTGCGCCGGAGTACACGTTGCACTTGGCCGACGCGGTGTTGACGCCCGCCGGAGTGGTGAGCACCGCCGAGGGTGTCACCGCAAGGCATGCCGCCGGGACCGTCGGGCTCCCCGACGTCGCGTCGAAGATGATCACCCGCTTGATGGATGCCTGCCCGACGGACTTGAGACCCGAACCGACGGCGAGCAGGGCGGCATAGTCCGCCTGGTACCCGGTGCCCTGAAACGATGCGACGCGTGCGCCGGCTCGCGCCGCGTTGGAATTGGTGATCGAGGACCGCCAGCCCATCCCGAGCTCGAAGGTCGCGATCAGCAGGCTCATCAACATGAGGGCGACGATCGCCGTCTCGAGCAGCGCCACGCCCCGTTCACCGCGCTGGCGTCGCGCTGCCAGATCACGGCGGAGCGCCACGAGATCAACGGCCCGCCTCATGAGATCGTCGCCGGTTCGATCCGCATGATCACCTCGTCGGTGTAGGTGCTCTTCATCGTGAACAGACCGGTGATCTGCTGGTGCTTGACCTGCACCCAGACCCCGACGTAGTCCGGTGGCGCCGACAGGGCGTCTTTGCGTACGGCCGGCGGCCACGCCTGATCCGGCGCCCCTCCCCCACCGGTGAAGTCCGTTTCAGGACGACTCAGATCCGCGTTCGAGTAGCTGTTGCAGACGTTCATGATCGAGGTCGTCTTGCAACTGGGGTTGACCGAGTCGATCGTGGAGGACGGGTTCACGGCCTTGAACACCACGATCCGTTCGATCTGGCTCGCGTCCACGGCGAGCATCCGCCGCTTGACCTGCTGAAGGATCGCGTAGTCAGTGTTGGTGGTGCGCCCCAGGGTCGAGGCAACCCGAGCGCCGTCCCTGACCGCAGCCGACATCGAGAGGTAGTCCTTGAAGGCGAGGCCGAACTCGATGATCCCGAAGATGAGCAGCACAACGACCGGTGTTGCGATCGCAGCCTCGATGAGGGCCACGCCTCGTTCGCTACGCCGTTTGCGGATACGCATGGGAACTCCGACGCCCGGCGTTGCCCAGGGGCGACGCCGACCGGTGATCGTGGTGATGCCGTGAGCCCCTTTTCATCGGCATTTCAGCGGGAAAGTTGAGCTTCGGGTTCGGGGCGGGCCCAACGCTGCGTTTCGCGTGGCTGTCAGTCCTGCTCCGTAGGATCACTCCGTGCAGAGTTCCCCCCACCACCGCAGGGCCCAGGCATGGGCCTCCACGATGGCCGGCGTCGCCACCGGCGCACCGTTGCGGTTGGCTCACGCCGAGTCCACGGTCGCTCTCTCGGGGGTCGAGGTCCTCGATCGAGTCGCCCGCGAGGAGATGGAAGCCGTCAACTCATCGCAGGGCGCGACCTTGGCCGTCGGGAGCGGCACGCGCGCCCGTCAGGAGGAACCCGATCCGGTGCGCACGTGTTTCGAACGCGACCGCGACCGCATCCTGCACGGCACCACGGCCTTCCGCCGGCTCGCGGGGAAGACGCAGGTCTTCATCTTTCCCGACGACCACCAGCGCACCCGCCTCACCCACGCGCTCGAGGTCGCCCAGGTCGCGACGTCGATCGCCCGAGCGTGTCGCCTCAACGTGGCCCTCACCGACGCGATCGCCCTCGGCCACGATTGTGGGCACGGCCCGGGCGGTCATGCCTCCGAGGACGCCTTCTCGCCGTTTCTCGACGAGGGCTACGACCACGCCGTCTGGGGTGCCGATGTCGTGCTCGCCCCGCTCAACCTCTGTGTCGAAACGCTCGACGGCATCCGCAATCACAGTTGGTCACGACCCGCTCCCCAAACCCCCGAGGGCGAGGTCGTCTCGTGGGCGGATCGCATCGCCTACGTGTGCCACGATTTCGAAGACGCGGTCCGTGCCGGAATCGTCACCCCAGCGATGTTGCCGGAGATCGTCCGGGAACGATGCGGGGATCGCCGCAGCCGGCAACTCGGCGCGTTCATCGGCGGGGTTGTCGAGGCGGTGTCGTCGACCGGCCGCATCGGGATGACCGAGCCCCTCGCCGAGGCACTCGCCGCGTTTCGGCAGTTCAACTACGACCACATCTACATGCGACCGGCGTCGGTCGCGCAGTCCGAGCAGGTGATCCGCGTCCTGCGCGCGCTCGTCGAGTTCTATGCGGATCGCCCCAACACCCTGCCCTTCGAAGAGGTCGCGCCGGCCCCAGCGGGCGTCCTCGCCGGGAGCCCCGAAGCGCTCCGCGACGCCGTCACCTACGTTGCCGGGATGACCGACCGCTACGCCTTCACGATGGCGACCGAACATCTCGGTTGGGATCCCGCCGCCCTTCCCCAGGGCGTCGACTGGCGTCACTGATCCGCGCCACCAGGCGCGGGGCGGTCACTGCGACGGCGTGGAGCCGCCAGCGCTGTCGTCACCCTCCGAGGGTTCATCGAGTTCCTGCCGGAGGAGAAACGACTGGCGGAACCACACGACGAGCGCGGCGCTTCCAGCGAGGACCGCGACGACGCCGGCGGCGGCACGAAGCCGGGCGCCGCCCGCACACGGACCAGCACGCAGTTCGGCGACCGGACGGCCACACTCCCGGTCGGACCCGTCCGTATAAGGCCGGAGTGCGAGCGCGGCGCCGACGATCAGCAGCACGGTGCTGACCAGCAGCAACAGCGAGTGGGCGCCCCGCGCGAGTTGGCGGGAGGGCGTCGGACTACTCCGTGATGATGTCGACCAGCTTGCGGTTGTTCCGCTGGCCGAACTTCACCTTGCCGGCAGCGAGGGCGAAGAGCGTGTCATCGCCACCGCGCCCGACGTTCTTGCCGGGATGGATCCGGGTGCCCCGCTGGCGGACGATGATGGAACCGGCGGTGACCGCCGTGCCGTCGAAGACCTTCACGCCGAGGCGCTTGGACTCCGAATCGCGGCCGTTCCGAGTGGAGCCGCCACCTTTGGTCTTCGACATGATTCAGCCCTTCGCGATCTTCGTGATCTCGACCACGGCGTAGTGCTGGCGGTGACCCCAGCGCTTCCGGACGTTCGCCTTGGCCTTGTAGGAGAAGGCGTTGATCTTGGGACCCTTCGCCGCGCCCACGATTCGGGCCGACACCGAGGCGCCGGCGAGCTGCGCGGGGGTGGCGAGCGTCGTGTCGCCGTCGACGAGGAGAACCGGGCGCAGTTCGACATCGGTGTCGATCTCGCCGAGGCGCTCGACCTCGAGTCGATCGCCTTCTTCGACGCGGTACTGCTTACCGCCGGTGGAGATGACTGCGTACATACGGCGCGCGAGGCTACAGGCCGAGCGGCCCCGACGGCCAACCGGGGCGACCCCGTGGGGCGATCATGAGAAGTCGACGACGGTCGAGGACATCACCACCCCTCGACCGTGGCACACCTCGCACTGATCGGCGAACGACTCGAGGAGGCCCTCGCCGATCCGCTTGCGGGTCATCTCGACGAGGCCGAGTTCGGAGACAGAGAACACCTGCGTCCGGGTCTTGTCACGGCTGAGCGCCTCTTTGAACGTCCGCACCAGTTCGTCGCGGTTCGCCTTGACCTCCATGTCGACGAAGTCGATGACGATGATGCCGCCAATGTCACGCAACCGAAGCTGACGGGCGATCTCCACCGCCGCCTCAAGGTTGTTGTGCAGGACGGTTTCCTCGAGACTCGAGGATCCGACGTTTCGACCGGTGTTCACGTCGATGACCGTGAGCGCCTCGGTGTGCTCGATGATCAGCGAGCCGCCCGAGGGCAGCCACACCTTCCGATCGAGGCCCTTCTTGAGTTGCTCGACGACCTGGTAGCGCTCGAAGAGCGGAAGTGATTCCTCGGCGACGTCGTAGTAGGTGATCCGGTCCGCGAGTGCCGGGGAGACCACCGCGACGTAGTCGTGGACCTCCCGGTAGAGCTCCTCGTTGTCGATCATCACCGCCCGGTATTCGGTGTTGAACTCCTCCCGGATCACCCGCACCGACATGTCGGGCTCGCGGTAGAGCAGCGCCGGGCCCTGCTGGCGGGCGGCAAGCGCCTCGATCTGCTCCCATTGGGACAGCAGGCGCTCGACGTCGCGCTGGATCTCCTCGGCCGTGATGTTCTCTGCCGCGGTGCGCACGATGACCCCGTGCTCCTTCGGCTTGACCTTGTCGAGAATGTTCCGGAGGCGCTTGCGTTCCGAGTCGGGGAGTCGCTTCGAGATGCCGTAGGTGCCGTTGTTCGGAACGAGGACGACGAAGCGGCCAGGCAGCGACACCTCCTGGGTGAGCCTCGCACCCTTGTGCCCGATCGGGTTCTTGGTGACCTGGCAGAGGATCAGCTGACGCGCCTTGAGGACGTCCTCGATCCGGGGCTGGGTACCCGACTTCTCGACGTCGTCGGGGTCGTAGTGAACGTCACCCCGATACAGCACGGCGTTCTTGGGTGTTCCGATGTCGATGAACGCCGCTTCCATCCCCGGAAGCACGTTCTCGACTCGACCGATGTAGATGTTGCCGTGAATCTGGGAGATGTCGTCGGAAGGACGGGAGACGAAGTGCTCGATGAGGGATCGCCCCTCGAGCACGGCGATGTGGGTTTGACCTTCCGGGTCGACGTGGACGTTCATCTGGTACCGACCGACCGCCTTGCCTTTCCGCTGGCGGCCGGACCGCTTCTTGAGCGTCTTCGCGTCGAGGTTCACCGGTCCTCGCTCGTCGACGAGCACCGCTTCGACCGGCGCCGGGGCCCCCCGGCCGTTCGACTTGGAACGTTTCGAGCCGCCGGCGTCACCACCCCCTTGGTTCGATTTGCCGCCGCCCGAAGCTCCCGATGAACCACCACCGCCCTGGGCGCCACCACCGCCTTGGGCGCCACCGCCACCGCCACCACGGCGGCGACGGCGACGGCGGTTCCCGGATCCAGCCGGCTTGGGCGACGACCCGGCGTCGCTCGGCGCCGGCGTAGGGCGAGGTGGGGGCGGTGGCGTCTTCGGAACGATGAACGGTTCGTTCTTGGGAACGCCCGCCTCCGGCCCTGCTGCGTGTTCGTCGGTCATTTCCAGTCCTCTCGTGCGGGGCGCTGTGGCACCCCGCCTCACCCGACGTGAAGCTCCGGCTCCACGTCGGTCGCGATGACAGCCCGGGGTGCCGCGAGCACCGGCCGTCGGCCGCCTTCCGCATCGATGATCCATTGCTCGACCCGGTGCACTCGCCGGTCACACGGCGGCAGGTCGATCGCGTCCAGCACCTCATCGGGCCGGAAGCTCTTCGGTTTGGTGGCGAGCACTGCCGTGAGACGAGCGGTTTCCGCTCCGACCGCCTCGACATCGAGCCTGCCGATCGCCGGCCGAAGGTCGACCTCCTGATCGGTGCCCTTGCGCGAGACCGTCACCGGCACCGAGGCCCGCGACATCAGCGCGGCAACGGCCTCGCTCGCCACCTCGGGTCGGGTCCCGACGAGGAACTGCCAGGTGATCTCGTCGACGACCGCCTGCAACGACGTCTCGCTCGGGGAGATCTCGCTCACCGCGGTGACGTCGATGCCGGGCGGGAGGCACGGCGACACGACCGCAGCGAGGCCATCGAGCTCGACCCGCTCGCGGAGGTCGATGTCGAGGTACTCGGCCTCCGATGTGTGCCCCACTGACAGCGCCAGGCCGAAGTGCACCTTCGGCCGTGGCGAGAACCCCTCGCTGTACGCGACGGCGAGGGACGCCTTGCGCACCGCACGCTCCCAGACACGAGCGACGTCGCGATGCGACAGAAAGCAGACTCGGCCCAGCTTCGTGAACCGGATCCGAACCCTCACGACGCCTCCTGCGGCGGCCCGACGGCATCGGGTCGCCGATCGAGCAGCATCACCGGAACGCTCACGCCGACGGAGAGGTCCTGTCCGGTGCCCTGGCTCCCACCCGCCGGCGGGACCGCGGACGCCACCACGTGCTCGATCGAGTAGCCGGTGCATGCCCCGCAGTCGTAGCACGGCGTCCACCGACAATCGGGGAGCCCAACCTCGGCGAGCGCGTCACGCCACTCCTGCCAGAGGAAGTCCTGGTGGAGGCCCGCCGAGATGTGACTCCACGGGAGCACCTCGTCCTCGGTGCGGTGACGGTAGACGTACCACTCGAGGTCGAGGCCGGCCTTCGCGAGCGCTTCCTCCCAGACATCGAGGCGGAAGCGCTCAGACCATTCTTGGAAGGTTCCGCCCCGGCGCCACACCTCTTCGATGACGTCCCCGAGCCGTCGGTCGCCACGACTCGAAAGACCTTCGATCAGGGTGGCTGCCGGGTCGTGCCACTTGAGATCGATTCCCCGTTCCCGGCGTGTTTCATCGCGCAGCAGGTCGATCTTGCGTTGGAGTTCGACCGCGGTGTTCTGGCCGAACCACTGAAACGGCGTATGCGGCTTGGGGACGAACCCGCCGATCGAAACGGTGACCGACGGCGACTTGTGGTGGGACTTGCCGATCCGCACGACGTTGCGGGCAAGTTCCGCGATCCCGCGGGTGTCTTCGTCGGTCTCGGTCGGAAGTCCCGTGAGGAAGTACAGCTTCATTCGCCGCCACCCTTGGGAGTAGGCGGCGTCGACGGCACCGTAGAGATCTTCCTCGCGGATCAGCTTGTTGATGACCTGCCGCATCCGCCAGGTGCCCGCCTCGGGAGCGAAGGTCAGACCGGTTCGACGGGCCTTTTGGATCTGCGCCGCGATCCCGACGCCGAACGCGTCGACACGCAGCGACGGCAACGACACGCTGATCTGCCCGCAGTGGGTCGGATCGTCGATGATGTCCTGAACGACCGACTCGATGCCGGAGAAGTCCGCCGAGGAGAGCGAGGTCAACGCGACCTCGTCGTAGCCGGTCCGGCGGAGGCCATCGAGCACCATCGTCCGAACCTGATCAGCAGGTCGCTCACGCACGGGGCGGGTGATCATCCCCGCCTGACAGAACCGACAGCCCCGGGTGCAGCCCCGGAAGACCTCCACGTTCAGCCGATCGTGCACCACCTCGGTGAGCGGCACGAGTTGGCGGCGCGGATGCGGCCACGCTGCGAGGTCGGCGATCGTGCGCTTCTCGACGCGTTCGGGAACCCCGGGACGATTCGGTTCGATCGACACGATCCGCTGGCCGTCGTAGTGGACGTCGTAGAGCGACGGCACGTAGACGCCCTCGATGCGGGCGAGCGCGACCAACACATCTGTTCGAGACTCGCGCCCCGATCGCTTCCACTCGCCCACCACCTCGGTGATCTCCGAGACGATCTCCTCGCCGTCGCCCAACACGACGAAATCGACGAAATCGGCGACCGGCTCGGGGTTGTAGGTGCAGTGTCCACCGACCGCGATCAGCGCGTGATGTGGCCGCCGCGCCGCTGCTCGCACCGGCACACCGGCGAGGTCGATCAGATTGACCAGATTGGTGTAGTTGAGCTCGGCGGAGAGGTTGAAGCCGATGATGTCGAAATCCTGGGCCGATCGGTGGGTGTCGACCGAGAACAGCGGGACACCGGCGGCGCGCATCTCGGCTTCGAGGTCGATCCACGGCGCGTACGTGCGTTCGGCGACCGCGTCGTCACGAGCGTTGATGATGTCGTAGAGGATCTGCAGGCCCTGGTTCGGGAGACCGATCTCGTAGGTGTCGGGGTAGGTCAACAACCACGAAACCGACGTCGGGTGCCAGGCCGGCTCGATCGCGCCGTCCTCACAACCGATATACCGAGCGGGCTTCTGCACCTTGGCCAGCAGCGGCTCGAGCCGGGCCCAGATTGAAGTCATGTCCGCAACACCCTACCTGTCGGGCCGCGACCGCCTCGATGTGACCGGCAGCGCAGCGCCGAGGGCACGCTCAGGCGAAACGCCGCATGTGGACGTTCATCACGAGACCCATCGCCGCGAACGTCGCGATCATGGCGGAGCCGCCATAGCTGACGAACGGCAGCGGGATCCCCGTGACCGGCATGATGCCGAGGTTCATCCCCACGTTCTCGAAGATGTGGAACGCGAACATGCACAGCACCCCGACGCAGATCAGCCGCCCGACGTCGTCGCGGGCGACCTGCGCGATCCGCCAGATGCGCCATGTGATCGCAGCGAGCAGGACCAACAGGCCGCCGGCGCCCACGAAGCCGAGTTCCTCGGCGGGCACGGTGAAGATGAAGTCGGTCTGCTGCTCAGGGACGAAGCCGCCCTTGGTCTGGGGGCCGTTGAAGATGCCCTGTCCGGTGAGCCCACCCGAGGCCGTCGCCTCCTGTGACCGTTTCGTGTTGTAGCTCGCCTTTTCGCTCACCTTGTCGGGTGTCGCGAACGCGATGAGCCGCTCCCGCTGGTACTGGTCGAGGGTGTCGGAGTTGAGGATGTAACCGATCCCCACCACGCCGATCAGCAACAGCACGGCGAGGTACTTCATCGGCACGCCCGCCACCACCAACATCCCTGCGCCGATGACCACGAACACGAGCGTCGTGCCGAGGTCGGGTTGCATCAGGATCAGGCCCATTGGAATCCCGAGACCGATGAGCGCGACGACGAGGTGTCGCAGCCGGAGCTGATCGCCGAGCGTCCCGAGGTACGCCGCGAGCACCACGATCGTGGCGACCTTCGCGAACTCGGCCGGCTGGATCTGAATCGGCCCGATGTCGAACCAGGCCCGGATATTGCGGTGCGTGGAGCCCACCACCAGTACCGCCCCGAGTACTCCGACGGTCCCGACATAGATCGTCCGCGCCCAGTCACGGAGCCGCTGGTAGTCGACCGCGGCGCACAAGCCCATCACCACGAAACCGATCGCCACGAACATCAGGTGCTTGGAGATGATCGACGTGCCGCTGCGGTAGCGGGTCGTCGAATACACCATCACGGATCCGAACATCGTGGTCACCCCGACCAACGCGATGAGGGCGAAATCGACGTGCCGCCACGCCGCTGTCATGTCGCGGTTGCGGAGACGTCCACTGCGGTGGGTCGTGGTGATCATGACGTCGGCGGGGTCGACGGCGGCGGGGGGCTGACGGGGGTCGCGAGCGGCAACGTCCCCGCCGAGACGGGCGCCATGATCCGGAACGCGAGCGGGGCCGCCTCATCGCCACCGAAACCGCTCTCGGGCAGCACCACCGAGATCGCGTACGACGGCGGAGCGATCGGATTGTCGGGGCTGTAGGCCGGCCCGAACGCGGCGAACACGGCGCTGTCCTCCTTCCCGTGCACCTGCGCGGTTCCGGTCTTGCCGGCCATCGGGAACGCGGCACGGTTCGCGTTCCACGCCTTGTTCGCGGTTCCGCGACCGTTCTGGATCACGCCGAGGAGCCCTTGCCAGATCTTGCCGTAGGCGCCGGGGACGAACTCGACGTTGTCGGCCGGACGCGGTTGGGGCCGCCGGACCACCTCGTAGTTGGTCGGATCCGCCGGATTGAGCCCGACGTCTTTGGGTCGTGTCACCGCCATGACGATCTGGGGGACATAGCGAGTCCCTCCGTTGGCGAAGGTGGCGTACGCGTTCGCCAGCTGCAACGGCGTGACGAGGACTTCGCCCTGACCGACCGCCGTGTTGAGGTTGTCGCCGGCATACCAATTGCCGTTCGGGAACGCCTTCGGTGACTGCTCGTGGCGCGCCTTGCGCTTCGCGGGAGTGGGCAGCCAACCCGACGCCTCCCCCGGGAGCGCGATCCCCGTGGCCGTGCCGATCCCGAAATGCGCGGCCGTGTCCTGGATCGGGGTCTCCCCGAAGCGGCCTCGCTGCTGCCAGAGTTGGTCGCCGATCCAGTAGTAGTAGACGTCGGAGGACACGGTGATCGACGAGGAGACGTCGACCGTCCCGTACTTGGTGCTCCCGGCGTTGCGGAAACTGCACCGAGCCCCCTTGCAGTTGGTGACCGTGTAGGAGCCACGGTCGGTGTAGTGCTCGTTGGCCTGGGTCAGGAATCCCGAGTCCATGGCGGCCGTCGCAGTGAACAGCTTGAAGGTCGACCCTGGCGCATACGCGCCCTGGAGAGCCCAGTTGAACAGCGGCTGGCCCTGCTTCTTGTCGTTCAGCTTGGCCCACATCGCAGAGCTGATGCCGTTGACGAGATCCGCCGGGTTGTAGCTGGGGTTGGAGGCCATCGCCAACACTTCGCCGTTGCGCGGGTCGATGATCACCACGGAGCCCTGCGGAGCGTTCGCCCGAGCGCCGGACTTCGCGTTCACACCCTTGGCCCGGACCTCCGCGAGCTTCTGGGAGAGCTGCTGCTCCGCGAACGCCTGGAGGTCGACGTCGATCGTGAGCCAGATGTCGTCGCCATGCCGCGGCTTGGACTCCTTCACGGTCGTCACGTAGTCACCGCGGGCGTCGACCTGAATCGTCTTGTCCGACGGCGTCCCGCGGAGATCATCCTCGAAGGTGCGCTCGACGCCGGCCTTCCCGATCTCGTCGCCGCCCTGATACGGCTTGATGACCGCATCGGGATCGTCGCGTCGACGCTCCGCCTGCTCGTCGGTCTTGGCCTTCAGCTCCTTCTCGTTAATCTGCAACACGTATCCCAACAGGTGCGCCGCAACCGATCCGTAGGGGTACGTGCGAATCGTCCGTCGCCGCAGGACCACCCCGGGGAAGCGCTGATGCTGCTCGGCCAGGTACACCTCGAGGTCGGTCGAGTCCACGCCGGTCGCGATCGGCACCAGCTCGAGGGGCCCGTACCGAAGGTCGTCGTACTTTGCCTCGATCGCGGCGGCCTTCGTCGGGAGTCCGAAGCGGGTCAGCGTCTGCGCGAGCCGGCGGAACACCGCGGATCGTTGCGCCGCGGTCAGCGACTTCATCCCCTGCCGCTCGATCCCGACGACCTTGGTCACCTGGTTGTCGACGAGCACACGGCCCTTCCGGTCGAGGATCCGCCCCCGAGTGCCTTCCTCCCGCACCGTCTTGAGGTTGATGCGCGCCGCTCGGACGTGTTCGGTCTTGTCGATCACCTGCAGGTACCACAGCCGCGTGAAGAGGGACGCGAAGAGCGCGACGCACACGATCCCCACCATCGACAGCCGCGTCATGCTCACCGGCCGCTCAGACATCGATCGCTCCGAGCACCTTCGGCTCGTCGTCGCGCCGCTCGGCCCAGCGGGCCGCGCGCAGGACGATCGGGCTGAGCACACCGTTGAGGAGGGCGCCGACGGTCACGATCGTCCACAGCCTCGGGTTGGTCAGCGTTCGTTCACCGAAGAGCTGCCCCTCGACCGCGAACATCATCGTGCCGGTTGCGCTGCCCGCCGCGACGATGGCCATAGAGGACCATCGTCGCACCTGCAGAACCTGTGTCATCGTCGCCCCGATGGCCGCACCGACCAGCGTGTAGGCGAGCGCCGAGAGGCCCAACGCTCCGGAGCCCCGGAGCAGGTCCAACAGGAACCCACAGAAGAACCCCACGACGGCGCCTCGCTCGGGGCCCCCGACAACTCCGGCACCGACCGCAACCAGCAACATCAGATTGACGACGACCCCGAGCACCGGGAACTCCGGCGCGACTCCGACCTGAACAACGAGGGCGGTGATCACGAGCACGGACCAGCGGACGACGAGGACGACTTCGATCACGACGGAGGTACCCAGTTCAGGATCTGGACGAAGTCCAGTCGGGTCAGGTCCGCCGCCAGCCGCACCTCGAGCACCTGCACCAGGTCGGCCTGGTTGCGGGCGATCTTGGTGACCGTTCCGATCGGGATACCACCCGGCATCTGGGAGTCCTGGGTTCCCGCGGTGGTGATGAGGTCACCCTTGGCGACCTCATCGGTCAGATCGATCCCCGAGTCGACCAGGAAGGGCTTTCCGGCACCCGTGCCCCGGCCGGTTCCGATGTCGTTCGACTTCACCTTGATCCCGAGCACGAGATCGGGATCGGTCACCAACTGGACCACCGCCCGGGTCGCTGACACCCGCTGCACCCTGCCCACGAGACCGCCCTTGGTCACGACCGGATTGCCGACTTTGACGCCGTCGTCGCTCCCACGGTCCACGATCGCCGTGTTGTCGTCGAAGGAGGTGAAGTTCCCCGTCGCGACCCGTCCGACGATCGTCGGGATCGGCGTCTCCGTCTTCAGCGCGAGCTGATCACGCAGCTTGCGGTTCTCCACCGCCAGCTCCGCGCTCGCCTCGGACCGGCCGCGAAGTTCGTCCAAACGCTCCCGGAGCCGCCGATTCTCGGCTTCCAGGTCGCCGTAGTCGGTCACTCCGCGCCAGGCGTTGCGCAGCGGGCCGGTGACGGACTGGAAGGCGGAGCCGATCGGCGACAGGACGTCGAGGGCCGTCGAGCGCAACGAGCGCAGGACCGGCACGTCCTTCGCGTCAAGGGTGACGATCGTGATCGACGCCAGCACCATGACGAGGATCGTCAGTCGCGATCGGCCAGGCCGGCGAGCGTTCATCGCCATGTGCGGCGCTGCCTGTTCAGTCGAGTGACGCCGAGTAGCGGCTGAGCGCTTCGATCGAGTCGAGCGAGCGGCCCGAACCCAATGCGACGGCGTCCAACGGATTATCGGCGATACGAATCGGCATCCCGGTCTCGTGGTGGATGCGGGTATCGAGCCCGGACAACAACGCGCCGCCACCGGCGAGGACGATGCCCTGCTCCATGATGTCCGCAGCGAGTTCCGGCGGTGTCTTGTCGAGGGTGAACTTGACGGCGTCGACGATGGCCGTGACCGGCTCGGCGAGCGCCTCGCGGATCTCCTCGGTGGACGTGACGATCGTCTTCGGAAGGCCGGTGACCAGGTCGCGGCCACGAACCTCCGCCTGGAGTTCCTCGACGAGCGGCCACGCGGAGCCGAGATACATCTTCACTTCCTCGGCGGTCCGCTCACCGAGCGCGAGGCTGTATTCCTTCTTGACGAACTGGATGATCGCGTCGTCGAGTTCATCGCCGGCGACCCGCACCGACTGGCTCGCGACCACACCCCCGAGCGAGATCACCGCGACCTCGGTCGTTCCGCCGCCGATGTCGACGATCATGTTGCCGCGTGGGGCCTGCACGGGAAGTCCCGCGCCGATCGCGGCGGCCATCGGCTCTTCGATGATGTGGACCGGCGTGGCGGCACCCGCGTGCTCGGCCGCTTCCTGCACCGCCCGCTGCTCGACCCCGGTGATGCCGACCGGCACGCAGATCACCATCCGCGGCCGGGCGAACCGACGCGAGTGCACCTTCTGGATGAAGTAGGCGAGCATCTTCTCGCACATGTCGAAGTCGTTGATGACGCCGTCACGAAGTGGACGCACCGCTTGGATGTGCGACGGCGTGCGGCCGATCATCCGCTTCGCCTCGATCCCGACGGCGAGGGGCTGATTGGTGTACGTGTTGACCGCGACGACCGACGGCTCGCGCAGCACGATGCCCTCGCCCCGGACGTACACGAGGGTGTTGGCGGTCCCGAGATCGATGGCCATGTCCTGCCCGAACATGCCCGAGAAACTGGAAAAGCGTGCCATGGGAACCGACTCATGCTAGTGAGCCGATCCGAGGGGCCACCAGCGGCCCCCC
>JAKOVA010000256.1 GCA_029782335.1 Actinomycetes bacterium | reverse complement strand
GTTCGGCGTGCCCGGGTGCTTCATCTCGGGGTTGCCCCAGCACGGCCACGGCAAGCCGAAGTAGTCGCCGTCGCAAGGCCCGCCCTTCGCCCGCAGGGTCTTCACGTCGAAGGTGGCCATGTGCTTCATGTGCAGCTTCAACCGCTCGGGCGACTGGCCGGTGTAGCCGATCGTCCAGACGCCTCGGTTGATCTCGCGCAGGATCGATTCGGGCTCGGGCTCCTTCCACTCGATGCCATGTTTGGTCATCGTGGTCATCTTGTAGTTCTTCGACAACTGCTCGCCGAAGCCGAGCCGGTCCGCGAAGGCCTGCATGATGGTCTGGTCGGGCATCGACTCGAAGAGCGGCTCGATCACCCTCTCGCGCCACTGCAGCGAGCGGTTCGACGCGGTGCACGAGCCCGAAGTCTCGAGCTGGGTCGCCGCCGGCAGCAGGTAGACCGCGCGGTTCGGATTGACACCCTTCGGGTCGCTCGCGAGCGCAGCCATCGCCGCGGTGGCCGACGGATACGGATCGACCACCACCAGCAGGTCGAGCTTGTCCATGGCCTTCTTCATGTCGAGGCCGCGCGTCTGCGAGTTCGGTGCGTGCCCCCAGTAGATGACCCCGCGCAGGTTCGACGGCTGGTCCAGCGTGTCCTTCGCCCCGAGCACCCCGTCGACCCAGCGCGACACCGTGATGCCCGGCTTCTCCATCATGCCGGGCGCGAACTGCGCCTTCATCCACTCGTAGTCGACGCCCCAGACCGCGCCGAAGTGCTTCCACGAACCGGCAGCGACGCCGTAGTAGCCGGGCAGCGAATCCGGGTTCGGGCCGATGTCTGTCGCGCCCTGAACGTTGTCGTGGCCGCGGAAGATGTTCGCACCGCCGCCCGAGACGCCGACGTTGCCCAGCGCGAGCTGCAGGATGCACGAGGCGCGCACCATCGCGTTGCCGATCGAGTGCTGGGTCTGGCCCATGCACCAGACGATCGTCGACGGGCGGTTCTTGGCCATCATCTCGGCCACGCGCGCGAGCTGCTCGCCCGGAACGCCGCTGGCCTCCTCGACCGCCTCGGGCGTCCACTTCGCGAGCACCTCCTCGCGGACCTTGTCCATCCCGTAGACCCGGTCGTTGATGTACTTGGTGTCTTCCCAGCCGTTCTTGAAGATGTGATGCAGGATGCCGAACAGCACCGGAATGTCGGTGCCCGAGCGGAAACGCACGTACTCGTCGGCCTTCGCCGCGGTGCGGGTGCGACGCGGATCGCAGACGATCAGCTTCGCGCCGTTCTCCTTC
>JAKOVA010000252.1 GCA_029782335.1 Actinomycetes bacterium | reverse complement strand
GACGTCGTTGCTGCCGTACATCCGGTTCACCTGATCGCGGGTGAGTGCGTGGGCCGCGAGTTCTCGTTCGAGGTGGTCGTTGTTCCGGGCGAACTCGATCACCTCGCGGAGCACCGACCGCAGCACCTCGTGGAGGTCGTCGGGTGAGCTGAGCGGAACGAGCAGTTCCGCGGCGCGTTCGACCGACTCGTCGATGCGGTCGCGGTATCGGTGGATGAGTGCCAGCAGAATCGCGTCCTTCGAGGGGAACCGGGCGTAGAGCGAACTCGACGACACGTTCGCTTCGATGCAGAGGTCGTTGGTGGTGATCTCCTCAAAACGGCGGTTGAGCAGCAGTCGCTCGGTCGTGTCGAGGATGCGTTCGAATGTGTCGCGACCGCGGTCCTGCTGACCGGGTCGCGGGACCAGCCGCGTCGGTTGTTGCACCGGAACCTCCGCCCGTCGAACCCCTCCGGGGAGCCTTGGCGGCGGCGGTTGGCTCGTCAACTCGGATCGGTGAGAGCACCCTCAGGGGTTCGTCAGGGTCTGCTCGACGGTCACTCGGCAGGTGGTAACCGAGTGGTTGCCGATCGGGAAGTCGACCGAACCTGCGAGCAGGTCGCCGTCGATCCCGGCGCAGGTGATGCCGAGCAGCGCCCACCCGACGGGGAGCGCGTCGACCCGCAGGGATGCTGGGCCGGCGGCGAGGTTGCTCCAACGGTGGCGGCCGCCGACGGGAAGCACGACCGACTGGCTCTGGGCTGACCCCTCCGAGCCCCACTCCAAGGTGACGCCGACATCGGGGTGTTCCGCACCGAGGGAGGGTTGATCGACGATCGCCACGACGTCGGAACCCGCTGAAGTGGCGGAGGTCACCTCGTTGACGACGGTGCAGCGCACGGCGTCCTGCGGCCCAACCGAGACCTCGATGGGATAGGACCCAGACAAGGAGAGCGACTGCGGCCCGTTGCCGTCGAAGTGATTCACCGAGCACTCGACCGACGCCAGCGACATGCCGGGCTGCTGTTCTTCACGAATGAGGAAGTTGATCGTCTGCCCTTTGGGGGCCCACGTCGCGGTAACCGTGCCGGAAATCCCGGTAATCGCCGGATGCACACCGCCGGTGGGTTGCATCCAATCCGGGGTCGGCGATGCATCGAGATCGAACTGCCAGCCAGCCGCCGGGTTCGTCTGGCCGTCGGTTTCCCTGACGATCTTCCTCAGGGACAAGGAGGGCGCGCACAACCCCCGTGCGAGAGCGCTGAACGCGTCGCTGAGTTGCGCCAGCGAGGCGTAGTGGGCGTAGTCGGCGGTCGCGACCGATTCAGCAGCGGTGAACTCGTCAGGCCCGGTCAACTCCTCGAGGTGCTTGACCGCGACCTGACCGATCCCGATGGCGAAGAGATGTGAGCCCTGTGCCTTGAGCAGGTTGGCCTCGATGATGGCCTCGTCGAGGCTTCGACCGTGATTCGCAACTGCGCCACCGTGGCCGTCGGGGCTCGAGGCCATGTGCCCGTTGGGCGAGCCGTCGGTGAACACCACGGTGAGCTGAGCCTGGTCTCCCGGCGCGCGTCGCACCATCTCGAGCGCGTCGTCGAGGTTCGTGCCGCCGCCCGACACGAGCGTCGGGACGACGTAGGAGTCGGCAGTCGACCAACTGAGCGCGCCGATCGCGCTGACCCCCGGGCCGCCAGCGGGATGCGCGGTCGCTGTCGATCCGAATGACACCGTTCGCACACGCGATCCGGTCGGGGCGAGGGCGTCGACGAAGCTCTGTGCGGCGGAGCGGACCGTGGGCGCGAGCGACCCGATGGAAGCCGAGCGGTCGAGCACCAGGTTCACATCGAGGCCACAGCGGGCTTCGAGGTCGGGGTTCGGTGCCGTCGGCACCGTGGCAACCTCGGGTGGGGGAGTAGCCGGCGGGGTGCACGCGGCCGCAAGGACGACGCCAACGAGCATCGCGGTGACCCTCAGTTGTCTGCTGCGAGACATCGCCAACCCCCCTGGCCTTGCGCGGATCCGCTCAATGGTGCCGGGTCGGACTGGATCGCTCAATCCAATCTGCCGAGGCGGGTCGACAAGGCGGACACTCGACGCGGAAACGCAACGAGTGGATTGAACACTCCAGACCCATCGTCGATCATCGGCGGATCACGGCAAAAGGGGGTCGAAGATGAGGGGAATCGGCAGGACGCGGGCGCTCCGTCGTCCGAGGATGATTGCGGCGGTGGTGGTGACCGTCATCGCGGTGATCGGCCTGGCGACGGCGAACGTCGTCGGGGCCGCGCCGCCCGTGGACATCCCGGCGCCCGGCACGCCGATCGAGGACTGGTCCGACGCGCAGCTCGAGGCGTATCTGGCGACCCTCGCTCCCGTGATCGATCAGATGCAACAGGACGGTTCGCTGCTCGACGGTGTGCCGGCCGAACAACGGGAGAACGTCCTACACATCGCCGAGATGGTCGCCAGCGACGCTGGCCGCGAGCAGCTCTCCCACGAGATTCGCGACGCGGAGACCGATGCCGCGCTGATCGGCCCTGCCGCTGACGACGACGGCCAGACTTCCGAGTACGAGGCTCACGGCGCGCCCCCCGTCGCCGAGGTTCCGCCATCTGAGGGGGACACCACACCTGCGGTGAGGGCATCGTCGATTCCGAACACGATGTCGCTTGTCGACGTTCAACGTCTCGAGTCCGGCTCAACCCGCGATGGGCGAGGTGATGGCGAGACCGCCCCTCCGCCGCCGACGAGGGGCGAACTGCTGGCCCCGTGTCCAGCCGTGGGGACGCTTCCCGACAACGGCGCTGCAGCGATGCAGTTCCTCACGCCGCTTCACGACACCTTCCTCGGAACCGGGCCGACCTGG
>JAKOVA010000247.1 GCA_029782335.1 Actinomycetes bacterium | reverse complement strand
CGCCGGGCCGAGTTCGTCGGGCCGCAACAGGTTCGCCATGATCCGCAGCACCCACTCCATCAGCGTCCGGGACTGCATCCCGATCCGGGTGAGTTCCCGCATCGCTGCGGGATGGCCGATGAGGCGGACGAAGAGCCGGGCAACCTTGAAGTAGAGGCCGTACTCGGCGTCGAGCAGGTCGGGGTAGCGCTGCAGGGGTTGACCGCTGTTGGTGGTCAGGCACTCGTCGAGCAGGCCTGCCGCCATGCGACCGGTTTCGTACGCGTAGTCGATTCCCTCGCCGTTGAACGGGTTGATCGACCCCGCAGCGTCGCCCACCACGATCCAGGTCGGGCCGACCTTCGGGCTCACCGATCCGCCCATCGGGAGACGACCGCCGGTCGGCGGGGCGATGGGGGCGTCGGGGTTGATCTCCCAGTACCCGGGCAACGTGTGCGCCCACTCGGTCATCAGGTGCGTGGTGTTGACCGAGCGGAAGTCACGGAAGGTGGACAGCAGCCCGATTCCGACGTTGATAGTGCCGTTGCCGACCGGGAAGATCCATCCGTATCCGGGCAGTGATGCGCCGTTGCGGTCCCGAACGTCGAGGGCGGACTCGATCCACGGCTCGTTGTGCAGCGGGCTCTCGAAGTAGCCACGGATCGCCATGCCCTGGGGCATCGCACGATTCCGGGACGTGCCGAGCGCCCGACCGAAGCGGGAGTTCGCCCCGTCGGCCACGACGACGTATCGGGCGTGGATCTCCTCCGTGCCATCGCCGCCGCCAGCGCCGTCGCCCGTGCCGCCAGCGCCGCCAGCGCCACCCGCGCCACCCGCGCCACCCGCGCCACCCGCGCCACCCGCGCCGCCCGTGCCGTCGAGGCCACGACCCTCCCCGCTGCCGCGGCTCGCTGCGGCAGCAGTCTTGTCCCGCACCCGCGCTCCGTAGACGAGCCCATCGCGCACGAGTGGGGCAACGGCCTCGACGCCGGTCCGCAGCGTCGCTCCCGCCGCGACGGCGTTCTGCGCGACGAACTCGTCGAGGTCGCATCGGCGCACCACGTATCCGTGGGATGGGAACACCGGATGATCCGGCCAACGCATCTCGATGCTGCGTCGGTGGGCGACGGCGCGGAGGCCCTCGTAGCGGTGGTACTGCTCGAGCTTGGAGGCGAGGCCCATCGCCTCGAGCTGGTGGACAGCCCTCGGGGTCAGCCCATCGCCGCAGGTCTTGTCCCGGGGAAAGACCTTCTTCTCCACGACGACCACGTCGTGGCCGGCGCGAGCGAGCCAATAGGCCGTCGCCGCGCCGGCGGGGCCGCCGCCGACGACGAGGACGTCATAGCGATGGGGGGACTTGGCCAGATTGGCCACGAGGACGGAGATGCTGGTGTCAGGCGGTGGGGGGCAGTCCGGCCCACCCGTTGATGGCTTCCTCGAACTCGCTGGCGCGGTCGGGGAACTTCTCCTTCACCATGTCGAGCATGGCCTGGTACTCCGCCTCCAGCTTGGCGGCGTCCATCTGCTCGCCACTGAGCGTCTCGCGTTCGTGGCGGACCACCGCGATGAGCTGCTGGGCGGTGAGCGACTGCCAGCCGGGCATGTTGCCGGCGCCGCCGACAGGCTTGTTCGAGGCGCCGAAGGTGGCGATGCCGAGCGCTTTGAAACCGGCGGTGCCTTCCATCACCCAGTAGAGGTGGTCGGCGGCGTTGGGGAACTCCTCGACCACCGCGCCACCGGACAGCTTCGGGAACGAGCCGACGCCGCCACCGGTGGGGCCGTGGCATCCGGCGCAACTGCCGTAGGTGGTGGCGCCTTCGGTGAGTGGTCCGGCGGTCTTGGGGGCCGGCTTGTCGAGGGTCAGGGCGTACATGAGGCCCCAGATCGGCAATGCGGCGAGCACCGGGATGACCCAGAAGGGGATCTTCTTCCGGCGAAGCGCCGTCTCGACATATGGCGGGCGAGGTTCGATCTTGGCGGGCTTGGGCGCCGGTGCGGGCGCTGCGGCCGGTGCGGCGGCTTCGGTGGGCGCTGCGGCCGTCGGGGTGGTTGTCGCGGGGGCGGCGGCAGGGGCGTCGCCGGCGTCGCCACCGAGACCCAGGGCAGCCCGCCGTGCCCGGCTGCGCTGGAGGAGGTGTTCAGGGATTTCGGTCAACGCACGCTCCGCGGGTGTTGGTCCTGGGATCGTCGCGAGGAATCCCTGCGCGACCTGGCCACTCTAGGCATTCGCGGCACGCGCCTACCAAAGTCCTCCGCGTCGGGCCACGGCGATGTCGGTGACGGCTCGCTGTCCGATGGGCGCACCGGCGTGGAATGTGGTCGTGGGCAGGGTGGCGTGATAAACCGGGGGCCCATCTTCAGGTCGCCACACGAGGCAACATTGTGAGAACTTTCACAAGCCTCGGAAGGCGGTATTGCTTCAATCGGGCACAGGTTCGAACACAGGAAGGTCTGCCGGGTGAACACGTTCAAGACGGCGGTGAAGGTCGAGGGGTTCATCTTCGCCTCGCTCTACGTGTTGCCGGTCGCGTTGGCCGCGCTCATGTGGGCGGCTGATGGCACCGGCCGCGTCGACTTCGCCGAATCGAACATCTTCTCGGTCCGCTACACGATGGCCGTGTTGATCCAGATGGCGCTGATGGTGCCGTTCTTCTGGTACGCGGCGAAGCGACCTGTCGGCGCGCCGCTCACCTGGGGCGAGGCGATGGTCGCGGCGGTGTTCGTCTTCTTCGTGCTCTTCTGGCTCTACGGCCTGCTCCCCCACGAGTTCCTCACCTGGGCCGACTCGGAGCTCGCCTGGCGGAACGACAAGAAGATCATCGGTCCGGAGGGTACGTGGGCCTCGTGGTGGAGCTTCTGGAAGAAGATCCCCCTGACGGTGAACAAGCAGACGATCCGCGACGTGGTGGCCGTGCTCATCTACGGCGTCGGCCTCGGCGGGTTCATCTGGGCGTTCGCCTTCTGGAATGATCGCGACAAGAAGGCCAAGGAAGCTGCGGCGATCACTCCGGTGTCCCGCTACGGCCGTCCCTTGGTTGCCAAAGCGGAGGGATGATCATGGGTGTCACCGATGCCAACCCACCGATGCCGGAGTTCCGGACGGACTACGTCCTCCAGGAGGTCGATGCCGACTACCTGGCCAAGGCGGTCAAACCAAAGCAGTTCATCCACATCGATCAGTCCGAGTGCATCCTCTGCGAGGGATGCGTCGACATCTGCCCGTGGAAGTGCATCCACATGGTGTCGCCGAACTCGGTGGACGAGGCAATCGGCGTCGATCAGCCGGGCGACGACCCGTCGGATCACGTCGTGTTCCTCATCGACGACGACGTGTGCACCCGTTGCGCACTCTGTGTCGATCGTTGCCCGACGGGTGTGATCATCCTGGGCAAGATCGGCGACCCAACCGCGGCCGGCGATGCGCACCAGCGCACCAACAGCCACGGCTACGGCTACGGGATGCGGCTCGGATGAGCGCAGCGGCTGTTGCCACCCCAGATTCGACGTGTGACTCAGGCAAGGACTAGGGAGTAGTTCGTGGCCAAGACGATGCAAGGCGATTCGCCCGGGCTGGGCGCGAAACTCGCGCAGCTCAACGACACCGTGCAGGGCTCCCAGGCGTGGAGTTCAATCTTCCGTCCGGGGTCGATCTTCCGGAAGGGCTACAGCGACAGCCCCCGGAACCGCTCCTACGTCATCATGAACTCGGTGCTGTATCACCTGCACCCGGTCAAGGTGAAGCGGCACGCGGTGAAGGTCAGCTACACGCTGTGCCTCGGCGGGCTGTCGTTCTTCCTGTTCATCCTGCTGACGGTGACGGGTATCTTCCTGATGTTCTTCTACCGGCCGACGGCGACGCAGGCCTGGGACGACATCTACACCCTGCGCACGGCGGTCACCTTCGGGCTCCTGGTGAGAAACATGCACCGGTGGGCGGCGCACCTCATGGTGCTGTCGGTCTTCCTGCACATGGCGCGGGTCTTCTACCACGGCGCCTACAAGGCGCCTCGAGAGTTCAACTGGGTGATCGGCGTGATCCTCCTCACGCTGACCCTGCTGCTCTCCTTCACCGGCTACCTGCTCCCGTGGGACCAGCTGGCGCTGTGGGCGGTGACGGTGGGTACGAACATGATCGGCTACACGCCGGTGTTCGGCTCCGAAGTCAGATTCGTCCTCCTCGGCGGCGCGGAGATCGGCACCGACACGTTGTTGCGGTGGTACGTGCTCCATGTGCTGTTCTTCCCGTTCATCATCGTCATCTTCATGGCCATCCACTTCTGGCGGGTGCGTAAGGATGGCGGCATCTCGGGTCCGCTCTAGGTCGGGGGTACAACGATGACGGAGATCCCAGAGCACCTGCTGAAGCGGGCTCAGGCTGCGAAGCAGAAGGCTGCGGCGAAGACCGACCCGGAAGCGGCCGCTGACGCTCCCGCAGAGTCGGCCGGCGATTCACGAATCCCCGCTGCGCTGCTGGAGCGTTCCAAGGCAGCGAAGGCCCGCAAGGCCGGCGGCGGCGACGCTTCCGCCGAGCCGACCCCCGCTGCGGCCGCAGCGAGCGGCGGCGGTTCGGTCGCGACGATGGCACCCCCGCCGCTTGCGACGGGCCCCGGTGGGCACACCCAGCGGCTGCTGACCGTCGTCAAGTCCGGTTCCATCCAGGACGTGAAGGCGAAGCCGCAGGACAAGGTCCACGTGTGGCCGCACCTGCTGATCATCGAGTTCGTGGCAGCGCTGTTCATCCTGGCGTTCACCACGATCTTCTCGATCTTCGTGAACGCACCGCTGCTCGAGTTGGCGAACGTCAACAAGACGCCGAACCCCTCGAAGGCCCCGTGGTACTTCCTCGGTCTGCAGGAACTGCTCCAGATGATGCACCCGATGGTCGCGGGCGTGACGATCCCGGGCATGGGCATCTTCTTGTTGATCCTGGCGCCCTATGTCGATCGCAATCCCTCCAACAAGCCGGAGGATCGGAAGTTTGCGATCTCGCTCATGACGGTCCACCTGATGTTCTGGGCGGTCCTCGTCATGATCGGCAGCTTCTTCCGTGGCCGAGGCTTCAACTTCGCCCTGCCGTGGCGTGACGGTATCTACTTCGACCTGTGACCGATTCTTCGACTTCTGACCGACCAGTCCGACCTGTGAGCAACGACGTGACAACTACCTTCCATCACGCACGTATCCCGGGTGGCGCGCAATGACGGCCCTCGTTGTTACCGCCATCGTTCTGTTGGTGCTGCTCGCCGCGGGCGCGGTGCTCTCCACCGTGCGCCGCCGCGAGATGGGCCAGGCCATCGGCCAGCTCTCTCGTGAGACCCAGCAGCGTGACGCCAAGCGTCGCAAGGCGACGAGCGCTTCTGTCGCTGCGCCGAGCGGCCGGGAAGTCGAGCGGGCGACTGCGGCATCCCGTGGCGCTGCGGTCGTGCCGGCTTCTTCGGTGTCGCCCACGATCTGGGTCCCGCCGGATCCGGAAACCTACGGCGTCACCCGTCGCCAGTTCCTCAACCGGTCGGTCGTCACGATGATGACGCTGTC
>JAKOVA010000236.1 GCA_029782335.1 Actinomycetes bacterium | reverse complement strand
CCTGCCCGAGGCGTTCGAAAGCACGTTGAGCAGGACGCCGGTGCGCGGGGGAAGTGCGGCGCCGTCCGGGGCGACGTGGCCCTCGAGCGACCAGCGCGCACGCGCGATCGCGATCTGCGCGACCGGAAAGCGGACGGAACGGTCCAGCAGGGTCAGCCGGCTGTTCCTGAACATCGTCGCATGCGAGAACTCGTGCGCCTTGCGGATCTCTTCGCGCCCCTTCCACCAAAGACCGACGACGTTGACGAATTCGGCGTCGCTCGCGAACAGCTCGGCGAACGACGCCATGTCGTGCCGGTTCCAGCACTCGGCGAAGGCCTCGACGACGCGGATCACTTCGGCATCAGGATGCGGCATGGGTGGCTCCTCGAGGAGGGTTGCGAAATCCGGGAACGGGATCAGCTCCGCGACTTCAACTCCACGTCGATCTGGTCGAGCAGGATCGTTTGCCAGTCGGGCGGGAAGTTCAGCGGCGAGAGCACCGGCTTGCTGACGATCTCGACCTCGGTGCTGCGGTTGGTGACTGGCTTGATGAACACCGCGATACGCTCGCCCCAACTCCACAGCGTGACCCCGTGCGAGAGGACCAGCCGGCCGTTGGCCTTGTCGCTTTCGACGACCTCGAGAGACTTCGCCTTCGCTGCAGCGAGGGTCGCGTCGTAGACCAGCTGGTACGCGTATGCGTAGGTCCGGGTGACGCCCTGCCCCTTCGCCTCCTTGACGGTTTCGGTCGATGCGCAGCCGACGACGAATGCGGCGACCAGGGGTATGGCGAGATGGGCGCGCCTCATGTTCACTCCTTCGACGGCTGGATGACGAAGACCATGCCGAATGCGCCGATCGAGACGGTCCGGTCGTTCACCGTCGTGTACGAGGCGACGCCGAGCGGGTGGTAGGTCGACGCGAACGCCGCCAGCGCCCCGACGCCGAGCGCGGCGGCGAGGGGGCTGCGCTCGGCAATGGCCTCCCGGATCCTGGCCCGGTGCTGCTCGGGAGACGGATTGAGCGCGAAGGCCGAGGCGACGACGAGGGCGGTAACGACGGCGGTGACGACGTGCGATCTGGACATGGCGGGGTCGAGAGGGATCGAGCGGCATTGTGCGCCCCGGGACCGGATCAGCCCGGTACCGCGGTCGGCGGAGCCTCCCGGTCGAGCATCCACTCCGCCACCGCGAGGTTCGGCACCCAGCAGAGCCACGCAACGATCGCATAGGCGACTCCGAACGGCACGCCGGACACCACGGAAGCGGGCAGCCAGAGCCGCAAGGTCACCGCGGCGAACGTCAGCGCGAAGTTGCGGACCATCCAGCGGCGGTGCGCGGCAGGGTCGCGGGCGCGTATCGCGCGGTACGCGCGCAGCCCCGTATACAGCCACGCAAGCGCCAGGCAGGCGAAGCCGAGCCGGGCGGCGGGCCCGCCATAGGCGTGCAGGGCGACGAACAGTCCGGCCACGCCGCCGATCAGGACGCCGATGCCCAGGTAGCAGCGGCCCAGCCAGCGATGCAGGGCAGGGCGTGCGGCGCGCAG
>JAKOVA010000229.1 GCA_029782335.1 Actinomycetes bacterium | reverse complement strand
CCCATCGATGTGCCGCAACCGGCGCGCGCGGAGGAACGCGAGAGCGTTCCGTTCTGACCGCCGGCACCGTCAGTCTCAATCCATCCCCCGGGGAGCTCGCTCCCTGGGGGAGGAGTTCCCCATTCGTCATACGAAGGAGAACTCCATGTGTCGACCGATCGAGTCGATGTCGGACGCGGCCCTGCTCAGCACGCTGGTGGGACCCCGAACGGCAGCGAACCTGTTGAAAGACGCGAGTGGCAGCCTGTCGCGGCTGCTGAACGCAGACGTAGCGCAGCAAGTCCCGCCGTCCTCCGTCGGAGCGAAGCTGATGGCGGCCAGGGAACTGGTCCGTCGTGCGCTTGCCGAGACGATGCGCGAGCGGGACATGCTGGCCTCACCGGCCGCGGTGCGCGACTACTTGCGGATCATGCTGGCCCAGCGCGACCACGAAGTCTTCATGGTGCTGTTCCTCGATGCACAGAACCGGGTCATCGCGCCCGAGGAAATGTTTCGGGGGACGCTCACGCAGACCAGCGTGTACCCGCGTGAAGTGGTCAAGCGCGCGCTGTCGCTGAACGCTGCGGCGGTGATCCTGGCGCACAACCACCCGTCGGGTGTCGCCGAGCCCAGCCGGGCCGACGAGTTCCTGACCCAGTCGCTGCGCTCCGCGCTGGCCCTGGTCGACATCCGTGTGCTCGACCACATCGTGATCGCAGGCAGCAACGCCACCTCGTTCGCCGAACGCGGTTTGCTGTAGCCCGTGAACCCTGCGCGACACCCGTCGCGCTTCCCATCCGGATCGGGATTCCCCGGTCCGGTTCTTCACCCCAGCGGGGATGTGCATCCCCGCATGGCGGGGGGCCGTTCCTGCAACTTCGCTGGAGACTCACCATGAAGAGCGGACGTTCTCTCGTCGACCTGGCCCGCGAACTAGAGCGCCAGATCTCCTCTAAGCGCGACCTGGTCGTGCCTTCGTCCTTCCTGCAGTGCCGTACCGATGAGGGCGGCGACCTCAAGCTGATCGTCGACTCCCGCCAGGGTGACGGCGAATACGGCGTGACGGGTCTGGCGCGTCGGCAGCTCGCCGACAAGCTCAAGATCCCGTTCGCCTACTTCGAGCGCATGCGTACCGAGCAACCTCAACTGCTCGACCGCAACGTCAACACCTGGCTGCAATCGGACGGCGACCGCCGGATGATCCGCACGCTGGACGGGCAGGTGAGGGCGGTGCTGTCGGATCGCTATCGCCGTCTGGACAACTTCGATCTTGCGGAGAACGTCCTGCCGATCCTGCAGCGGCTGGAAGGTGCCCGCTTCGAATCGGTCGAACTGACCGAG
>JAKOVA010000224.1 GCA_029782335.1 Actinomycetes bacterium | reverse complement strand
GGCAACTCCTGCAAGACGATCTTCGACTGCACGGTGCCCTACAAGCTGAAGGAGCGCTTCGAACGCTCGAAGTTCCTCGAAGTGGATGTGAGCCGCTTCGTCCCCGGATTCGGCAAGCGGTGAGCAGGCGAGAGCGCATTTGCGGTAGCGGGCGAGGCATCGTCGGCGGCAAGCAGGCCCGCGACGACGACGTTCGTGTCGTCGACGACTGCCGGGCGCTTCACGACTTGCGCCGCACCGCCCGAACCTGCTCCTGGGCAACGGCGAGCGCGTGTTCCTCGGTCAGCTTGCTGTGCGCTCGGGCGCGGCGCACCAGGTCGCGCGCGTCCTCGCGGGTCTTGATGCCGTAGAACTCCAGGCTTTCGTCGACCAGTTGGCCGATGGTCTTGTCGCGCTGCGCGGCAGCTTCCTTGAGCGCCCGGTAGCGGGCCTCGGAAAGGGTCATGGTCGAAGTGAACCACTATGTCCGGACGAACCAGGTACAAGACCGTCGTGATGCCGACGGTTGAGGAAGATCGGGCGGTCACGGCTGCCGCGAAGTCCGATCCCGACGAATTCGCGAGCGACGCCCCCGAGTTCCTGCGCGATCCCCAGGTCAAGGCCTACATCGACACCGAGGGTGCCGATGCGCTGCCGCTGGTCCTGATCGACGGCAAACAGGCGCTCGCCGGACGATATCCCACGCGTGCCGAACTGGCGCGCTGGAGCGGGTCGTCGATCATCAAGGTGCACCCCGACGCCGGGAACTGCTGCAGCGGCGGCAACTGCGGTTGATCGGCCACTTCACAGCACCGCTTCGAGCCCCTTGCGCTCGATGAGATCGAGCAGCTTCGACGAAGGTCCGCTCGGCTTCTTGTCGCCGATCTCCCACTTGCGAACCGTGGAGACGCTGGTGTTGAGCACGGCCGCCAGAACGGACTGACTCAGGCGCAGGCTCTCGCGCAGCTCGCGGATCCTTGCTGCGTCGTATTCGGGCACCGGCGACAGGCACAGCGCGTCGTAAGCGTGCATCTTGCGCTTGTCGATGAAACCCAGGCGATGCAGGTCGCTGGCGGTTTCATGAACGGCCTCGAGTATCCGGCTCTTCGGTTTTCGCCTGGTCACCACGGCATATCTCCTGCAAGGCCCCATCAGCGTCCTCATTGGGCCAGGTAATTGTGCCACTTAGTGGTATAGATTGCAGCGTCGGGGCACTGTGTCCGGCCGACACCCGCGTCCGGTTCGAGCGACCGGCGATGCGTATCGACACAGTGCCGTTTCGCTGGAATCTCGACGTACGCCACTTGACTCGACGGGGCCGGCACAGGCAAACCGTCCGCGCGAAGGCCCTCGACGTGAAAGACGATTGCATGCCGGGCGCGAGATCGCGCTACGCCACCTGCGCGAGCGGAACCCGAATCTCCACCGACTCGAACGGCACCGACACGCTGCCGTCGTCCGAACGCACCACCAGGCCCAGTTCCTCGAGGCGCGACACGTCCGTGTGGACGTTCGAATAGTTGCGCTCTGCCGCCTTGGCGAGCGCGTAGACACTGCAGGGTCCGAGGCCTCGCAGAGTCGCGAGCAAGTCGAGCCGCGCAGGCGTCAACTCGGCAAACAGCGATCGTGCCGATTGGAAACCGA
The DNA here is from genome assembly GCA_029782335.1 of Actinomycetes bacterium. Lineage (GTDB taxonomy): Bacteria > Actinomycetota > Acidimicrobiia > Acidimicrobiales > Microtrichaceae > JADLFH01. The sequence continues at coordinate 1,931 of JAKOVA010000224.1, read as the reverse complement.
GCCGGAAGTCAGTCGACCCGCCGCGACGCGCGGCCCTGACCTGCCGCTCCGCCGAACGGAACACCGAGCCCCGGCGAGATACCTCGATGATCGCCTTCATGGTCACCTCCAACGCTCGACGTCGGAACGGAATGCGAGCAGGACGGCTGGCATATATTGCATACTAGCAATATATGGGTCGGATGTCCGAACGCGATCAGTCCACCGCGCTGAACGCCGCATTCGGCGCCCCTTTCCGGCGCCTGCAACAACGCCCTTGCGCGTTTGCGTTGCTTGCGCGAGCGCGAGAGGCGCAGTCAATTGGCGCCCGTGCACCACTGCCGTTCACACGGAACCCCATCGCCATCCCCGTCCATCTTTGTACCCGGGCAGTTCGCGAGAAAGTACCTGGCTTCGGCGCACGAGGTCATTTGTGAACAATGAGTTCGACCGTCGCACCGGAAGACGGGCGCGATCGAACGGTCCGCCTGCGCCGCGAGCGGGGTAGCCGATGGCACACCGAATCCGCGATCCGCTCGGTTCGAATACTCCGAGAAGCCGAAAACGCCGAGCGCAACCGCCAACGCGACACCCACTACGCGTCCGGAAAGGCTGCGAGTCCGGCTCGGTGGCAGGGCTCGGCGCTCGCGCGATGCAATTGAGCGGGAACTGCCAGGACGGCGGACCCTGGTCGCGCGCTTCTTGCCCTCCTTGTTCAATTCGACTTCGAACGAGAGCGTCTCATGCAGGCGCGGAGCTTTTCCGTCGCGCGGGAAGGCCGAAGCATGGACGAACACGTCGTCGCCGCCCAGCGTCGGCGTGATAAAGCCGAAGCCGCGGTCTTCGTTCCACCTCGAGAGCTTGCCGTCGAAGCGCACTACGCCGCCCGCATCTTTTCGGACAGCATCGGTGCGACAGTACGGCATCGTTGCTCGAGTTGATGCGCGACGCGTTGTACGTCCTGCGGTGACAAGGACTGCGCACCACGAGCCTTCAGGAGTCCGGCCAATTCCTTGCCGTTAAGAACCCGCACATCGCCACGGCCTGTCCGCTTCACATACCAGCCCGGCAGGGCAAGGACGGGAAGCGCTCGAATCGGGGCACCGACTGCCGCGCTGAGCGATTTGGTCAGCCACTTGGCCTGTCTTTCAGCCTGTTCCAGCGGCGCTTTGGTGGCCCAGCCCGGAAACCGCAGGATGCTTCCATCGAACTCGACGGTGGCGTCCGCCTTGCCCCGTCCGCCATTGGGCTTGGTGAAGCCCTTCGTCTCGATGGCAAATACGCCCTCGCCGGAAACGACGACGTGATCGATGTTGAAGTCGTTCGCCGGAAAGTCGTGGAACACGATCGCACCTTGCCGCATCAACTGATCGAGCTCCTGACCTGCGGCCAGTTCGGCATCGAGGCCGGCTCTGAGACAGTCCATGCGCTCTGCGGCTTTCCAGAGCTTCCTCAACATGAACCCGACGAATGCCAGAACCCCGACTGCGACCAGCGGCGCCAGATGCGTCACCATTCCAAGGTCGCCACGCAAGTGGCCATGCCCCAGAACGAAGGCCATTGTCAGGAGCGGTATCGCCACGAGCTGGAATACGTCCCACTGCAGGTCGATGGTTGCATCGTCGAGTTGCCCCCTCAACGTATGGCCTGGCGGACGCAACATTTCCCCCGTGAGAGGCGACCTTCGGCGCGCTCGCGCGCGGCGCCGTCGCAACACCAGTGCCGCAATTGCCACAGCCGGTCCAAGGAGGCTGGCGGCAACGACACCGAAAATAAGGGCGGTCTGCTGCACCATGCTTTCCATCGGCATACCTGAATTCTTCGAATGTGCGTTTGACATCGCGTTCGCGCGACGCGTTCGCGTTCTTCGATTATTCAGAAGATGTACCCAGGGTCCTGGATCGGCGGCCGAATGGCGCAATTCCGGCTGCGAGCGGCCCGGAAACTGTCGG
>JAKOVA010000220.1 GCA_029782335.1 Actinomycetes bacterium | reverse complement strand
TGAGAGCCTCTACAAGGCCCTTGCGCCCGGCGCAAAGCCGCGCTTCGAGACAGTGATGAAGGTCGCACGTGCCTTGGGTGTCAAGTTCACCGCCCAACCTGCTTGAACGGCGAGTGACGAAGATGCGGTCTAACCGATCCATCGAGCGGACGGCCACCAGCCGGCTTCGCCGCCTGCTGTCCGCCGCTCATGTCCGACGTTAGACAGCACTGCGGCGATGAGCGGGTCGCTTGTCGGTAGATATCACCTGTAGTATCATCCTCGCCATGAACACGGCGGCCAAGCTCTTCGCGTCGATGCGTCGCAATCCGAGAGACTGGTCAATCGCCGACCTTCAGACTGTTGCCCGACAGAACGGTGTGGATTGGCGGCATCAGAAGAGCAGCCATTGCGTGTTCGTGCGTGAAGACGGGCGAACGCTATCGGTACCGGCGCACAGGCCGATCAAGCCGATTTACGTCCAGAAGTTCATTGAGCTCGTGGAAGGAGCCTGAGACGTGAGCAAGCTTACTGATTATCCGTTCGAGGTCCGACCGCTGACAGAGGCGGAGGGTGGCGGGTATCTGATCTCGTTCCCGGATTTTGCTGAATGTATCTCCGACGGAGAGTCGGTCGAGGAGGCCATCGAGAACGGGAGAGATGCGCTCAAAGCAACGATCGCCGCTTTGAAAGCGAGAAGGCTTCCCATTCCATCTCCAAACAGCGGCGGTATTGCGTCTGGGAGGTTTGTCGCCCGCGTGCCGAAGACCGTGCACGCTCAGTTGACTACTCGTGCAAAGGCAGAGGGCGTTTCCCTGAACGCTCTGGTGCTCACGTTCATTGCGCAGGGCCTGGGCCGCGCCTGACATGCCATGGTCCACGGGCGCCGTCTAACAAGTCGGTCGAACGGACGTTTGACCCAGCCGCCGCCTTGCTACCGCAATCCGCCGCCTGCCTCAAACGCCGTTCACCTCCAACGTTAGGCCGCACACGAATCGCCGGTGCCGCACCCTCAGGAAGCCCACCGTACTCGGCGTGAGCTTATCGTCCACACAGCCAGAGCTACTGACCGCATTGCTCTTGCACAGCACGGCCACGGCTTCATGGCAGTTTCCATGGCGATGTCGATTCCTAGGCGCCCCGTTCGTCGTTCCAATACCAGGCCATTGGGGCCCGGCTTGGACAAGGAGAAGACAATGCGCGTGATGGTGCTTGTCAAGACTGGCGAGGGCGGCGACAAGGCCTTCGTCCGATCGCCTGAGACGACCGAGATGCTCGAGGAGATGGGCAAATTCAACGACGCGCTGCGCGACGCTGGCGTCCTGCTCGCCGCCGACGGCCTCAAGCCATCCTCGCAGGGCAAGCGAGTCTGGTTCGATGGTCCACGCCGTACGGTCGTCGACGGTCCGTTCGCCGAGACGAAGGAAGTGGTCGCCGGCTTCTGGCTCTGGGAAGTCAAGGACATGGACGAGGCGGTCGAGTGGGTCAAGCGCTGCCCCAATCCGATGCCGGGACCAAGCGAGATCGAGATCCGGCCGCTGTACGAGGCCGCGGACTTGACCTGAAGCGACATCGCCGGCTTCCTCGTACACATGTTCGCTGCGGCCATTGGTCTGTCTGCGTTGTCCCTGGCGGCTCCACTGGCATACGAAGTGCTCGAGTGGGCAGGGGCGGCCTACTTGTTGCACCTGGCGTGGCGAGCCGTGAAGCCGGGCGCCCGGTCACCGTTCGAGGCCAGGCAACTGCCCGACGATTCGCCCGCGAGGTTGTTCCTCATGGGCTTCGTCCTCGCAGGCCTGGCCGTGCGCCTTGCCGCCGAGCAGCGCAGGGCCGCCTGACCTTCCAGCGAGCGGACGCGCACCGCCACGCGCGGCATCTACGTCCGCTGAAGCGCGCTCAACTCTCCCGCGCGTGCTCCATCGCCTCGAAGCCCTGCTGGAGATCCGCGATCAGGTCTTCCGGGTCTTCCAGTCCGATGTGCACGCGCACCAGCGGCCCGCCGGTCCACGGCGTCACCTTGCGCAGGTGCCCGATGCGCGCCGGCATGATCAGGCTCTCGTAGCCGCCCCACGAATAACCGACGCCGAAGTGGCGGCGGCGTTCGCACAGCGCGGCGAGCGCCACCGGTGCGCGGCGCGCGTCGAACAGGTTCGGCTCGAGCGAGAACGAGAAGAAGCCACTGGCCCCCGAGGCGCATCGTCGCCGCCCGCGCACTGCCCGAGCTGGCGCACGGCGCTCCACACCATTTGTGGCGCGCGCGGAAAGATTTATGCAAAATGACTTGCAGTCGGGCCGCTCGGCGATTTCTGCCCGGTGCGCGTTCGCCGCGGACAAGGCCGAGGTGGCCAGGCGGCTACAGCGGGCGCGCCTCGCGGAGGCAACGAACGCACGGGTCATCTGATACGGCGACTGGTCATGGCCACCTGCCATGTCGCGTCGGGTGACCGGGACAGGCTGCTCACGCGGGCGATCGAAATTCGATTCGGTTTACGCCGGACGTAGCAACGAGGCGGTGAAGGAAATCCGTGCGGCGGAAAGCACTTGGCGGTGCGGGTGTGGACAGGTTACGCCTGCCGCGCGCGGGTTATTCGGTGGCGGACTACGAAACAAATCACGTGGGGCGTCCTCGATCAGCTTAGGAAGCCGCACCTGCATATGTCTCTGAAGGAAATCGTCGCAGACGAGCTCAAACGCACTCCGGTGGCCGCAATATCCGGGGCCGCCAGCGTGGTCGTGGCGACCG
>JAKOVA010000214.1 GCA_029782335.1 Actinomycetes bacterium | reverse complement strand
TCCCCCACCAAGACCAGACGCCGACCCGGCGAAGTTCGAGACGCGATAGTTAGCGCGCTGCAGGAGGTCGGCAAACCCATGCCGATCGAGGACATCCGTGCAGCCGTCGCTCTTCAACTGGGACCTGATGTCCCAGCATCATCCATCCGCAGCTACCTCAACCTCAACGAGGGTCCAGGAAAGCCGTTCAAGCGAGTCGGCCGTGGCGTCTACGCGCTCCGGGGCTAGCACTCCAGCCAAGCGAGCTCCTGCCGCCACCATCGGCCTAGCGACGCTCTACCACGCCGACTGCCTGGAGTGGCTTGCCGAGCAGCCCGATAAGAGCATCCACGCCGTTGTTACGGACCCGCCGTATGGACTCGTCGAGTACAGCCCGCGCGAGCAACACAAGCTGCGCAGCGGACGCGGAGGTGTTTGGCGGATCCCGCCGTCGTTCGACGGCCACCAGCGATCACCGCTGCCACGATTCACTACCTTGAGTTCGGCTGAACTCGATCAGCTACGGCGCTTCTTCAACCAGTGGGCCAAGGCTCTACTTCCCGTGATGGTTCCGGGCGGTCACATCATGATCGCTGCCAACCCCTTGGTCTCCCATCTCGTTTCAGTCTCGGTCGGTGATGCTGGCTTCGAGCGACGGGGGGAAGTCGTGCGACTCGTCATGACGATGCGTGGGGGCGACCGACCGAAGAACGCGCATGATGAGTTCCCGGACGTCACGGTGATGCCACGGTCACAATGGGAGCCCTGGCTTCTCTTCCGACGACCGCTCGATGGCCGAGTTCAGGACAACCTCCGCAAGTGGAAGACCGGGGGCCTCCGCCGCATCTCTGAGGAACAGCCCTTCGGTGACGTGATCAGGTCAGCGCCCACCCGACCTGCGGAGAAGAGGCTGGCGAACCATCCCAGCCTCAAACCCCAAGCGTTCCTGCGCCAAGTTGTTCGAGCAGTTCTGCCTCTCGGTGAGGGTGTGGTACTTGATCCGTTTGCTGGATCAGGCTCGACCCTGGCCGCAGCCGAGGCGATCGGCTACGACAGCATCGGCGTGGAGGCCGACAAGAGCTACATCACCCTTGCCAAGAAGGCGATCCCGGCCCTGCGCGACCTGGAGGTCTAGCGCGGTCAACCACGGCAGTGAGATCAGGTTCCAGATCACGCTCGGGGCACGGCCTACGCTTTCCGGGTGCCGCGATACATCGAGCGACCAGCAGCGGACCCTTCAGGGCTTCGTCGTCCGCGTGACCTTCCGTGGCCCCTTCCGTACAACCTGCGCCCGCAGAACGTCATCAACGCCGTCGAAGACCTATATGACATGCTTCACGAGGTCAACGGCAAGCTTCACGAGCTGGGTTACGACCGACTTGAGGAGTTGCTCGACCCCGCTGGCTACTCGGGGCTGCTGAGCCGATCGATGGTCGACCGGTTCGATCGCTTCTCGCGAGCACTCGTTCAGAATCGGTACCACAACGGCTACCCCGACCTCTTGCCCCGCGGCGCGTACCCCGGAGATGCGGTGCAGCACGGCCAGCAGGGTGGTCTCGAGGTCAAGGCCAGCCGCTACCAGAGCGGTTGGCAGTCTCACGGCCCACGTGCCGGCTGGTTCTGCGTGGTGCAGTTTGCGTTGGACCGGGACGCAGCGAAGGCGCTCCACGATCGGGAGCCGACGACGGTGCAAGCCGTGTACGTCGCTGAGCTTGAAGAAGCCGATTGGTCATGGCAGCCAGCAGCAGAAGGACGTATCCGCTCGGGAACCGCGAGCGTGACGGGAAGTGGCGAGCTGAAGCTCCGTCTCGGAGCCGTGTGGATCGACCCCACGTATGAACGCGATCATGCTGAACGTGTGCAGCATCTGATGCTGAGCGACTTCGGTGCCAACGCTGAGCAACTGATCATCGAGGTACTGGAAAGCAGCCTCGAGCCCCTGTCGGCCGACGAGGTTGCAACTCATCTTGCCGGACCGGCCAACTTGCCTGCCGAACTCATCCGCACTCGTGTGGTCTCGCGGCTTCGCAAGCTCGCCAGCAGCGGTGAGGTCATCCGACCTTCTCGCGGCAAGTTCGCGTCGCCATGAAGTGCAATCAGTCCTTGTCGAGGTAGACCCAGCCGCCCCGGAGCTTCTTCACGCCTTCGGCATGAAGCGTGGCCGTGCGGGTGCCCAGCTCGCCGCGTGCGTTCTTACGGAAGTCCTCAACCACGACCTCGGCGAGGTAGACCTCGGTGAACTTCAACGCGGCTCGATCGATGGCTGGCTCGGTCACAGAGTCGACCTTGTAGACGAAAACGCAGAGCCACTGCTTCCGAGCGCCGTGAGTATCGACCGCGCCGCCGGCCTTCATCGTCGACTTGATCTCGACACCGTCCTCTCCCGACTTCACGGAGTCGTTCGGATAGACCCCCTGGACCACCAAGTCTGGATGGCCGTTGTGGAAGCGGTTCTGGACCAGCGTGCGCGAGTGCTTCGCGAGGCTGGCGGTGAGCATGTCCGACAGGGTGCCCGACAGGTTCGCCTTGCGAAGGAAGTCCTCCAGGCGAGCGAGGCCCTTGCTTGTCAGGTGCATGTTCACGTCGTAGAAGAAGTCGTAGACGTCCTGCATCGCCGCCTCGAAGTCGAGCAGGCGAAGCTCGTACGGCAGCACGGGAGTCGGCGTGAAGCAGTCTGTGAATACCTTCTGTCTTTCGATGGCCACGCGCGAAGCGTACGTCGTCGGTCGCCAACAGTGACGCACCGAGCGTTACGCTTCGACAGTGTTCGATGCTCAGGATGCGGGCGCCGCTGGGGCAGCGGCAGGCGCGGGCGCACCACGTAGGCGCTCGCGACAACCCGGCGAGATCACAGCAGCTATCCACGCGTGTCTATCTCGGCGACCCGACGGAGAAGCCGCCCTCGCCGAGATCTACGTCGCGCTTGATAGCGCATTCGGTGAGGAAGTCACTCGTTCCTCTGTCAGGTCGGCGCTGAGCTTCGGCCTACACGACGCCTGGGACCGTGTTGGTCGAGGTCGATACCGTCTGCGATAGGACAACCCTGCGTCAGTGTCAGAGCAGGAACGTCTTGCGACCCTTGAGGTAGCGATCGTCGTTGTGGAAGATCGTGAAGAACTCCCAGAGGCACGGCAGCTCCACAACGGCTCCGGGCTTCGAGCGGTGGTTGAGCACCGACAGAATCTCGGCGAGGTAGCGGATCATCGTCGCGCAGTGGAAGGTCGCTTGCTCCTGCACCCACTCGCCGATGCGCCCGTGCATCACCGAGTCGTACACCGAGCCGATGTGCTGCCCGTCCTCGGTCTGCTGCATCACCGCCGACCATCCACCGATCAAGTCATCGGCATCCGCCGCGAATGCCAAGTCCCGAGCTCGACGGCGCTCGGGGTACGAGGTCGCGAGGTAGCCGGCGACCTCTGTCGCCCAGGCTTCGAGAGGATCGCGTCCAAGCTTCGAGGCCCCGACGAGGTAGTCGAGGTTGTAGTAGCGGCCGGCTGACTGGGCAAAGTCCGCGAGCACGTCGATGATTCGATCAGCAAGGTCGGCGTCGACGAGGTCGAAGTGGAACGTCTCTCCCTCAGCGACGAGTCGCGCCCGAATGGCCCTGCCCTCGTCGTACAACTTCCTCAGGTCGTGGCTGAAACGCTTTCGGAGTTCATCTTCAGACGGGAATCGACCCTCGTTGGCGAAGGCGAAGTCGATGAGGAACGTGAGCTTGAGCAGCCGTTCGAGGCCGATAGAGATGTTGAAGAAGGCCTGGTTGTAGTACCCACCCTGCATGTGGTTGGCCTTGGCCAAGGCGTTCAGCCCGGTGGCGAAGCACATGCGGGCAAGATCAGCCTCGCGCATGAACGGCTTCCACGAGTCCGGGATCGTGCGCACGGCTGCCAGGGCCTGGAGCAGTTCGTCCCGGTCGGAGTCGGAGTGCATGACAGAAGTGTGGCTCAGCCTTGCCCGGCAGCCCGAACGCATTGCCGGTCCACCGGGGTAGCAGAGGCGCCGCCACCACGTCGGCTGCTCAGCCTATCGCGACTTCTGCCTGCAACCGTTGACCAGGACCGCACCAGCGGATACCGTCGTGTGCAAAGCAACCTACCCGATGCCACAGCGCCGAGATCCTGCGGCATCAGGTTGCTGGAACGAAATGAGGCCCCTTCCGAACGGAAGGGGCCTCGTCGCGTGACTGTCGAGTCAGCGTTCGTGAACGAACGCCATCCCGACGAAGGGATACTCGCGTTCATCTGGTAGCGGGTAGACGTTCACCCACTGCAGGACAGACCCGACCACGAAGTGCTCTCGGGACACGTATGGAACCGGCGTCCCGGTTCTCGCGCCGGACCCGAAGAGTGACGTTTGGCGATTCATCTGAAACGCCAGCTCAGCGTACGCCGCCTCGACCACGGTAGCTGGTCGACTCTCAACGGGACAGCACGCGGTCACCTGGTCGTCGTAGGTCTGTTGGTAGCTCCCTGGCACCACACCCATCGAGATAACGAAGCTCCCAGCGTTCAGCCGCTGCTCCAAGATTGGACCAAACATCTCAAGGACATCTGGCCACTCCTGTGCAGGCCTCGACCTTCGCCACCAGAAGAACTTGGGGAATTGATCGAACATTTCCCGCAAGCTAATTGCGACTGGAACGATCACCTCTACACCAACAGTAGCGATCATCGCCACCTCCTAACTGCAGGACGATGCGATGATCTGGATTAACCACCGCACCGCAGTCAGGTTGTCAATATCAACCTGGGCGGCGGTGCGGTGGTTATCTGCACCAATTGGTTGGCCTGCATGACAAGAAGTGCACGCCAACTCCATAATAGGTCGGAAGAAGGGAAACTTCAAATCTTGGACGAGCTACTTACCAAGCATACTCTTTAGCTTGGCAACCAAGTCAGCTATAGGCATAGCTGACTGGGCCACAGCGGACAGATTTTGAACAATAACTGCAAGACGCGTCGACCCCCATCGTTCTAGCTCGGCGTCTGGCAGGCTTTCCGCCTCCTCCAGTTCGGCTCGGATTGGCTCATAGTCACTGCCGGAAGGAGGTAGCGAGCCGATCGCGACGATCACATCTCGGAGCAGCAATCTGAGGGCCTGCAGGTCAATGCCTGTCTCGCTACTCTGAGAAGTAGATATGTTCCCGACTGGGCCAATAATGGTGCCGAAATTGACAACGTTGGACTGGTTGCGCGGCGTTTCGGGGTCTTCCATCTTCTCAGGGTTCCTCTTGTAGAAGCTGTTGGACTTGATGATGCACTCGACAACGCTGGTCCACGATTCTGTGGCGACGGCAACGCGAATTGAACCAGGACTAGCAGCGCCAAAGAACGGTAGGAGGCCTGACCTCTGGAGAGCACTGTAGGTTACCTGGTAGTCGAGCGCGTAGTCGGCTAGGGCCTTTGGGCATGGAAGATGCGGTATCCTCGAAATGAGGAACGCATCCAAGTCCTCGGCAAAATGCTCGAACCAGTGACTGTTGAGCTCTTCCTGAATGCTGAGCGCAAGCAGGTTCGCTCCGAAGGACCCAGAAGCGTCAGTCAACGGTGCTATGTGTTCTCCAAGAATTGCAGCGCCCTCAAGACGATCCGGCACGAGTTCCAGGTCGTGAAGCAGTCGTCCCAACGACGGCTGCGATCGACCGAAGATGATTGGTCCAATCTCATCGGCAATTTGGGGCCACGCGTCCAGCAGTCGCGCGCTAGCGCTCTGTCGTCGTTGTACGACGGGCGGCAGGAATACCTCGCCTCGCAATGTCGCTATAAGTGCCCGATGGTACAGATCGTACTGCCATTGATTGCTGTCAAACTGCAGTAGCTTGCGCAACAGGAAGTTCTCAAGGCTTCCATGTACAACCAAGCGAAACGGGAAGTCCTTGTCTGTGGTCCAGTAGCTATCCACGGCATGTCGGCACAGCGGATTCTCAAAATAGTAGGCAACGGGCACCAGTATTTCGCAAGGTCGAGCGAATTCGTCGACGACTGTCGCAGACCACGCCGCTGCCATGTCCGTTGCGATGAACGCCTCGCGTGCAACCGTCCTAAGTCCGAAACGGTGTGCACGGTGGGCCTGGAAGTAGAGATCCCAATAGTGCAATGCAATCCGTACAACAGGCTCTGTTCGTGGTCTCTCGGCGTGCTGTTTATGCTCCGACGTCATAGCTGCTCAGGTCGCTTTCACACCGCCGCGGCTTGTTGCCAGGCCACTCCGTAGTTGAAGTCGCGCAACATGTCGGTGAACTCGACCTCGGCGTAGCCACTCGGATCGATCTCGAACGTGTGCGGAAGGCTGCCGAACTGGTGATCTTCATAGTCGGCCGCCTGGGCGATTGGGGCGTAGCGAGCCGGTCGGTTCGCGGGTAGCTGCAATCGGATGCGCATCAGCCCGGCTGGCCGCGTGGAGCGGGCCGTCAGGTGACGATCGACGTCGCCTGACGGGAAGCGGGTGACGAGTCGGACGGTGCGCGCTTCGCCCGGCTGCAAGGCCTGGCCGAAGATGATCTCGGTGACCAGGACGCCAGTCTTCTGATCGTAGGTCTTGGCCAACTGGCCACCGATGCAGTACATCTCCATCTGATCGGGTTGCTGCGTGCCGAGCGCCCAGGTCTTCGGGAAGTGGGTCATCGGCCGGCGGGCCACGAAGCTCCAGTCCTCGATCTTCTCGCCCGCCCGACCATCTGGGCCGCAGCGCAGCGTGTAATCCACCGCGGTCACGTCGTAGACAACCGAGCTGGGCGCGAGTGCCGGGAGCGGCTCATCGAGCACGCGGGTGAGGTCGGCGGCGATGGCTCCCATGAGCTCGTGCAGCTTGCGGGTCTGCTGCTTGCCTTCGAGTGGAGCGTCGGCGGGCTTGTACGGGTCCTTCGGGCGACGGTTTCGCAGATGCCGGCTGGCTTCATCCCGGCGGGTCTTGGCGGTTGCGCCGGCCATGCCGGGGGCCAGGCCGTAGAGGACGCGAGCCGCGGTGAATCGCGGATCGCTCGGCATGGCGGATGGCTCAGCCTCGACGCCGGCCCCGGCGATGACTCGGTAGACGAGCGGAAACCAGTCCTCGTTTGGTCGCTCCGGTTGGCGGGCAATGAGCACTTGGGCCAGCTCGCTGCGACCGAAGCTCATGCTGCTGAGGCCGCTGGTGACGAGCTTCTTCAGAGCGGCTTCGAGCTGGTCAGCTGCCATTGACGCTTCCTCAGGGCAGGGTCATAACACCGGTCGTAAGCGAATGATCGTAGATGCCTTACTACAGCCGCCCCGTCTTGATCTCCTTGGCTCCACGCCCGCCGCTCCCGGCGGGCGCTTCATCCCCAACCAAGGAGGTTCTTCATGAACAGCATCCAGACCAAGCCGGAGCGACTCGCCTGGCAGGCCCGAGGCCGCTGCACCAACCCGGACTGCGGCCTCAAGATCGCCGGCTGCCGCCGGGTCAAGGCCTGCCCGTGTGGCGGCAAGGTCCGGTATCGGTGAGGCGACTCGGCCTGGCCGCTCTCGCCTGTGGTCTGCTCGCAGCTTGCTCGCCCTCGATGGGCGGCGAGCTCGGGCAGCTGCAGGCAATGGCCAGCAACTGCCCTCAAGAAGGCAAGCCAGCCACGTTCGTGGGCGTCGACGTGAGCGACACCGTGCGCTCAGCCGACATCACCGCTTCGCAGCTCGTGGTCGTGCGCACGATGGCTGAACAGACCGCTGTGTGCTCTGGTCATCTGCGGGTGAGTGCGTTCAGCTCATCGGCAACGGCGACCATGACCCTGTTCGACGGCGAGTTGGCCCCTCCCGGCGCGACCGAGCCAGCCCGGCTGCGACGCATCCCGGACATGGTTGACGGGGCCTTGCAGGTGGTTGATTCCCAGTTGCAGGAAGCCACCCGCCGACTACCCGGCGATGGCACCGACGTGGTGGCTCAGCTCGGCAACGCCGCCGAGTATGGGCGGCAGCTCGGACCTGCGTACGTGCTTGAGGCCGTCTTCGTCACTGACGGTGTGGCGAGCATGGGCACGATCACGAACGCGCCGAGTTTCGACATGGCTGCTGCGACGGATCTCGCCACGCGGGTTCGTGTACCGGACTTGTCCGGGAGCACAGTGCTGTTCGCGGGGATCGGCCGCACCACGGGTCCCCCGGCACCGTCGAGCTACGTCGATGCGCTCAAGCGCTTCTACACCGACACGTGCGCCCGAACCAACGCGCGCTCGTGTGTGGTTGTCACCGACTTCGCCACCACTCGGAGCGGGTCATGAACATGCCGAACCTGGTGCGCCAGTGGATGCCGGCCCGTGAACCCGGCGACGACGTGCTCACAGAGGCCAGCACGATCGCCTTGCAGCGGGTTGATGAGGCAGGAGCGGTGCGCCGGCCGGATGAGGTGGGTGAGTTCTACATCGAGGTCGAGTACGACCAGCGCGCCTCAGCACAGCCGCGGCTGTTCAAGGCCGAGGGCGAGCGCCACGCTCGCACTCATGCCGCCAGGGGCGAATCCCTGCGTGAGCGCGCCACGGACCAGAGCTTCGTTGTCGAACTGCAGGCGCAGGTCGTCAAGGACAGCTCGCAGCGGCTGATGCAGATGCGTCGCGTGCTCACGCCGTACGTGCGTCGGGCGCCGAAAGACAAAGTCTTCTACATGGTGCGGATGCTGCTCATCCTGCTCGGTGACATCGCCGGCATCGCCGGGGCGGCGATCATGCTCGGCGAGTTTCCGGCCCTGGCGGTACTGCAAGCCGTCTCGGTCGGTGCCGCAGGGGTAACCAGCGGATTGCTCGGCAGCGAGATCAAGGACGCCCGGCTGGCTCGCAAGCGGGCCCGTGACGAGCTGAGCGCCGACGAACAGGCCTTCGCCCATCTCTTCCGTGGTCCAGATCCGGGCGAGGCCATCGCCAAGACGATGGTGCTGGGCGGCCTTGGACTCGTCGCGCTCATCTTCGGTGGCGTTGCCGCGCTGCGCAGTTCAACCGAGGGTGTGGCCGCCGGTGTGGTGTTTGGCTGCATGGCTGCCGCCGTAGCCCTCGCCAGCTGGGTGAACTGCTACGCCTACGCCGACGAGGTCGCTGACCTGCTCGACGGCGCACGTGTCCAGTTCAAGGCTGACGTGCACTACCTCGACCAGCTGAGCCGGGGTCGAGCCCGCTCCGCTCACGTCTCAGAAACGGTGACGGCGAAGTCGATCCGCGACGAGTACGAGCAGCGCGGGTTGGCCGCACACGATCAGCTGCAAGCCGCCAAGAACCGGGTCCTCCACACCAACCCCGGCGTGGCCGGCCACGGCCGGCCGGCAGCCCAGGGCACCCTGCGATCCGCGGGCCGAGCATCGAGCGTGAACCGAATCTCGGAAGACGAGGCTGATGTACTGGTGCTCGACGGCGTGCGCTCCAATGGCCAACGGTCTGGAGCGGTCTCATGAGCCCACCCCTCGTGCTCTCGCCGGCAACACTCGATCCGACGACACTCGGCTTCGCCGCTCGACCTCATGAGCACTCGCAGGCGGCGCCAGGCCGGATCCGTCTTCCGCATCCCGGTCGCTGCCCACACCAACCGACACACACCATCTTCTTGTTCGACAACTCGGGCAGCGTCTGCGGCGGCCACGATCCGATCGGTCGCCGATTCGAGGAGGCTGCAGCCGCTATCGAGCGCGTCGGCCGGGCGTGTCGATGTCGGGCCGAGCTGGTGTCGGTGCTGCACTTCGACACCCCGACCAGTCGGGATGTTCTCGAGGCACGGCTCGGGCGCCGCGGCCAAGCCCAGATCGTCCACGGCCTGGCCGTACCGACGGACGGGGCCGGCAGCTCGGTACTGGGTCCGAGCCTGGAGCGGGCCTACGACTTGAGCGACCGCCACCCGAAGCATCTCAGCGTCCTGGTGGCGTGCACCGACTTCGAGCTGCTCGACGACGCCCCGATCGAGACGCTGGAGCGGTTCAGCGGCTTCCCTGGCCTTGTGCACGCTGTCGTGCTGCGGGCGAAGCCGCCGCAATACCTGGTCGACGACGAACGCGTCACGGTTACGCAAGTCAGCCACGACGCGGCTTCGGGTGCCGTGGCCGCAGCGGTGTTCAACGCGTTGACCGCTACACGTCACAGGCGGAGCCCTTTGGTCGGGTTCGGATGAAGCCAGCCGCCCTCATCGTCATGGCCGCGGCGGCGCTCAGCCTCACCGGCGGTTGCACAGGTAACCAACCCGCAGCTTCGTCATCGGCGACGCTCGGCACCACCGACCGGGCCGAGCCGGTTGCAGCTCTCGACCACGAGACCAACCGGAGTGCCGAAGCCGGGTGGTGGACTTGGCCGCCGGCTACTCCATCAGCCACGCCCACGCAGCTCAAAGACACCTATTCACTCAGCGGCGATGTGCTGTTCGGGCGCGATGAGGCCCAACTCGCGCCATCGGCCGCTAGCCAACTCGATGCCGTTGTGCGACTCGCGCACGAACATCCAGGCGCGGCCCTCGACATCACCGGCTACACGGATAGCGACGGTTCCGACGATCACAACCTTGCGCTTTCCATTCGTCGAGCCCAAGCCGTAGGCGGCTACCTGACCGCGGCCGGGATCGACGCAGGCCGATTCAAGATCGCCGGACGGGGCGCAGCCGACCCGGTCGCTCCGAACGACTCGGACGATCACAAGGCCATGAACCGCCGCGTCGTCATCACGGTGCAGGCACAGTGAACGCGCTGACCAAGGCCGCTGGTGTCGTGCTGCTGGTCTGTGTCGGCGTCCGCGTCGCTGCCGCCATCATCGAACCCGTTCTCCCAGCAGTAGTCATCATCGCCGTTGCCATCCTCATCCTGAGCCGTCTGCTTGGTGGGCCGCGCTCCGGGTCGAGCTGACCAACCTCGCGAGGCCTTGACGGTCGAGACGCCTTGTGCGAAGGCGTACGTACGGGCGGCGGAAGCCTTCGACCTTGAACGGTCAGCTCCCGCGCGCCCGGTCATGAAGTCATCAACCAAGGAGGTATCGCTTGAATCAACGCATCCGTGTCAGCGCTCGTCATCGTGAGCCGGTCGATCTTGACCGGCTGGCTGCGGCATTGCTGGCCGTCGTCGCCGATCTTGACCCGAAGACCCGGGCTCGCCTGGCCAAGCGCGGTCAGCGACGACTGGATGCGTTGGAGCAAGAGAACTCGAAGGACGCGGCATGAACGGCGTCGTCTTCATCACTCTCTACCTGGTCGTGTTCTTCGCTCTGGTCATCTGGCTGCAAGCTCAGCAGCGAGCGCGAACACGAGAGTCGCTGGTCTGCTTGCGACTGCGTTTCCCGCGTGGCCTCGATGAGCGCTCGGTGCAGCACCTCCTCGCTGGTGTCACCGGGCTGTTGCCGCCGTGGTGGAAGCGCTGGCTCGGCACCCCGGTCGTCATTCTCGAGACCGAGGGAACCGCCGCCGGTATCGCACATCGCTTGCTCGTGCCGGAACACTGGGAACGGGCGATCGAGCAGCAGTTGCAAGCGGCGATGCCTGACGTTCGTTACGAGCAGATCGAGGTCGAGGAGCCGATGCGGCTGCGCTGCGCAGCGGAGTACCGGTTGCGCGGCCAGGGTCGTCAGCTCAACGTCGACGCCGCCGATCTCGCCGCCAAGTTGCTCGGCTCACTCCAACCGCTCGGCACCGACGAACACATCGTCGTGCAGTGGCTGCTGAGCCCGCATCGTCCGGTCCCGCCAGTCCGTGTGGCGCCGCCTTCGTCACGGCGTTCGTGGTTGGATCAGCTGTTCACGGCTCGCAACACCGTGACCACAAGCGAGCAGGCCACGGCGATCCGCCAGAAGCACGCCCATCCGCTGCTGCTCGGAGTGGCCCGCATCGGTGCGACAGCCCCGACCACCGGCCGAGCTCGCCAACTGCTGCGGCATGCTGAGGTGGCTTGGCATGGCAGCCGGGCAGCCGGCGTGCACCTGCAACGCCGCGTGCTTCCGAACCAACTGGGCCGACGGCGCATTCTGCGTCGTTCCTTGCCGTGGGTGGAGTGGCCCGGCACCTTCAACACCATCGAGCTGGCCGGGCTCATCGGCTGGCCCGTCGGCGTGACCCAGATGCCCGGGCTGCTGCTCGGCGGCTGCCGGCAGCTGGCGCCTTCGCCAGCCATCCCGACCATGGGAACGGTCGTGGCCGACTCGACCTATCCCGGTCATCACCGACCGCTGGCGCTGGACGTACAAGCCCGGCTGCGCCATCTGCACGTGCTGGGCCCGACCGGCACGGGCAAGAGCACGCTGCTGGTCAACCTTTGCGTCCAAGACCTCCACGCCGGGCACGGCATCGTGCTGCTCGACCCCAAGGGTGACCTCGTCGGTGACGTGCTCGAGCGCATTCCCGCGCATCGCCGTGGTGATGTGGTTGTACTCGATCCCGCCGACACCAAGATGCCAGTCGGCTTGAACCCGCTGCGGGCTGCGTCCGGAGCGAGTGCGGAGGTGGTCGTCGAGAACCTGGTCGGCTTGTTCAAGAGCTTGTATCGGGCGAGCTGGGGGCCACGCACCGATGACATCTTCCGAGCGGCACTGCTGACCCTGGCCGAGACCGACGGAGCCACCTTGTGTGAGGTGCCGCTGCTGTTGACCGACCCGAACTACCGCCGACGCATCATCGGTCGCCTCGACGACCCAATCGGCTTGGAGTCGTTCTGGGGTTGGTATGAGGCATTGAGTGACGGCGAGCGGCTCAGCGTGGTGGGTCCAGTTTTGAACAAGGTTCGAGCGTTCACCATGCGCCGCACTGTGCGCACCATCGTCGGTCAAGCCACGCCGCAGCTATCGATGAGCGACGTGCTCAGCTCAGGCAAAGTGCTGCTCGTCTCGCTGGCATCAGGCCTGCTCGGTGACGAAGCCGCCTCGCTCCTCGGTGCGTTGGTCGTGGCCGAGCTGTGGCACGCCACCAAGGCTCGCGCTGGTCTTGCCCAAGCGCAGCGCCGCCCGGTGATGGCCTTCCTCGACGAGTGGCAGAACCTCCTGCACCTACCGACCCCGATGGCCAGCGTCCTGGCCGAAGCTCGTGGCCTCGGCCTCGGTCTGACCTTGGCGCACCAGAACCTCGGACAGCTGCCCGAGAGCGCCCGCGACGCGGTCATGAGCAACGCCCGCTCGCGGGTGTGCTTCCAGCTACCGGCCGGCGATGCCCGCATCGTCGCCCGCGACCTCGGTGGAATGCTGAGCGCGGATGACTTGCAGGGTCTTGGTGCATGGGAGGCCGTCGTACAGGCCTACGCCGCAGGTTCCACCCAACCGCCGGCCACGGGCTCGACCCGGCCAATGCCACCAGTCATCGGCGACGCTGTCGCCATCCGCGAGAGCTCCCGTCGCCGCTATGGCGTCGTGCGTGAGCAGATCGAGGCGGAGATCCGGGACCGCCACGCCGGCCCCAGCACTGCCGAGCCGCTGCGCCGCAAGCCCTCGACACGGGCGAGGAGGGCGTCATGAGCGTGTCTGCCACCTGCTCGCAATCGAACGGCACAAGCTGGGATCGGACCTGGCCAGAGGCTGCGAATGGGCAGATATCGCGACCGACTCCTATGGGCAATTCATCTGGCAACTGTGGGGTGTTCTCATGAAGCGCCCCTACGTCACCGCCGCCCGGCTGGAGGCCATCGGAAGCAGCTTGTCCGAGCGTGAATGGCAGATCGTGGATGACATCAACCGGCTGCGGCTTGTCAGCGGGCAGCAACTCCAGCGACTCCACTACGGCACCAGCTCATCCGATGCTGCGGTATGCCGTCGCCAGCTCGGACGGCTCGTCACCAAGCGAGTGCTGGTGCGCTTCCGCCACCACGTCGCCGGAGCAGTCGGACCAAGCTGGTCGGTCTACGCCCTCGACGTCGCCGGCCAGCGCCTCGCCGATCCCGACCGCAAGCGCTGGTGGCCGACCCCGAATCCGGGCAACCTGTTCATCGACCACACCCTCGCCATCGCCGAGGTCTACGTCCAACTCCGCTGCGCCGAACGAGCGGACGGCTTCGAGCTGACCACATTCGACAGTGAGCCGGCGTGCTGGCGTTCGTTTCACGGGCCAGGCGGCGCTCGGCTGACGCTCAAGCCGGACGCGTTCGCCATGACCGAGTCCGGTGGTTATGAGGATCACGTCTTCGTCGAGGTCGACCTTGGCACCGAGACTTCCGCTCGCATCATCGCCAAGGCCAAGACCTACGTCGGCTACTTCCGCTCCGGGCGCGAACAACACCGGTCGGGACTCTTCCCGCAAGTGCTGTGGCTCGTGCCTGACCATGCGCGGCTCGAACTGCTGAGCATCGCCATGGGTCGTTTGCCGGCCGACTACTGGCGACTGTTCCAAGTCCGTCTGCTCGATGACGCCGTCGACGCCATCACAGGGGCCGACACGGACGCGATGGTGGGAGGCGAGCGATGAAGATGCCGCGCAACACCGTCCTGCTCGGTGACGCTCTGAATCGCCTGCGTGAGCTGCCGTCGTCGTCGGTGGACGCCGTCATCACCAGCCCGCCGTATGTCGGGCTGCGCCGCTACGGATCAGGTGAAGGTGAGATCGGCACCGAAGGCTCCGTCGAAGCCTTCGTCGACAAGCTGAGCACCATCGCTGCAGAGCTTCACCGGGTGATGAAGCCGACCGGCAGCGTATGGCTGAACATCGGCGACTCGTTCAGCCGAGGACCACGCTGGGGTGCAACCACCAAAGGCATGTTGCTGGCTCCCGAACGGCTGCTGCTGCGGCTGTCGCAGCAGGGCTGGCTGGTGCGAGGCAAGGTGATCTGGCACAAGCCCAACGGCATGCCCAACTCGGTGCGCGATCGCTTCAGCTGCCGCTACGAGTACCTGTACCACCTCGTGCGTGAACCGCGGTACTTCTTCGATCTGGATGCTGTGCGCATTCCGCACCAAACGAAGCGGCGGGGGTTGACAGCGCGATCGCGCTGTGCGAAGGCGTACGTAGGGCGAACACCACGACCGAGCAAGGAAGCCACCCGCTCTACGTGGGCCGGACCACTGGCCAACGGCCACAACGACGGCCTCGAACGTGCCCGCGCTGAAGGACGGGCCGGACACCGCTGGGGCAAGAACCCCGGTGACGTCTGGACCATCCCAACCGCTGGATTCCGAGGGCCACACCCCGCGGTCTTCCCCGAGCGACTGGTCGAACGACCAATGCTGGCAACCTGTCCAGCCTCTACCTGCGCTCGCTGCGGAACACCGTGGCGCCAAGTTCGTGGCACGGCCATCCGGCCGGACTGCGACTGCGGCGCAGGCTCGTTGCCCGGTCTGGTGCTCGACCCGTTCATGGGTGCCGGCACCGTCGGTGTCGTTGCCCGCAAGCACGCTCGGGACTGGCTCGGTATCGAGCTGAACCCGAGCTTCCGAGAGCTGGCGCTCTCACGCATCGACTCCACTGCGGAGCCGGTGCACGAGCGCCGGCCAACAGAGGAGGTGATGCCCCTATCCACCCCTTGAGAGGAGCACACCTTGAACCTTCCCAACCCCATCGTCGTCGGCCGACCGCTGCTGCTGCTGGCCGAGCCCGACAGTCTGGCAGCGAACGTGCCGTTCGGTCTGTGGCTCGAACTCACCCCCGAGCTGCAGACCACCATCTCGGCCGGTTGTCCGCTCCGACTGCAGCCGGTAGCCACCTTGCTGCTGCCATCCGACTCGTCAGAGCCGCTGGTTGTCATCGACAGCTTCGGCTTGCTCGATCTGCTCGGCGAGGGCCCTGTCGTCGGCTTCGGATGAGCGCGACCGGCGGCCCACGCATCTACGTCGCCGATCTGGCCGCCTACAACAACGGCGTCCTGCACGGTGTCTGGATCGACGCCACCGACGAGGTAGATGAGATCTGGGCACAGATCTGCTCGATGCTGGCGGCCTCACCGATACACGGTGCTGAAGAACACGCCGTCCACGACTACGACGGCTTCTTCGATCTGCACCTCGGCGAGTACGAGTCCATCGAGCACCTGCACCGCCTGGCCGTCGGCATCGCCGAACACGGCCGGGCCTTCGCCGTCTGGGCTGGGCTGCTTGATCGAGCGGAGTGGGACGAGCAACTGGACAGCTTCGAGGATCACTTCGAGGGTGTCTACGACTCCTACGCCGAGTTCGGCGAGCAGGTGTTGGAGCTGCATGGCTTGGACACGGATCTAGCGCGGCTCAACGTCCCCGAGACGATCCGTGACTACCTGCGCGTCGACACCGAAGCCCTCGGCCGTGATTGGGCCGAAGGCATGCAGACGGCCTGGTCCGAAGGGCACCTGTATGTGTTCTTCGACTGAAGCGTGGGAGCCGGGCACCCTTGCCTGGCTCCCACCATCACCCTCATCGGCGGCATGCGGCCGGTCCCAACGATCCGAGAAGCGGATCACCGATCGCACCACCACCGAAGGAGGGCACCATGCCCAAGACGTTGGCTATCAAGTTGAGCGACGAACTGCACGCGCAAGCGGCAGCTGTCGCCAGCCTGGAAGGCATCTCACTCACCGAGCTCATCCGCACCAGCATCGAGGGCTACCTCGACACCAAGCGGGACTCCGGTGAGCTGCAGGAGCGGGCCCAGGCCGTGCTCGACGACATCGAGCGCGAGGCGCAGACGCGTCGCGAGGCCATCGCTGGTCTGCTCAACGGCAGCGGCGAGGCCGACAAGTCCAAGCCCGCCAGCACGCGGAGCCGGCGCAAGGCCGAGTGAAGAACTCGACGCCCAACGAAGAACCTCCCAGGGCCATCAGGCCTTGGGAGGTTCACACCCTCACAAGCGGTCTTGCTGCACACATCAACCACTCACGATACAGGCTTATTATACCGCAATACGCCTCGAACATTAAGAGTAAATGGCCAATCCGACTGCAACCTATTCAATCCGCTCACGTTTGACGGAATACGAACAGGATGCGAAAATGGAATGGAAGGAAAGGAGAACAATCGAATGACGAAAGGACAACATCAACACACCTACTTAGACAGCCAGCTGGCTGTTCTTAGCGCACCGCTGGCGATCTACTTCCGGCGGTCGGACCGGCTCAGCGCTCGCGATCGGGCCGACCTGGAGGCCTACGCCGAAGTGCTGCGGCCCTACTACGGCATCCCCGACGGCGAACCCGTCTTCCCCGAACAGGAAGCCGAACTGCGCCGTCACACCAAGGACCACGCCGGCTCG
>JAKOVA010000113.1 GCA_029782335.1 Actinomycetes bacterium | reverse complement strand
CGACGGTTCTGCGATCACCAACAACGGGACCTGGGAGCTGTTCGATGGGGGTGGCACGGGGGCCTATCAGACCTTCCGCGACTCCGGTGGGTCGCCGTCGTTCACCAATAACGGGCTGTTCCACAAGTCCGGCGGAGCGAGCGTCGCACGTGTCGATGGTGTCGCCTACCGCAACAACGGCGAAACCCGCGTCACCGCCGGCGAGCTCGACATCGAGTCAGCGGTTCTCCAGGTCGACACTGGTTCCTACGTGACGGGAATCGGCGCCACGCTTCGCCTGGATGGTCCACGTCACCTCGCGGAAGGGTCCGCCGTATCTGGAGCTGGCATGGTTGCTCTCTCGGGCGATATCCAGGTTGATGGTGCTGGGATCTCGGCGGGTGAGTTGCAGTTGTCGAGTTTGTTGGTGCGGTTCCGTGGTGTGGCGCCGGGGTCGGGGTATCCGGTGTTTCAGTCGACGGGGTTGACGACGTTCTCGGGGTCGGTGCGGTTGCAGGCCGAGCCGGGTTGGTGTCCGAGCAATGGTGATTCGCTGACACCGTTCCGATTCGGGTCGTACACGGGCAACCCGTCGATTCAGGTGACCGATGCCGAGTTCACCGCGACGCAGGTGTGGTTGTCGGATCGGGTGCGGTTCGACATCTCGAATGTCGATTGCGACGTGACGCCGCCGACGTTGACGTCGGTGTCGGTGCGCCCGGCGTCTCGGAGTGATGAGTTGCTGGAGCGGTCGGTGACGGACAACGCGTCCGATGACCGGGGCGTCACCGGCTACGAGTACGTGTGGCGCTCGGGTTCTCACAGCGGCTCTCAGTCGCCGGGGTCCGGTCCGGTCCGGTCGTTCGCACCGTCAGGGCGGCAGGTGTCGTTCGCCGATACTGCACCGGAGTCGACGTGGACGTTGTTCGTCCGAGCCGTGGACCGCAAGCAGAACAAGAGCTCGTGGGCGACTGCGGTGGTGCAGACGCCGAAGCGACCGGTCCTGGTCGCGTTGGGTGACTCGGTCACCGCGGGGCACCACAAGGACACAGCGGATGGCGGCACGTCATGCCGGGACGCCGGCTACTCGTACGCTTCGAGCGTCGCGGCCGGGCTGAATGCATCGCTCCCAGCGGTGTGGAGTCTGGACTACGTCAACTGGGCGCAGAGCGGCTACTCGACGCGACAGGTGCTCGGCCTCGACTCGAACGCGGACGCATGTGGTCTCGCGCACCCCGGGGCCTCGCCGATCGCACGCGCGGAGGCCGAGCTCGCATCACGACCAGGTTCGTGGAACCGGGTCGTCGTCACTGCGGGGGTCAACGACACGAACTGGTCGGCGACGTTGGTCGCGATGATTCCTGACTCGCAGGTGCCCGGGGCCGGCGGGTCGTTCTGTTATACGGATCTTGAGTTGCTGTGGAATTTCGACGAGAAGGAGGAGCAGATCGTCAACGGTGTGGACGAGATCGCCTCTCGGCTCGAAGCCGCGGATCCGACGGCGAAGATCGCATGGAACGGCTACTTCAACATGGCAGGTTCGGGACCGCTCAACGCCCGGTGTCACGGCGCGGTGCAGACCGGTTTGAATACTCTCCAGTCAGCTATCTCGACCGGGCTCGCTGGTCACAGCGCGACGCTCGTCAGCAATTCCTCGTTGACTGCCGCTCACATTCAGGACTGGTTCTGGACCGACGCGCCCGCAAACCTGGTTCAGGGCATCCCCCCGGGATGGCCCCACCCCAACCAGGCAGGCGCCACCCGGATCGCCTCCAACGCCCTACCCGCGCTCAGGTAGCAGCGGCAAGGGCGGTCAGAAGGTCTCGGGATCGAACGGGAGGAACCAGCGGGACGGGTGCAGGTTCACGTATCCGCGGCGGGCGACGACGGTCTCGTCGTCTTCGGTGCCGTTGAGGTCGGGTGACCACAGGGCTTTGAAGTCGGTGTCCTTGAACAGGAATTCCTCGTAGTAGTCGAAGTCGGCGTCGTGCTCGCCGAGCAGTCCGTTGACGCGCACCTCCTCTTCGGAGTGCCAGTCGGAGGCCTTCACGAGCGGAGCGCAGCTTGAGGTGAGCACGACCGGCCACCACGCGATCGCAGGCGCCATCGAAGCGATCCGCCATGTGTTCTGATGCGAGTCGGATCCAGTTGTCACGTCTGGCGACCGGAGACGCTGTGGCCTCGACCGAGGCGGCGCCAGAGGTCGACGGTGTCGGGGTGGAGGTCGTCAAGGGGTTCGAGGGTCTCGATGTAGCGGCACAGCTCGTCGACGATGCGGTCGACGGCTGCGGGGTCGCCGTTGAGGTGGGCTGCTTCCATGCGGTCGCGGAAGAGTGGCTCGCTCCCCGGCACCGCCTTCAGCCCGTGCCTCGCGGCCGAGCTCGCGGCTTCAGCGTCGCCCCGAGCGAGCTCGAGTTGGGCGAGACGGTGAGCGGCGTCGGAGATGGTGGCTTCGGCCTCGGTGATGATCGCTTCGGTGAATGCCCACTCGTAACCTCGGACGTCCTCGAACACTTGGCCACGCAGCATTCCGACCGCTGATCGAAGCAGCTCGGCTTCGACGGCCTCGTCCTCGCTCGATCTGGCTCGGCGCACCAGCGTGTTGAACCGGGCGAGGTCGCTCGTCACGTGCGGACCGACCGAGTACTTGCCGCCGTTGGTGACGGCGTGGGGCAGGTGGTGATTGCCGTCACGGCCGAGGCCGAGCGCTGATCGGGCTCGGTGGACGGTCACGTTGAAGGTGTCCTGTGACGGTTCGGCCTCGGGCCAGATCGCGGTCTTGAGTCGCCCGGCCGACACTCCGCCGGGGTGGAGTACGAGGTAGGCGATGAGTTCGACGGTTCGCCGCCGGTTGATCGCGTCGACGCCGTGCACCGTGACCGGTCCAAGCACCTGAACCTCGACCTCGACCTCGACGGGCGCTTCGTCGGCTGATGCTGTGCCGTCGTCGGGGAGGTAGATGGTCTCGACCGGTTCGTCGTGGACCAAGAGACGCTCGTCGCTGTCGCCGGTCGTCGCGTCGGCGAGCAGCTCGTCGAGCCCAGCGAGTTCTGCCGCGGTGAGCGTGGCAGGAGAGAGGTCGAAGCCGTGGGGTTCGAGTCGTGTGGTCGGACCTGTCGTCAGCGACCACGCACCGCCGCCGACAGGTCCACCCACGAGGACGGCAGCGACCCCGCTGCCTGGAGCAGCGACCTGAGTGAGCTGCTCGCGCTGTGAGTCCGTGAGCGGGTCGAAGCTGACCAGAACGGTGACACCCCATCCCTGTTCCGCCGAGTGGTCACGCCGTGCGACTGCGGTGCTGGGATCGCCGAGGCGATCGAGTGCGGCCTGGGTGGCGGTGCGTACCGAGGTGAGCGCCTCGATCGCGTCGTCGGTCGTCGCTATCCGCCGTATCCGTTCACTTCCCGCGAGGTCGAAGTCGTCGCCGACGACGAGCACCTCAATCAGCTCCGACGCTGGAGACGTGGCGAGCTCGGCCGCGATCCGGCGCACAGTGTCGGCGGCATCTGGGCCGTCGACCGTGACGACGCCTGCGGCTTCGAGGTCGATGAGAACGAGGTCGTCGCCGACCGCCCCAGCGCCGACGATTGCCGGCCAGGGCGCAGGGGTGTCACCGGCGAGTCCTTCGACCGTCGCCGAGGTGATCCCGGCTTCGGTGGTGAACACCCTTCGGTCCGCGTCGCTATCGAAGCCTGGCGGCACGCGGGATGCCGGCGATGCGAGCAGCACCTCGACCTCAGTGTCGCCCACTCGTACCGCTGCGACCGGCGGCAGATCGGCGTCGCCGAGCCCGTCCCCGAAGGCACAGAGTGCGGTGAGAGCACGGTGGATGCGAGTCGGGTCGCCGGCGTGGCGCACCGCTGTCTCAGTGACCGCGGCTTCCGCCGGCGCACGGTGGGGCGGTCGGCCCGGCGGGCGACGTCGTGCCTGGGACCGGCGAAGTCGATTCAGTAGCAGCACGATCGCGCTGGCGAGGAGGACACCGCCCGCGAACAGTGGAGCCCGCGCAGGGAGCGAGACCGGGTCGTCGGTCAGAGCATCAGCTGGGGCGGGCGATGCCCCCCGCGGTACGTGGTCTGTCGCCGGGGTATGGCCCGGGTCCGCCGTCGCCACAGGAGGAGCCGTCGACGTGGTCGGTATCGACGTGGTCGGGGCCGTCGTGGCCGGCTCGGCGGGTTCGGGTACCGGCGCGCCTGGCGGCGCAGGTGGGTCTTCGGTGGGGGGTGCCTCCGCCGGGGCAGGATCGGCGACCGGGGTCGGCAGGTCGAGCACCCAGCCGCTGTAGATGAGGCTCGGGTTGGTGAACGTGATGCCCCCGAAATCCCGCCCACGGTTCAGCTCCCAGAGTTCGCGCCATCGCAGCGGATCCCCGAGCTGGCATTCGGCGATCTTCCACAACGAATCACGGCGCTGAACGGTGTACCTCGCTTCCGTCGGTGCGGGCGCGGCGACGGCTGCTTGCGGAGTGTCAGCGAGTGGCGACACGACCGTGGCGGTTGCCGCCGCCGGAGTCGGAGCGAGAGCGGCTGCGAGCACCGGATCGCGCATCTCGACGACCACAGGCTGTGCGGCCGTCGATGAGATCGGAGCCGCGGTCGCCGACGAGACGCTGGTCGCGGCGAGCAGTGACGCGGACGCGACAAGCTGACGGGCGACACCTTGCAGTGGCCCGGCGAACCGCACCCGTGCCGCTGGGACGCCGCGGGCCACCGCCCAGATCTCGACGAGCATCGACCAGCACAGGAGCGTCCAGCCGAACCATCCGACCAGCGCGACAGCTTTGACGATCGCTGCGTCCGAGACCGCGGTGCGAGTCAGCGCCCGCCCGATCCCGTCGGGGTTCGGGACCTCCCCGGGAAGCGGCCAGCCCGCGAATCGCCACAACAGGTAGGGGACACCGATGAGGAGCGCGCCGATCATCATCACGGAGGCGACTGCTCTCGCGATGCGACGCGCTGCGGTCAGCGACCTGCCCGGCTTCATGGCTGCTCCGTGACGGCTCGAACGGCTCTGGCGCTGCCCGTGCCGGTGACGCTCGACGTGTGGAGCCCGGCGAGCGAGAGGATGTGGAGCTCCTGGGTGCGGTGCACCTCGACGGTCACGGTGTCGCCGTTGACGACGGCGGAGCCCGTGTAGCCAGTGGTGGCGAGGTAGTGCTGGACGCGTGCCCGGGCGTCGCCGGCGTTCACTGGGGCGCCGCCGGTCTGGCGCAGGCCGGCTTCGTCGACGCCCTGGACACCGGCGCGTGCCGCGGCCGAGGCGACCGCGTCGGCATCGCGTCGCGCCGCGATCATCCGCCCGCCGTCGAAGACGAGGCCGGCGACGAGCAGCAGCGCGGTGGTCATGGCGACGACGAACACCGTGACGGTGCCTCGCTCGTCACCCGCGCGGTGAGGTCGACGAGCCTGGGTCATCGTGTCCCCCGGAACCGGTCCAGTGGTTCGGAGAATGTCGCGGTGATGGTGTGGTGGCCGGGAATGCCCATGCCGCTCACGTCACCGAGCGCGATACGACACGACACGGTCGTGGCGACGACGCCATCGGCGCTGAACGCAGCGGTGTCGATGTCGAAAGTCAGGGTGTCGCAGCGGAATCGCCCGCCGTCGAACTCCATGAACGCGGCACGCTCTCCCGCTGCTCGCGCCGAGGACGCGTCGCGGGTCGTCGACGCGGCGCGTGCTGCCGCACGGGCGGCTGCTTCGACGTCGGCTCGAGCGTTCTGGACGCGGCCGAGCGCAACCACCAGGAGCAGCAGCCCGACGAGGACCGGTGTGAGCAGCACCAACTCGATGCTCACCGAGCCACGCTCGCTGTGCCGGCGGGTCACCGGTCCTCCCTGAAGCGTTCGGTCGGCGCCTCGGCCGCGCCGGACACGGTGAGTACCAGGCCAGGGACCACCTGTTGCACCTGTCCAGTGACCTCGACCCTGGTCACCTCCGCCGTTCGAACCGCGTGCACCTGGGCCGTCGAAGCAACCGAGGGCGATAGCCGACCGAGGAAGTCACGGGCGCGTCGCTCGGCGTCTGCCGCGCTGCCGTTCTCGACGCGGCCGGCCTGGACCCCTTCCTGCGCTGCGGCTTCGGCGAGCTGGGACCCGTGGAACCACAGGCCCGCCTGGATCACCAGCATGATCAGGAGCAGCAGGACCGGCACGGCGAGCACGACCTCGACCGCGGCGTCGCCGCGTTCGCCCCGTTGCTGACGGCGGAGCATCGTCAGCCGTCGAGGTTGATCGACTCGGCTTTGCCGGTGACCTTCGTGACCACGATCGCTCCGACGGCGATCGCCAGCGCGGCGAACACTGCGATGATGATCACCTTCTCGGTGATCTCTCCGCGTTCGTCGTGTCGGGCGAGCTCGATTCTCGCCTTGGCGAAGGCCCACATGATGGGGATGACGGACATGGCTGGTTCCCTCCTGTTTCAGAGACCGTTGAGGACCGCGGCGACCGCGGGGTAGCCGAGGAAGACGATGAAGCCGGTCATCAGCAGTACGACCGGCAGTGACATCCGCTCGCTCGCGGACTGCGCGGCGCCTTCGGCGTCGGCGAGACCACGCATGCGGATGGCCCGGGCCTTCGCGGCGATCGATACGCGGACACGGGCGCCTTCGTCGCCGGCGAGCGCGGCGGACGCGGCCAGTTCTTGCAGTTCGCCGACACCGATCTGTTTGCCGAGGTGAGCGAGCCCGTTCCACGACGGCTCGCCGCGCAGGCGGGCGTCGGTGAGCGCCTGCCGCAGCTCGGCGAACGCCCACCCTTCGCCCGCCGACGCGCTGCCCGTCAACGCCGAGTCGACGCCGGCGCCCCCGGCGAGGCGCACCGCGACCAGGTCGAGGAAGCAGCCGAGTGCATGCCGGAACGAGCGCCGTCGCTCGGCCGCCTCGGTGCGCACCGCAAGGGTTGGGACCGCGAGCGCGATGGCACCCAACAGGAGCGACACCCACAACGGCAGCATCCAGCTCACGCCGACACCGCCCAATGCCATGAGCGCGAACGTCGCGGGTGCCCACAGCAACGCCGCCGCGACCAGGGCGACGGTGCGGGCGAGGTGCTCGGCGGGGCTGCGTCCGATGATCCGCAGGTCACGGCCCACCGCACGTGTCGCGGCCTGCCCCACGCCGGTGTCGACCAGCGGCGCGCCGAGCAGGCGGACCCACCACGGCTCGGGCGAGGCGCTGCTGGTCAGCGTCGGTGCGTCGAGCCGGGCGAGCGCGTCGCCGAGTGGCACCCGGGCCGGCACCAGTCCGGTCACGACCATCATGGCGCCCCAACCGGCGAGCGCTCCCAGCAGCATCGCGGCGGTCATCGCAGCGTTCCTTCCGCCGCGGCGATCAGGAACCGTTCGGGCTGACGGAACCGGCTCATCGACGCGAGCCACCACAGCGCCACACCCCACGCCGCAGCGATCGACGCGAGGACCACCTGTCCGGCGACCGTCGAGTACACCTCGACGTAGGAGCGGTTCAGCACGACCAGCCCGAGCGCGGTCACGACCGTCACCCCGGAGATCACCCGGACCGCGGTACGCATCCGGGCCCTGGATGCCTCGACGCGCATCTGCATCGCCGCTTCGTCGCGGGCTGAGTCGGCGAGCATGCCGAGCAGCTCCGCGAGGTCGCGCACCGCTCCGTTCGCCGCCACCGTGAGCGATGCGACCACCAGGTCCGAGATCGGGTGCGCGAGGTCGACCGCGAGTCGCCGCAGGGCTTCGGTCAACGACATGTGCTTCAGCGACCGGGCGAGCTGTTCGACCTCCGGCCGGATCGCCTCGGGGGCGACCGGCGCCGTCGTCGCGATCGCCGCCTCCAACCCGTGAGCAGACGCGATCGTGTCGCGCAGCATCTCGGTCCACGAGGCGATTGCCTCGGTCCGAGCGAGGGCGGCGTCGCGAGACGAGCGCGAGGCGAACAGCTCCGGGGCGAACCAGCCCAACAGCCCACCGGCGATCGCAGCAGTGGCCCAGCGCGACACCGCGAACACCGCCACAGCGCCCAGCGTCGCCCGAACCGCCCGGTCCTTCGTGAACGTGGCACCCACCACGCTCGGCCGACGAACCGGCGGTGACGCTTCGGGCTCGTCCGCGAGCTCGCATGACCAGCCGGTCGCGATCAGCCACAGGCCGGCACCAACACCGAGCGTCGCAAGCACCACCAGCGCGCTCACCGCCACCACCCCTCGGGGCGGTCGTGCAGGGACGGGTCCCACCCGTGCGCGGCGAGCACGTCAGCCAAGTCGTGGGGGACCGGCACCCCCGGCACCGCCCGACCGTCAGGTCCGGGGCGGAACAGCTCGTTGGTGACGACCTTCGAGCCGTCGACACCGACGACCTGGCGCACCGACGACACCCAACGTCCCGAACCGGTCTTGGCGATGAACACCACCAGATCCACCGCCGCCGCTGCGAGCTGACAGGTCGCTTCGAGTGGCAGACGCTCCGGCGACTGCATCGCGTACAAGGCCATCTTGTTGAACACGGTCCCGCTCGAGTCCGCGTGCACCGTGCACATCGACCCGTCGTTGCCCTGGCTCATCGCGTTGAGCATCGGGACGATCTCGTCGCCGCGGACCTCGCCGACGATCACCCGGTCCGGGTTCATCCGCAGGCTCATCCTCACGAGGTCGGCCGCGGTCACCTCGCCCGCACCCTCGACGTTGGCTTCGCGTGCTTCGAGCGCGACGCAGTCGGGGTGCACGTCAGCGAACCGGTCGAGGCCCAGCTCCAGCTCGGTCTCGATCGTGACGATCCGCTCCGACGACGGGATCTCCGATGCGAGCGCCCGGAGCATCGTCGTCTTCCCTGCGCCTGTCGCACCCGCCACGATGATCTGCTGCCGCGAGCGCACCGCAGCGGCCAGGAACGAGGCGAGGCCCTCGTCGATCGCCCCGAGACCGATCAGGTCCGCGAGGTCGAGCTTCATGAAGCGATGCCGACGGATCGACACCGACGGCCGGTCACAGACCCACGCCACCGCGAACAGGCGGGACCCGTCGGGCAGCTGCAGGTTGAGCTGCGGTCGACCCGGGTTGAACTCACGCTCGGACAAGCCGTAGCGGCGACCGATCTCGCGCAGCTGCTCCACCAGCTCCTCGTCGGACTCCGCGACGGGAGGTCCCTCGACCTTGAGCCCACCCGCGTACTCGATGAACACACGGTCGTAGCCGTTCGCGACGACGTTCTGGATCGTCTCGTCGTCGAGCAACGGCTGGAGCCGGCCGAGGTGGAACAAGCGGTCGAACACCGACCTCGTAAGCAGGTTCTCCTCGTCCTGGGAGAGCACCGGGCGGCCCGAAGCGATCGCGTCCGAGGCGAGCTGCTCAAGACGTTGCGCGATGAGCTGACGGGCCAGCATCTCCTCGTCGTCCCCGTCGAGACGTTCGCCGTCCTCCGTCATCCGCCGGACCGCGGCGGACAGCTCGTCGGCGATCTCGGTCCGCAGGGACCGGACCAGGGAGTCGTCGAGCACGTCGGCCCCGGTCACACCGCCACCTCCGCGGATTCCTCGGTCGGCGTCTCGGTCGACGCGGTGAGTCCGAGTTGGTCGCCAAGGGCTCGAGCCGTTCTCCCGAGTGGCGCCCGTCGAGCCCATCGGCCGCCGGCCAACACCGACACCGCGGCTCGGTCGACCGGCACGATCACCACGGACTCGGCGCCGACGGCTGCCGCCACCTCGTCTGGTCCGTACGGTCGCTCACCGCGGGGCGCTACGACGACTCGGCGGCACCGACTGCTCAGGTCGGCGAACACCGACCGAGCGTGGGCCACCCCAGCGACGGTCGGATGAACGACGAGCACGGTCGCCGTCGCGGCACGGACGAGATCCGCTGCAGGGCTGTCCGGCCGCCACCGGCCGAGGTCCGCGACCGCCCGTGTCTGGGCGAGCGACTCGGCGAACCCGGGCCCGAGGTTCACCAGCGTCGACGCGGCCTGATCGGGGCCCGGCGGTGCGGCCAGCAGCGCGACGTTGTCACCGACGGGTTGCACGTGCCGTTCGACCTCGTCGAGTGCGAACCGGTGCCGGGTTGCCGCGGCGAGAGTGACCAGGCCGGGATTCGAACCGCCGCCGAGCAACGCAGCGATGTCGCCGCCATCGGGATCAGCGTCGACCAGCAGCACCCGCCCGGCGTCCGGCGGGACCGACGTCGCGAGCGCGACCGCCAACGTGGTCGCGCCCGGCGACCCCTTGGAACCGGTCACGCACACCAGCCCGCTCACGGGGCGGTCACCACCAGGCTCACCCGCCCTGCCGCACCCGCAGCCGAGATCACCGTTGCGTCCTCTGCCGACACCGCGATCGACACGGTGTGGAGGCTCTGCCCATCGGTCGAGTCCGACAGATCGGTCACGGTGCCCCGTCCACGCGACACGGGTTCGCCCGCGCCGGTCGCGTCCGGAGCGGTCGTCTCGACGATCTCGACCGAGTCGCCGATGGCGAGCCCGACCGGGAACTGGCCGCCCTTCAACACCGCGCCGACCACGACCGTCCCTTCCGCCAATGTCGGACCGTCGCTGAGCTGGTCGGGATTGAGCAACGAACCCGCGACCAACCCGACCGAAGCGGTCCGACCGACGACGTCCGCCGCATCCTCTGCGGCGACGACCCGAAGACCGGACCCGGCCGAGATCGGCACCTCGCGCAGGTCGCCCTCGGTGAGCACCGCGCCGGGCGGTACGTCACGGGCGACGCCGATCACCGCGGTGCGGTCCGCCGCCGAGGAGAACAAGGTGACAGCCGCAAGCGCGCTCAACGCGAGCACGACAACGCCGAGTGCGATCCGGCCGGTGTTCCGTCGCCCAGCGGGCTTCAGCGTCGGTGGAGCCGACGGAGGTGCAGCCCTCCGAGGCGTGGCGCCGTCCTGGGTCGACCCGTTTCGCGGTGCCGGACGGGTGGCGATCGACATGGTCATCCTCCGAGTCGGTCGTTGACGGCTTGGACTTCGGCGACGCGCACCGGCAGGGTCGACGTGCGTGTGATCGAAGGCAATGCGCCGCCGCCCGCACCGCCGGTCACCGAGTACGAAGCAGCCCAGGTGACGCTGACGCCGAGGCGGTACCGCTCGTCCGGCCGCGAGGCCGATGAGCGGGTCCAGGTATGGGTGCACGCGCTCGACTGGTCGGCATCGGGTGACCACGGCACGCCGGGCCCGCACGACAGGGACGTGCCGTCGCCGAATGTCCACCGTGCCGACGACGGACGAGCGGTCACCGTGACGGTCACGCCGCCCACCGACGCGGTGCCGGTCAGCGGCTCCCAGTTCGAGACCCACAGCCACGACGGCAGGTTCACGATCTGCTCGCCGACCGGGCTCAACGCGACCTCCGGGACGGGGACCGTCATGCGGCGCAGCACCCCCGCCGCCACCTCCGCAGGGTCAACCGCATTCGGCGCGCCCCGCAGATAGACGGCGCCCATGAACACGCCGTCGCAGGTCTTCTCGTACCAGGCGCCACCCGCCTCGACCTCGATCAGCGTGCCGTCGACGTCGTACACCGGGAAGTTCTCCGGCCCGCCCATCAGCCGGTAGGTGCAGGTCGGTCCGCTGCCACTGCCCCGACGACCCGGGCTCGAGCCGCCACCGTCGCGGTCGCCCACCAGGACGCCGTAGTCGATCCCCGAATCGTCGGTGATCGCACCGCCGGCACCGTCGGCCGCAGCGGGACCGGCGGTCAGGACGACGAACCCCACTCCGACGGTCATGGCCGCGACGGCGCCCACCAGGGCGCGCGCTACACGGTGCACGGCTCCGATCCCATGCTCACCGTCTCGACTCTCCACCGGCCGCCCTCCTGTCGCAGCGTCACCGTGTAGAGGTGACGGTTCGGGTCGTCGGTGTCGGTTCGGACGTCGTCGGCGACCCGGTACACGCCGAGCCGGTCGTCCATGCAGTCCTCAACCACTGCGACGGTCCCGTCGTTCGACACGACGGTCGGGGAGTGGTCGAGCTCGCCACGCAGCACGAGCCCGGCCGCCGCGTTGTTCTGGAGGAAGTCGAAGAGCTGCTGGGTCTCCGCTCCGGTCGTCAGCTCCGCGAGACGCGGACTGACCGCCGCAGGGTCGAACGGCGGTGGCGTCCCGCCGAGCTCGACGTAGAGATCCCAGAACGCGACGTATGCGGCCAGCACCGGATCGGCTGCCTCGGTCGTGGTGGTCGAGGAGGAGCTCGCCGGAGCGGTCGTCGTCGTGGTGGTCGACGTGCGCTTCACGGTCGTCGTTGTGCCATCCGCGTCTGAACGTCCGTCTGAACACGCCCCGGCGACCAGCGCGAGAACGGCGATGGTCAGGGCTGACCGTCGTCTTGTCTGCGTGGAACGCCGGCCGGAGTGCACCGCTCGATCGAACGGCGAAAGCGCCCGTGCATCAACGGAGAACCAGCGCCGCAGCCGGGCGGCCGCACCCGTCGGCGGGTGCGCACACCCGCCGGTGGTCAGGTCGGTTCGTCGGGGTGGAGCTCCCGCCAGACGGCGATGTTGGTCAACAGCTCGGGCCGGTGCAGGTGTTCCCATTCGCCAAGTGTTGCCACCAGAACGAGGAACGAGCGGCCCAACCCGGTGATCGCCAGGCCGGGACCGTCGGTGCGGCCGTTCGGGATGAACGTGCGCTCGACCAGCCCCTTCCGGGTCAGCTCCTGGATCGTGGGATCGAGCCGGCTGCTCGACACCTTCAGGGTGTGGAACAGGTACTGGCGCCGACGAGGTTCGTGGGCCAACTCGACGAGGATCGGTATGACCCACTTGCGAGCGAGCAGGTTGAGCACCAGCTCGCAGCGCGGCAGATCGATGTGGTCCGGGTCGTGGTCAGTGCTGACCACGGCGTCAACATCGCTTCTCGGTCCCGCCACTTGTGCTCCCCAGCCTCAAGCGCCTCGCCAGCGAACGAAAGCCTTCCATGACCGTCGTGTCGGTTCAACGAGTTCCACCGTCACTCGCGCTATATGGAGGTGGGTCTGCTGTCGGGCGTCGGTCAGGTCTGACCGCCGCCCCATGCGCGATCGAGCACTCGAGCCGCCCGGACCGGGCTCAGATCGGCGTCCAGCCTGACCACCCACGGTGCCACTCGTCATCCAACGACGAGAGGTATCGCCATGAACACATGCACGGGAGTCCTCGGTCAGCTCGACCGGGAATGGGATCGGATCGCCGACTGCGCGGTGGGGCGCCGAGCAGTGCGGACGTGGGCGGAGGGGGAGCCGTTGCTGGTCGGTGTCCGGTCGCTGCGTCAGCTCGTCGAGAGGGTGAACGAGCGAGGGCACGCCGAGGAGTCCGACGCAATCCTCCTGGTTCTGCTCCGTCACGCTCCCGACGACGACCTCGCAGCGCGCACGGTGCTGCAGGCGATGATGCCCGCGGTGAAGAGCATGACCTCGAAGTTCTCGACCTGCGGAGCGTGGAGTGCCGAGGAGACCGCCGCGGTGGTCGTCGCCGCCATGTGGGAGCGGGTGCGGACCTACCCGGTGCAGCGGCGTCCGAAGAAGGTTGCCGCCAACCTCGCGCTCGACACCCGCCAGCGGGTGTGGCGATCGGGCCACAAGCTCGTCTACGGCCGACTCCCGCCCAAGAGGAAGGCTGCGGCGTGAGTGCGCATATACACAGAAACACAGAAAGACGCTGCTCCGTGTTCCGGCTCGCGTACTGTCACGCTTGTGCCGGGTAGCAGGAGACGATCGGAGCCGGAGACTCGGACGCGTGATGACGTGAAGCGTTTGACGTTGGACCTGTCACGGGAGGAGCACCGCGCACTCAAGTTGATCTCGGTGGAGCGGGACGTGCCGATGGCGGAGCTGTTGCGTGGCGCGATCGCCGAGTTGCAGCGCGACGACGATCTGTTGGACCGCGTGTCCCGGCATGCGAGCTGACCGCCAGTGAGCGCAACCGAGGACCGTGACGATCCGGGCCTGGTCAGGGTCGTGGCGTGGTTCGAGAGCCAGCCGGAGATGGTCGCCAGATTCGGGTCTGCGATTCGCCAGAGCTTCGACGAGGTGTTCGACGGCCAGCGAACCGGCCGCTACCGACTGGATCAGCTCTCGAAGGTGGAGAAGTCCTACATCGGCACGAAGATCGAGATTGTCGTACAGGCCGAGTTCGGTCTCGAACGCGGACGCCGCATGGACTACCTGATCGTCGGCGAGGAGGTCGACGCGAAGTGGTCGATGCGCTCCGGCGGGTGGATGATCCCGACCGAGGCGATCGGGGAGCTGTGCCTGTGCCTCACGGCGGACGACGACCGCAGCGTGTTCTCGGTCGGGCTGATCCGAGCCGACGCCGATCGGCTGACCGAGTCGAGGAACAAGGATTCCAAGGGGCGTTTGGCCCCCGGTTCGCTCGCTGAGATGGCGTGGCTGGCGCACGACGCTGAGCTGCCCGAGAACCTGCTGTTGCATCTGCAGGACGTCACCCGTGACGCGGTGTTGGATCCGAGCCTGAGCGGCCAACGCCGGATCAATGAGCTGTTCCACCGGGTTCAGGAGCGGATCATCCGCCGCGAGGTCGTGCTGACCGTCGCCCAACAGGACGACGGCCCCAAGCGTGTACGTGACGCACGCAAGCACCTTTCACGGTTCGACATCGTGATCCTCGGCCACCAGGACGAGCATCCCGACGTGGCCCGCGCGTTTGGCCTTCCCGTCCCTCGCAAGGGGGAGTGGATCAGCGTGTCGGTGACCGACGCCGCCGAGGGCGAACCTGGCGCCGCATTCATCTCCGGCGGTTGGAAGCGCCCGGTGTTCCCATCGGAGGGCCGGTCGTGAACCCGAACCGCCGGCCGCACACGACGCCTTCCTCAGCGCCGCGAGAGGACCGCCGCGCGGACGCGTTCCGCCACTTCGTCGGGGTCCTCGTGCTCCCAGAACCGCAGGACCAGCCACCCGGCCGCTTCCAGCGCGTCGGTGGTCTCCCGGTCGCGAACAACGGTGCGCTCGAGCTTCTCGGACCAGAACCCGTCGTTCGCCCGCGGCCGTGTTCGGTGAATCGGGCAGGAGTGCCAGAAGCAGCCGTCGACGAACACGGCGACCTTCGCCCGGCGGAACACCAGATCGGCGGTGCGGCGGAGCGAGCGCTCCGGGCGGGTGTTGACCCGATATCGCATTCCGCGCCGGTGTACTGCGGAGCGAACGGCCATCTCCGGGCCCGTGTCGCGGCCCCGGTTCGCGCGCATCGACCGGCGGGTCGCCTCCGACGACGCCCACGACGGCACGGCAGTCGCCTCCTCGTCGGTCACATCGCGACCGTAGGTGACGACCCCGCTGCGGGTCCGCGAGGCTGTCACTCCCGAGTGCCATCATCATCGAACACGCGTTCCCATCGGGATCGCAGCTTGCAGACTCGTCTGCCCCGCCCAGCAGGAGCCTGACAATGCCTACCCCCAAGCCCACCACCACACGGTCCCGAAAGACCATCCGTCGCCGGTCGTCGGGTCCGACCGTCGTTGACCTATTCGCCGGATGCGGCGGCATGACCGCTGGGTTCGTCGCCGAAGGGTTCGACCCGCAGCTCGCCGTCGAGTGGGAGCTCCCCGCCGCCGCGACCTACGCGGCGAACTTCGGCGAGGACCACACCCGATGCATCGACATCGCCGACCTCCGCGACGACGAGGTGCCCAAGGTCGACGTCGTCATCGGCGGGCCACCGTGCCAGGGGTTCTCCAACCTCGGCACCAAGGACCCCGACGACCCACGCAACAAGCTCTGGAAGGAGTACCTGCGCGTCGTGCTCGCGGCGAACCCGAAGGTGTTCGTGATCGAGAACGTCGACCGGTTCGCCAAGAGCGCCGAGTTCGCGCTGCTCATGAACGAGCTGAACGGCGGATCGCTCAAGCGGTGGAAGCACTGTGACGCCGCTGTGCTCAACGCCGCCGACTACGGCGTCCCTCAACGCCGGCAGCGCACCATTCTCATCGCGTCGCGCGTCGGGCCGATCGATCTGCCGACTGCGACGCACTCCAAGGACGGCGCCGACGGCAGGGCCCCGTGGGCGACCGTGCGCGATGCCATCGGACACGTCCCGGCGAAGCCCGTCGGTATCGACTTGCCCGACTCGTGGGACACGTTCTTCGGTGAACAGCTCGCCGGCGTGTTCAAGTCCGAACAGCTCCACCTCGGACGCCGCCCCACGAAGATGTCGCTCGAACGCTACGACCACATCCCGCCCGGTGGCGGGCGCTTCGACCTTCCCGCGCACCTGACTCCGCGGTGCTGGGCCGAGAAGCCGACCGGTACCACCGACGTGATGGGACGGATGCGGTGGGACGCGCCGAGTCTCACCATCCGCACCGAGTTCTTCAAGCCTGAGAAGGGCCAGTACCTCCACCCTCAGTGGGACCGGAATCGTCCCCAACGACGGGTCAACCGCGTCATTACCCATCGCGAGGCGGCACTGCTGCAGACGTTCCCCGAGGACTTCCTCTGGTGCGGCAACAAGACCGACATCGCCCGCCAGATCGGCAACGCCGTCCCCACGCGGCTCGCGTCCGTGATCGCGTCGACGGTGAAAGACCGCCTCGGCTGATCGGCTCATGGTCTGCTCGCCCAGGCTGGTCGGCGACGGGGCGCCGGGTTCGGAGCGCTGCCCCGTTCGCGGAGCAGCTGGTGCCCGGACTCTCGAGAAGGGCCAGCTGCACGGCGTCGAAGACGCACGGAGCCACCCTTGTGAGATTGTTCGAAAGCCGCTCCAGGCCGCACTCGACGGCTGCGTCGAGGGGCTCACCAGCCGGGCGCCATCGGAGGCGCAGTGACCGAGGACGAGATCTCCGCCAGCGTGCTCCGACGCCAGGCCTCGGCGCGGCCCCGGGTGTCCCACAGCGACCCGGTGACGCTGCACGACAGCTCGAAGTTGCAGATCGTGCTCGTCCCGATGTTCGTTCACCGCTCCGCCGGAGACGAACTCGCCGTGAAGCTCGTCCGCTACAACAAGTCCAACCTGCTCGGCAGCGCCGATCTCGAACTGCCCCTCCAGGAGGCCGCCGCCCGTCGACTCCATCGAGCCCTCGCCGAGCACCTCGCCATCGCCGGCGCAGGGGAGGACGGACAGTACATCGCCCTTCGGATCGATGACGGCCGCGTCGACCTCGGCGACCTCAGCCCGGAGACGGTCGCCTCGGCGGTGGCCAAGCTGCTCCGGGAGGACGAGATCGTCGACCAACTCGCCAGCCAGGACCTCGGCGAGGAGATCGTCAACGCGTTCCGCGGTGCCATCCGGCTCCGCGAGCTGCGCGCCGCCCTCGACGTTCTCCGCCAACACCTCGACGGAGGGGAAACCGCCGAGAGCACGTACCAACGCTGGTGTGAGAAACACAGCTGGGCCTTCGGCAACGCCCACGTCGTCAACGACCGCATCCGAGCGATCTCCACCGGCGACCAGGTCGACCTACTCGTGCCCCGCGTCCTCGGCGGCTTCCGAGACCTCATCGAACTCAAGCGACCTGACCACACCGTGATCTCCTGGGACGGCGCACACAACAACTGGTACTTCGCCGCCGAGGTCTCGAAGGCGATCGGGCAGTGCCACCGCTATCTCGACGTCCTCCACGACGGAGCCCGCACCGGCCTCCTCGACGCACCCGACGTGATCGCCTACCACCCCCGGGCGACCATCGTCATCGGCCGATCGAACGACTGGAACGACGATCGACACAAGGCCCTCCACGGCCTCAACTGCCGCCTGTCCGGCATCTCCGTGATGACCTACGACCACCTCCTCGCTCAGGGCGAACGGACTCTCGAAGTCGTCTCCACCAAGGACGAGACCGACGATCTCGCCGAGATCGACCTCGCGTCCGAGCCCGTCGACCCGTGGGACGGGCTCCTCGACGACGAGGACCCCCTCTAGGACGTATATGCGGCTGTACGCCGCATGTATCCGGCGAGAGCCCGAGATACCTCTTGCATATCAGACAGGGTGACGATACAGTTCACGTATCTTCTCGATACGTGAGGTGTACCTGATGTCCCAAGTCGATCGGCGCGTCATGCGCATCCCCATCCCGGTGCCCCTGATCCGAGAGATGGACGCCGTGATCCTGAAGGGCGTCGGCGGCTACGCGACCCGGGCCGAGTTCATCGTCGACGCGATCCAGGAGCGCATCCTCGAACTGTCCGCCGATGGCACTGAGGATGCTGGGCCGCCGCCCGCCTCCCCGGGCGAGCACACCAGGGCCGCACGGGTCGCCGCCCGGGCGGAGCCGCTGGCCGTCGACGAACCGTCCCCTGTGACGTCCCCGGCGAGCATGCCGATGACGGCACTCGCCGCCCCCGATGACGGCTTCGTCGTCACCGAGGATGCCGACCTGAGCCGGCCCGAAGGGCGACCGCTGTTCGGGCTCCACAACCGCGACTACCCCTCGCTCTGGGCGCTCACCAAGCTCGCGGCGATGACTCTCGACCGGCCGGTGCCGATCGAGAGCTACTTCACCGAGCTCCTCCAGGAGGCCTGGCGCTTCGGCGAGCTGCTCCTCGCGATCGAGAAGCACACGGGGACGAAGTGCACGGCGCTGTTCCCGACCAACCCCGAGAAGCGCAAGCCCGCCGAGATGGGATTCCGATCCTTCGCCGTCGGCGACTACCGCACCGACGGCGACAAGTACGCGACCAACGGTCCCCTGTTCGAGTGGCGCCTCATCGGCCTGACCGAAGGCGAACGGAACGAACCCCTCGTCGGTGTCACCGCCACCGGGTGGGCGCTGCTCGCCGGTGTTGGCGGCATCTCGGTCGAAGAACCCCACCCCTTCGACGCCGCCAAGGCCTTCTTCGCCCACCTGGCCGAGCAGACACCGGCGGACTGGAAGGGCTTCACCGAGGTCATCCGCGCCATCGGACCCGACGGCGCCACCCGCCAGGACGTCCTCAACCACATGGCCGAAGCCTGGAGCGACTGGACCGAGAACGAGGTCTCCACCAACTCCGCGGGCTATATCGCCCGTGCCCGCGAGTGGGGTCTCGTCGAACCCAAGCAGACCAAGTCCCGCTACCACCTGACCCCGCTCGGCCACGAGCACACGAACGGAGCAGCCCGATGAACACCAACAATCACAAGATCGTCGAGGCCGCGCTCACCGCCCGCACTGTCGACGAGGCCGACGCCGTGCAGCAGCTCATCGCCAAGGCCATCGGCGGCCGTCACCAGCGGCCCCTCGGCGACACCTGGAACAACCAGGGCATCCTCACCGGCTCTGGTTCCAGCTACGACCACAAGGCCCTCGAAGTCGTCACCAACATGCAGGATGCGGTGCTCGAACTCCGCGCCATCCAGAACTACGGCAGCCGGTCGGCCACGCCGTACTCCACGCCGCAGGACGCCGCCTCCGCGCTTCTCGCCGGGCTGAGCGAGAAGGAGCAGGCCGAGTTGGTAGGCGTCACCATCGACAAGGCCGAAGCCGGGACCTCCAAGAAGCGCATCACCCTCGTGATGCGCGATCTGGGATGCGGGATCACCGACGCCGACGTCCCCCGTGGGATCTTTCGCGTCGGTGCCAAGCACAAGGACGGGATCGACTGGCAGCAGGGCACCTTCGGTCTCGGCGGTGCCACCACCTACCGCAACGCGAAGGCCGTCGTTCTCATCACGCGCCGCCATCCCGATCTCCTCGCCGACGGGCAGCCCGATCAGATCACCGTGGCCGTCGTCCAGTGGGAGCGCGAGCGCACCACCACCAACGCCTTCTACCTCGTCGCCCAGCCGTGGGACGAGGACGACCCGACCAGGTGGGCGACCGCGACCCCGTTCTCCGTGCCCGCCGCCGATTTCCCCGACTTCGATCCCGGCACCCACCTCGCGCTCATCGCCTACGACACCGAAGGCCTCGGCCGGCGCTCCGGCGATGAGAAGTCGTTCGACACCATCCTCAACACCCGCCTGTTCCGCCCGGTGCTGCCCATCAAGTACCGCAACAACCTCACCCGTTCCGATCGGGACGAGACGCTCCGGGGTCTCGCGTACCGCCTCGACAACAACCCCGGCGACCCCGGCACCGAGGGCTCCGACACGCTGCCCTTCAACCACAAGGGCACCACCTACCAGCTCCCGATCCGGTTCCGGCTGTTCGCGAAGAAGGGCGAAAGGGGTGAACGCCGCAACTTCGTCGCCTACGGACACGCGCTGCTCATCACCTCGAACGGTCAGGTCCACTCCCACTGGACCCCACAGGACTTCAAGCTCCACACCAAGCTCAACAAGCTCTACGACCGGGTACTTGTCGTCGTCGAGAGCGACGCCCTCCCCATCGAGATCCGGACCGAACTGTTCACCGCCGACCGCGCCCAGCTCGTGCGCAGCGCGGTCGCCATGCGTCTGGAGAAGGAGATCGCCGCCTTCCTCGACGAGTGGCCCGCGCTGCGCGATGCCAACAACGCCCTCATCCGCGAGGCCATCACCGGCGACAACAACGACCGCCCCACCATCGCCATCGCCGAGCAGATCGCTCGGGCCTTCAAGGCCAAGGGCTTCTCCCTCGGCGGTGCCGGGAACGGCACCGGCGGGGGCCGCGGCCCGAAGCCCCCGGACCCCACGCCGCCCGAGGACCTCTACGACGATCCCACTCACTTCGAGGGACCCGAGTCGCTCGAAGCCCAGGCTGGCAAGGTCAAGGGTGTCTACTTCAAGCTGAACGCCAAGGACGGCTTCATCAGCAAGCGCGCCCCGCTCCAGGTGATCTGCGACCATCCCGACATCGGTGCCTCGGAGATCACCGTCGGCGAACTCCGCTCCGGACGGGTGCGCGTCTCAGTCGCCGTCCCCGAGAACGCCGATACCGGCACCTACAAGCTCACCATCGAGATTCCCACCTGGTCCAAGACGTCCGGCGGCCTCGGGCCCCGCTTCGAGTGGACCACCAAGGTCGAGGTCGTCGAGGAGATCAAGCCCAAGCAGCCCGGCCCCAAGCCCGGCTCCGGAAACGGCAAGTCCGGACCCGGCGACGGTGGGCTCGTCGCGCTCATCTGGAAGAGCGAGACCGACGACGGCGTCGACAACTGGAGCGCTGCGACC
Organism: Actinomycetes bacterium; assembly: GCA_029782335.1. Classification (GTDB taxonomy): domain Bacteria; phylum Actinomycetota; class Acidimicrobiia; order Acidimicrobiales; family Microtrichaceae; genus JADLFH01. Next base: position 18,832 of record JAKOVA010000113.1, on the reverse strand, counting down.
GTCGGCGAGATCGAGATGGTTCCCGGCAAGGACCTCGCCGACAAGCGGCCCGAGTACGCCGAGCTGGCAAAGGTCGACGCCGAGATCCCCACCATCGTCCTCAACCGCACCTACTCACCCCTCAAGGCCTACGTCGCGGCACGTGCCGCCGAACTCAGCACGGATGAGGGCAAGGAGCAGGCCCGCGAGCGGTACGCCGTAGGAGTCGGAGTCTCCCTCCTCGTGCTCGATCAGGACGCACGCAAGGCCGAGAAGGCCGGCAAGCCGTTCGACGACGTGTACATCGAGTCCGCCCGACAGAGTGCGGCGCGGGGAGTGCTCGCCGTCATGCCCTCCTACGACCGCCTCGCCAAGGAGCTGGAGGAGTGACCACCACCTCCTACCGACGCGGCGAACGGTTGTCACAGGCACCGAAGAGAATGCGGTGATGGCCAGGAGACCCCCACTGCTCGAACAGATCGAGCAGGCCGCCCTCGACGACACCGCCGACATCACGGGTGCCCTGCGGAAGTGCGTCGCGCTGGGCGGCCAGAGCGGCAGCGAGGAACTCCGCACCTGGGCCACCCGTGAACTCAAGGGCTACAACGGGAGCGACCAACTACCCGAGTACCGCACCGTCGGTGCACCCATCGCCCTCGACGGCGCCACGTTCAACGCCCACATCACCGGACAACAGGTCAGCCCCGGCGCTCTGCCGGAACCGATGTGCGACCACATCAAGGAAGAGATTGACCTGCGCATGCCGCTGGCTGAGATCATCGAGGCGGTGAAGACCGCCAACGGGAACGTCGTACGCATGAACCTTCCCGGCGGTGCCGACATCGCCAGGCTCATGAACTACGAGGCCAAGCAGCACGACCCATACCTCTTGCAGCAGATCACCCGGCTCTACTGGGAAGTCCACATCTCCTCGCTCCTGCGCATCGTCGACGTCGTGCGCACCACCCTCGTCGAACTTGTCGCCGAGATCCGAGCCGGTACTCCGCAGGACGCCCAACCCACCAAGGCCGTCACCGACCAAGCGGTCAACGTCGCCATCTACGGCGACAAGAACCGAGTCAAGCTCAGCGACCTCAGCCAGATCCATGCCGACGGCGGCATCACGACCGAAGCAGGGGAGCGCGAGACCACGGGTCGGAGGCTCATGTGGTGGCTCGTTGGCATTGCCACCGTCGTCGCGACGATCGTCGGCATCATCGCCCTTCTCGCAATGGACTAACACGGCGGAAGCTTGATGGGCGGTGCTGAGCCCAGCCGGGAACCAAGTGCTGGTGATCTCGCGGCCGTCCGGACGAGCGCTCCTCGCCGCCCGTGACCGCGACGGGGAACCGTGTGCCCAGCGAACAGGCGTTCGACCTCAATGCTACAGTCGTCGAGCATGACAGTCGCCGACGATCCCGCCGCTGACGCCTCTACGTCGGCGTCGCTGTCCCTGTGGTCGGACGATCCAGCGTCGGTTGATCTCCTGGCGTTCGATGCCGTTGCCGACACGCTGGTTGATGCAGTCCTCGATGATGACCTCGACCCAGTGGCGCTCGGAGTATCCGGCCGTTGGGGAAGCGGGAAGACAACCGTCCTCAACCTGATCCAGCTCCGTCTTCGGGCAGAACAGGGCACGGTCCTGCCGATCCCCACTGATCCCTGGCGCTACGACCCTTCACTCGGGGCGAAGGAGAGCCTCATCACAGACGTCCTGGCGCAGCTGGACGCTGAGATCGACGACTCGGTGCCGGCAGGGAGGGCCGCGAAGGAATTGCTTGGCCGGCTGGTGAAGCGTGTGGACTGGGCAAAGGCCATGAAGCTTGCAGCAAAGACAGCGGTCAGCCCACAGCTGCCCTCTATCGGCAGCCTGCTCGAGTTGGTCCGACCTGGCGGTGACGAGGAAGACGAAGTGCCGCGGACCCTCGACGGGTTTCGTCAGGAGTTCGCTGAGTTGCTGAGTTCCGACGGCCTCGGTCACATCCGACGCGTTGTCGTCCTCGTCGACGATCTGGACCGCTGCCTTCCGACGACGGTGGTGGAGACACTTGAGACCATCCGCCTCTTCCTGGCAGTTCCCAAGATGTCGTTCGTCATCGCCGCGGACGAGGAACGGGTTGCGGAAGCGATCAGCGGTCACTTCTCGATCTCTTCGCTCGACGGCACCGACTCCGAGCATCCGTCCCGGCTCTACCTCCACAAGATCGTTCAGACCACGATCGCGCTACCGGCGTTGAGCCGGTTCGACACCCAGGCGTACCTTCTCCTGCTCCAGATCGCCGGCCAGCTCGAGGAGAGCGAACTGACGACCCTGATCGGTCAGTGCGCGGAGCTGCGCAGCCGAGGAGCGACACTCGATGACCTCCAGCCCGTCGGCGCCGTCGACCTGACTCGACACCTCGCGTTTGCTGCACGTCTGACGCCGATCCTTTATGAGAAGCTCAAAGGAAACCCTCGGCGGATCAAGCGGTTCCTCAATGACCTCCGCGTGCGTCAAAGCGTGGCAAGCCGCCGAGGCATCGAACTCGACTCCGAGGTGGTCGCGAAGCTCATGGTGCTGGAGCAGCTCGTTGCCACAGAGTTCGAGCGCGTCCTGGACTGGATGGCCGACGGCGTGCTTCGAACCAGGATGGCAGAGCTGGAGGCTGCGGCCGGCCGCCCATCGACGGTCACAGACGTCAGCGACTCCGAGGCCGGAGACGATGGCCGCCAGACCGTTGCCGATGCAGAGTCGTCCGGCGATCCCGAATTCTCCGACGATCTGCTGCGATGGGCCAAACTTCCGCCGGCTCTCGGCGGGCTCGATCTGACGCCCTACCTGCACCTCGCGGCGGGGTTCGGCGGCAAGACGCTGTTGGACGCCCAGCTCCCCGAACGTCTCCGCGACCTCGCGGCCAACCTGCTCTCCTCCTCGCGAGCGGAGCAGCGGTCGGTAGCGGACGAGGACCTCGCCGCTCTCCGCGACGACGAGCCGGTGGCGCTCATCCAGCACCTCTCGCGCGCTGCCCGCGACCGGCCCCGCGAGCAGCGTCAGGCGCTCGACGGGATCATTCGCATACTTGGCCAGCACCCCGACGCCACCGAGCCTGCCGTGAAAGCGCTGAAGGCGATCCCGGCCTCGGTCGTCGAGCCAGCTGCGGTGCTCCTCTTCGGGCAGCCGCCATCACCGGCTCTCGTGCCGGTGTTGCAGCACTGGCGTTCGGCCAGTCCGACTGACGTCACCCGCAGCGCCCTCGATCGCGTACTGAGCCAATCGGGCTGATGGGCACCAGCAACTCGTATTCAGGCGGAGGCGGAGCCGCCGGCGGCCGGTTGCGCCGTGAGCTCGACGACTGGCTCGACTCGCTACCGGACAAGCCGCCCTCCAACGAGGACGACGGAGCTCCACGCCTTCCCGCCGATGCCATCCGCCACGTGTTGCCCATGCTTCGGCCGTCCTCCGGCGGCGGAGCGGACGGCCCAGGAGGCGGGGGAGGAAGCGGCGGCGGTGGAGCAGGAGCCAGTGGCGCAGCCGGTGGCGCGCAACGCTCGGCGAGAGCGTCTGCGACTACGGCGGGTCGTGCCGCTGCAGCAGCACATGCACTTCGTCTCGGTGACGCCGCCGCACTTGAACGCATCGGCCTCGACCTCGACGCCCTCCGCGCCAACGGAGACCCGTTCGACGTCGCATGTCAGATTGTCGATGCCACATGTGGAGCGATGTCGGACGGAACGATCGAAGACGAGGAACGGCGCGCAGTCGCGTTCGAGGTCGCAGAGTGGGTGCTCACCGAAGGTGCCGATGGCGTTCCCCCGAGCCCCGAGGACATCGTTCGGAAGTCCGTTGCCGCGATTGTCGCCGAGGCGGCTCTGAGCGAAACGGGTGACCAGATCAGGCGCGGGGAGCGACCGGCATGGGTGTCGCCCGAGGCCGAACGGCAACTTCGGGAGGCAGCCGAGGTCTTGGCTGAGCAGGTGGACATTCCACTAGACGGCCTAACCGAGGCTGGGTTCACCAAGGCCGTCGAAGATGGAATCGAGACCCTCCGCGCCGTGTGGGGCACGAGCTGATGCCCACGTACGCGCTCCGACTGACCGTGCCGCAGAGAGTGCCCTCCGGCCGCTCACGCGAGCTCTTCTACTGGAGCGCGGAACACCAGGGCACGATCCAAGCGCCCTTCGGGCCCCGCCTCGGACGGTTGGGGCCAGTGCCCGAGCCGAACATCGATCTCGTGCGACTGGCCATCGCCGTCTTTGCCGCTGACCGTTCCACGCCCCGGAAGTTGGGAAGATCGAACTGGTCCCGGCGCGAGTTCTCCCTCACCGTGCCCGTCTTCGACCCGGCAGCGTGGCAGGCGATCACGCCGCGACTCGTCCCGTTGCTGGAGTTCCTCACGGGCGATCAGTGGAATCTCGACTTCGTGCTGGGCAGGTCACCGAAGGAGGGGGTCTCCGCAGCGAAGGAGGGCATCGAAAGGGTGGTTCTCGTCAGCGGCGGCGCCGACTCCGCATGCGGTGCACTGTTCTCGCGGGCGGAGCTTGGTGTAGATGCCGGCCAGGCATTCGTCTCGCACCTCGGCGCCCGCAACCTTTCCGGCTTCCAGCGTGACGTCGCCAGCGGGGTCGTAACCCTGATGCCCGGGGCCGAGATCGACTACGTGCAGTCGTGCATCAACCGCCGGAACATGCAGATCGACGGTGTGAGGTACCGCAACGAAAGCTCCAGCCGATCACGCTCACTGCTCTTCTTGTCGCTTGGACTGGCCGTTGCATCGATCCACGGCGTCGAGCTCTGGGTACCCGAGAACGGGTTCGCCTCTCTCAATCCACCACTTGGCCCCGAGCGGCGCGGCAGCCTCTCCACTCGCACGACGCACCCGCTGTTTCTCGCCGAACTACCGAGCGTCCTACAGGATGCCGGTGTCCACGCCCATCTCCGCAACCCATGTGAGCGCAGCACCAAGGGCGAGATGTTCCGCGAGGCGGCGGAGCTGGTCGGTACCCGGCGGGCCTCGGCGTTCCTCAGCGCAACTCATTCCTGCGCTCACACGGGACAGCGCGCATACGGAATCTCCAGCACGGTTCAGTGTGGCGCGTGCTTCGGCTGCCTTGTTCGACGAGCAGCCTTCCTCGCTTCCGGGCTGTCGGATGATTCCTCCTATCTCGACCCCGCGGACCCGCGGGTCGGAGACTTCCTGCTGCGACACTCCGCGGCGCCAGCAGTTCGGGACTTCTCCGTTCGAGGTGTCTCCCGTCGCGAGATTGCCTCCATCAGCCTTCCGCCGGGCTACGCGCGGAGTGACGCCCACGATCTCTGCGCTCGGGCCGCTGATGAGTTGAGGCTGCTTCCCCTGTGACGCGATTGCCGCCACTCGACGCCCACGCTCACGTGGATGTCGACCTCAGTCCAGGTGACGCCGCCGCGCTACCGGCGGTCATCTTCGCGATGACCCGATCACTGGACGAAGCACGGCTGGCAACAGCTCGCACCGATGATCGACTGATCTGGGGTGTTGGGTGCCACCCCGGTGTGGCGAGCGCGCAAGCCGACTTCGATCCCGATGAGTTCTCAGCACTCATCGCCCAACGGCCGCTCGTCGGAGAACTCGGACTGGATGGCACCTCCGTTGTGTCGCTCGAGGTGCAGCGCACGACGCTTCGGGCAGCGCTTGGCCATCTGCAGGAGACACCCCGCCTCGTCAGCCTGCACAGTCACCGAGCACAGCGGGACCTGCTCACTGAACTTGAGCGCACCCCGATCGCTGGCGTGATCCTGCACTGGTGGACCGGTTCAGCAGATCTGACACGAACGGCCGTCGATCTCGGCTGCTACTTCTCCGTCAACTCCGCAATGGTCATGCGGCCACGTGTGATGGACGAGGTTCCCACTGACCGGCTCCTGACCGAGACCGACCACCCGTACGGCGATCGTCGCAGTCCACTCCCTCGCGTGCCCGGGGGCGTCGAGCCGGTGGAGGCCGCCCTCGCCCGGCGAGAAGCCACCTCCGAGACTGCGATCCGCCGTCTGGTCTGGCGGAACCTCCGCGACCTCACACGCTCGGTCGGCGTCGGTTCACTGCTTCCCCGGACCGCCCGAGGGGCGATGGCGGCCGTGTGAGTCCGAGCGAAGTGCTCGTGCAGCGTGCACCGCGATGTCTGCCGAGTTGTCTGCCAGGTCGCGGTAGAACCCGGCGGAACACGCTGGTACGGTCCGGTACCAACAGCGCCGAGAACCCTTGTGGCACAAGGCATCGCGGCACTCAGCGGGACAGCCCGGAATCACAGGCATGTAACTCATAACCCGAGGGTCGCAGGTTCAAATCCTGCCCCCGCCACCAAGTAAAGAACCAGGTCAGAGGCCCTTTCGCTGATGCGGGAGGGCCTCTGAGATGTCTGGTTGCGTGGTTGCGTACAACACGTGTACAACGGAATTGCCCTTCGGGTCCGAACCCGAAGGTCAGTGAGTGCGGCATCGCACGTCTTCGGGGCTCGCAGCGCCAGCGGAGCGTGGTCCGTGGTCCGTGGTCCGTGGTGGAGACGCCTGGACCCGGGGGACGGGTTCGTGATCCCGTTCGAGCTTCCCGAGCGACAGAGCCTGTGATGACAGCGACTCGGGTTCGGCACAGGTTGGTCCTCCCCGCCAACTCGCCGTGTGTTGTGTCGCGCCGCTGGCCTGTACGTGCGACGGTGTGTCGATGAGGAGCGGCCGCGACCTGTCGGGGTTGGACGATTGTCGCCCGCCAGCAGGATGGGACCACGTGTGCGCCAGTGTGATGGGACCGGGTCGGGGTTGTCAGCGTCGGCGTGGGGATGATGGTCCGGCGGTTGGGTCGGCGTCAATGCCGGGTCGTTGGCGTCGTCGGTAGGACTCGCCGTCGATGACGAGTTCGTGTGCGTTGGAGTGGAGCCGGTCGATCGCGGATTGGGCGAGGAGCGGGTCGGCCATCTGGGCGAGCATCTCGCCGGGGTCCCTGTTGGAGGTGAGGATGGTGGAGGCGCGTCGGTGGCGTTCGACGATGATCTCGTAGACCTCGGCGGTGTCGATGACGTCCATCGCGCGCAGGGCGAAGTCGTCGATGATCAGCACGTCGACGCGTAGCAGTTTGCGGACCTCGGCGTCGTGGCTGTTGTCCAGCCTCGACGCCTTCAGCCGCTTCAACAGGGTGTCGGCGCGCTCGAAGTGGACGCTGTGGTGACGGCGGATGGCGATGTGGCCGAGCGCGGTCGCGAGGAACGTCTTGCCGACTCCGACGGGGCCGAGGATGACGACGTCGTTGGGTGCGTCGACGAAGCGGAGTGAGCAGAGCTCGTTCCAGATCGTGCGGTCGTAGGTGACCTTCGCGGTGTCGTCCCAGCGGTCGAGCAGCATGTCCGGGTCGAGGCCGGCGGTGCGAGCGCGCAGCAGCGCGGACTGGACGTCGCGGCGGGTGACCTCGTCGGCGAGGAGCAGTTCGAGGAACTCGTGATGGGTCAGCTTCTGCTGGTGCGCGAGCGTCAACCGTTCCGGCAGGGTGTCGAGGCAACGGCCGAGCTTGACCCGGCGCAGCAACGCTTTCAGCTCCGGCGTGACAGTGAGTTGGGGGCTCATGCCGACCTCCGCGCCTTCGCCGCGTCAGTGGTGAACTCGCCCGGATCACGCGCGAACCGGGACGTCGCCGGCGGAGCCGGCGGAGCCGGCGGTTCGTCAGGTGGCTCGCTTTCGGTGGCTCGTTCGAGCATCCTGCCGATCAGGCCGACGTTGACCGCTTCGGCGTCGAGAGCCCGCCGGCAGGCGGCGTCGACCCGGTCCGGACCCCACTTCTTCACCAGCCCGAGCAGCGCGTAGACCTGGCGCATCTTCGTCCACGGCAACGGCGTGTCCAACACCGCCGCCGCGTAGACGGCGATCGCCTCACCGTGTGATGCGGCCATCTTCTGGAGGTGGGCGATGTCCCGCAACGCATAGGTGGTCCGCTCGGCGGGCAGATCGGCCGGATCCGTTGAGCGATGCCCGGGCTGCTGGCGGGGGTGGACCTTGATCAGCTGGGACCGGTGGAACACGCGCACCACCCGCCGGTCGGCGCGGACCTGGACGTGCTTGCCGATCAGGTTCCCCGGGATCGAGTAGAGCGCCTTGGCGATCTCGATGTGATGATCCCGATGCACCCGGCACGTCGCATGGATCGGCACGTCGTAGTGCTCCGTCGGAGCCGGCAACAGCTGATCCTGTTCTTCGAGGCGGAAGTGCTCGATCGGGCGGCACTGGGTCGTGCCATGCACCCGCATCCCAGCCCGCTGCTGGCACCACACCTCGACCTTGACCTGCGCGTCGGCGAGGCTGGTGAACGTCTCGCCGGCCCAGAACGACGAACGGACGAACTGCACCATCCGCTCCACACGCGGCTTGTCCGTCGGTGTGCGCACACGTGCGGGGTCGATCACGAACCCGCGTGACTGCGCGTACTCGACGAACGTCTCGTTGAACCGTGGCTCCAACCCGTCGGCCTTCGTCACGACCGGTGTCAGGTTGTCCGGCACGAGCACCCTGAACACGCCGCCGAAGAACAGCCACGCCGCCTCACACCCGGCGATCACCGTGTCGGTCGTCTGCGTGAACGACAACCACACGAACATGTGCCGCGAGAACACCGCCGTGAAGATCAGGGCGTGACACACCCGCCGCCGCCCGCTGTCAGGGTCGTCGAGCAGACCGAGCCGAGCGAAGTCGACCTGCAACTCGTGCCCCGGCTCACCATCGGCGACACGCACCGTCGCACCCTGTCCGCGGCGGGGACCGAACTCGGTGGCGATGAACCGCTGCACCGTCCGCTCCGGCACGATCACGCCGTCACGGGCGAGGAGCTCGCAGATCTTCACGCCAGCCACACCCGAACTCGCCCACGCCTCAACCTGCGCCCGTCGCTCGACCAGCGCTGCCCACGCATGGCCGTGACCATCAGCTCGGTGCGGACGCACGATCTCCACCACCCGCCCGAGCGTCAGATCATCCAACTGATCGACACCGCCGTCGACAGTGACGCCGGCCTCGAGCGCCGCGTCCACGTACCGGCGCACCGTCTTGCGGTCCACGCGACTCAGCCGGGCCACAGCCCTCAGCCCTTCACCTCCCAGCCACAGACGAAGCACTTCTCGAACCTCGAACATCGGAACCTCCCGGAACACCATCGCCGCCTCTCGAGCTGCCAACAGGAGCGGCGATGCTCACCCATCAACAGCACCGAACTGACGGACCCCGGGTGGTCCCATCATTGGCGGACAGGTGGTCCCATCACACTGGCGGAACCAGGCTCAAGGTGGTCCCATGCCACTGGCGGGCGACAGACGATGCTGCTCTTGTGCGGGCGGTCGCTGGCGAGGACGTCGAGGCGTTGCGGTGTCTGTACGACCGGCACGTCCCCTGGCTGGTCGCGCGGTTGCGGTCTCGCTGTTTCGACGACGCGCTGGTCGCGGATGCAGTCGAGGACACGCTCCTCGCAGTGTGGAAGGGGGCGTACCGGTGGCGCGGCGACGGCGATGTCGGTGCGTGGATCTGGGGGATCGGGGTGCGGCAGTTGGTGACGCACTTGCGACGGGCGGGCCGTCGAGCGCGTCCCTCGCCCCTACCCGACCTGGGGACCGCGGCGAGCGCGGAGGAGAGGGTGCTCGACCAGCTCGCATTCGGTGACGTCGGTGCGGCGCTGTCGCAGTTGTCGCCGGAGCTGTTGGAAGTGGTGCAGGCGATGGTGTTCGACGGGCTGACGGCGCGGGAGGCGGGACGAATGCTCGGTCTCCCGGAGGGCACGGTGAAGGGGCGGATCCGAAAGGCGAAAGCCGAGCTACGCGATGCACTCGGCACAACCGTGTTCGAGTTGGGAGATCTCCGATGAGTCCATGGCATGTCAACGACAGCACGCTCCAGGCGTACGCCGCGCAAGAGTTGGCGACGCTCGAGCGGGCCTCGGTGGAGGCGCACCTCATGCGGTGCGACGCGTGCCGGGGCGGCCTCGCACGTCTCGCCCCCGCTTCGGTCGGCACGGTGTCGTTCGACGCGGTTTTCGATCGCGTGCAGACGCGCATCGAATCGGCACCCCGCACCACGCCGTGGCTCCGACGGATGGGGGTGACCGATGCGGACACGGTGGTCGTCCGACAGATCGGCAGACAGTGCCTGCAATGGACGATCGCAGCGACGTTGATCCTCGCGCTGGCGGCGCTCGCGGCAACGCTCAACGTTCGCGACTCCGCGCAGCTCGGGTTCGTGCTCCTCGCGCCGCTCCTGCCTGCCCTGGGGGTGGCGGCCACCTACCGCCTCACCCCGACCTCCACCGCAGCACTCGAGAGCACCTCGCCCTACTCGCCGGCCCGGCTGCTGCTGTGGCGCACCGCCTACTCTGTCGCCACCGCTGTGCCGGCGTCGGTCCTGTTCGGTGCGGTGATTCCCGGCGACCCGTGGATGGCGGTCGCCTGGCTCCTGCCGAGTGCCGCGTGCACGGCGATCGTGCTCGCCGCCGCTACGTGGACCGACCCGCTCAGGCCAGCCCTCGCGGTGTCCGCGGTGTGGCTCGGAGTCGTCACCTCCTGGCACCTGCGAGACGTCCCCGACGCGGTGCTGGCGCCGCCCACCCAACTGGTGTCGCTCGCAGTCGCCGCCGCAGCCGGAACGGTGCTCGCCCGCCGGCTGCTCGTCCTCCGCTCCCCTGCATTCTGATTCGAGAAAGGCCCGACCATGAACTCCACCATCCGTCTCGAAGACGTCACCCGCCGGTACCGGGACGCCGTCGCGCTCGACCACGTCACGCTGACGATCGGTACCGGCGTCACCGCGCTGCTCGGACCGAACGGCGCCGGCAAGTCCACCCTGTTGTCGCTGCTGTCGACTGCGGCCGCGGCCGACCACGGGACCGTGGAGGTGCTCGGCCACCGTGCCGACGGGACGCTCACCGAACGCACGGCGATCCGCCGACGGCTCGGCTTCCTGCCCCAGGAGGTCGAGTTCCCGTCGGGCATGACCGCGTTCGGCTTCCTCGAGTACATCGCCGTGCTCAAGGAATGGAACGACAAGGCCACCCGCCACCACGAGATCCGTCGCGTGCTCCACGCCGTCCAACTCGCCGACCGGCCGACGATCAAGATCCGCAAGCTGTCCGGTGGCCAGCGCCGCCGCCTTGCGTTCGCGCAGGCGCTCATCGGCGACCCGGACCTGCTGATACTCGACGAACCCACCACCGGCCTCGACCCCGAACAGCGAGCCGTGTTCCGCGCAACCCTGTCCGAGCGCGGCCGCCACGGCACGGTGCTGCTCGCCACCCACCAGACCGAGGACGTCGGCGCCGTGTGCGACCAGGTGCTGGTCCTCGATCACGGCCGCGTCGCGTTCTCAGGCGACGTTCCGTCGTTCATCGATACCGCCCGCGGACGGGTGTGGATCGACGACGCACCGGTCCCGAACGCGATCGCCACGTGGCGCGACCCGAACCGGCGAGTCAGATCGGTGGGAGGCGACCCGCCTCCCACCGCCCGACCCGCGGACCCCTCCGTCGAGGACGCCTACCTCCTCCTCGTCGGACCGACCCCGGTAGCGGAGGTGGCGGCATGACCACGACCACACCCACCGTGTCCGCCGCCGCCGATCGATCATCGGTGTCGCCCGAGTGGTTGCTGCTCGCACGGATCGAGATGATCCGCTACGCACGTCGCCCGGCGTTCCTGTTCGGGGCAGCCTTGACCCTTGCGGCCCTGCTGCCGTACCTCGACCCGGCCGAGCCCGTCGACGAGCTCTCGATGATCGCTCCCGCAGCGTTGATCGGATTGTTCGGGATCACCCTGAGCGCACAGCGGGTTTGGGCGTCGGACCGGTGCGCCGACGCCGCCGGTTCGACGCCGGTGCCTATGGCCACCCGCACCCTCGCCCACCTCGCCGCCAGCGTCGTCCCGTTCACGATCGGGCTCGTGTTCGTCACCGTCAGCTATGCGCGGTACCTCACCGACCCGCCACCCCCGAGCGGGTACGCAGCGCTCATGTCGGACGGCTGGGTGCTCGCCGTGTGGTTCGCGCTCGGCGCAGTGAGCTGTCTCGGCGGGCCGATCCTCGGGGTCCTCATCGCGAGGATGACCGACCGACGCGCCGCGCCGATCCTGATCTCGGTCGGACTCGTCGCCCTCGCCATCGTGTTCCAAGGCCTCTTCGAGCCGCTCCGCCGAATTCGCGTCTTCATGCCGTGGACCTACTGGGGCGGGCCGTTCGGCATCGACGGGGACCCGCAACGCTCGATGGTCTTCACGGGGTCCCCGCAGTGGTGGGTGGTCTACCTCCTCGTCCTGTGTGCCGTCGCTGGACTGGTTGCGCTCCGGCGCGATCGAGCCTGGCGCTCGCAACGAAATGGCATCGCCCTCGGCGCGCTGGTGGTGATCGCAGTGGTCACCTGCCTGGCAGCGATGTGGACCGGCACGCCCGACACGGTCGTCAACCCGCTGCCCGGCGACGGGACCAGCTGGGGCGGGTGAGCCCCCGGGTCGCGATGCGCTCGCTTGCCCGCTACAGCCGAGCTGCGACGCCGTGGGGGCTGACCGTGACGACGGCGGTCATTGCGATCGTGCTCCTGTCGATCGTCGCTCGCTGGCCGGCCGCGATGTGGCCACTGCACGGCGCCACGATCGGGCTGCTCGCAGCCGTGTCGGCATGGTCGGTCGACGAGCGTTGCTCAGCCATCGTCGACCTCGTGCCGCGCCCGCTGTGGTGGCGCACCGTCGCCCGAGCGCCCGCAGCACTCCTCCTCGTCGCCGTGTGGGTCGCCATGCACCTCTCCCTGCGCGACCGGCTTCCCGACCACCTCGGCGTGCTCGTGCTCCAAGGCGTCAGCGCCGTCCTCGTAGGGTTCGCGGTCGCGACGTGGCAACGAACGCGCGGCAATCCCGAGCCTGGACAACGGATGGCCATGCTCGTCTGCCCGGCTGCGGTCGCGATCGCCCTGGCGAAGCCGTGGAGCACACATGTCCCCGTGTTCCCGATCTGGCCGCACGAGAACTGGCCGAGGGCGACGGCGATCTGGTCGATCACCGGCGGAGTCGGGGTGTTGGTCCTCATCGCAGCAATCCAGCGCGACGCAGCCGACCGGGCCCACCGATGATCCCGATCGCGTGCGCCGAGCGACAGATCGACGTACCAGCCGTACCAACCGATCAACGGAGAAGTCATGCTCACGGTCCACCCTGCCAACGCACCGAGGCGATCACCCGGCTGGCCCATCGCCGCCGCGATCGTCGTCGCCTCACTTGCATTTGTCGCCTGCGGCGACGATGACGACGGATCCGCATCGACCACCGACCTCACCGCGTTCTGCGCCAAGGCAGCCGAGACCAACCAGCCCGGCACCGTCCCGACGCCCGAGCTCCTCGCCGAGTACCAGGCACTCGCACCAGGCGAGATCGCCGACCCAGTGGCCGTGCTCGTGGAGGCGTTCGCTGCCGGCGACGACCCCGCCGTTGTGTTCTCCGACCCCGACGTCGTGGCCGCGGTCGAGCAGATCACCGTGTTCGAATCGCAACAGTGCGGCCTCGAACCTCCGCAGCCGGGCGACGCGGACGCGGAGCGCACCGAGAGCACAGCAACCGGGTCAGCCGCCGACGACACCTCGGCCGCGCTCTCCGAGGAGGCGTTCGTGGCAGAGGCCAACGCGATCTGCGCTGAGGGCAACGCCGAGATCGAAGCGCTGGCCGCCGAGACGTTCGGCTCCGGGACCCCACCCACCGACGAGCAACTGCTCGACGTCCTCGATCAGGTGCTCGCCAACGTGAACACCCAGATCGAAGCGATCGACGCACTCGCGCCGCCAGCCGAGCTTGCCGCCACCGTCGACGAGTGGCTGAGCGCCGGACGATCCGGACTCGATGCGGCACGTGCCCAGGGAACCGCCTTCTTCGACCCGACCGGCGAGAACCCGATCTCCGCCGAAGCCAACCGCCTCGCCACAGCCCTCGGCGCCACCGAGTGCGCATGACCTGGAACGGCGCTGCGCTCGGGAGCCGTGCCGTACAACAGTCGTACAACACGATGAGCGCCAACGGGCTCCCTGTGTTGCATCTGACTTCGCGCGACAGAATCCCGGTTCTTTCAGACCGCATCTGACACGGTTGCTGGCCTTGATCATGGAGGCCATCAACGATGACGACTGCACCGCGGAAGCCGAAGCGGATGCTGACAGCAGAGCAGAAGTACGACTTGTGGGTGCGGATGCTCACGGGGCAGATCTCCCAGGCCGACGCGTCGGCGGAGGCGGGGGTGGACCGCTCGGTGATCACCCGGCTCCGCGTGGTCGCCAGGGATGGGGCGATCGCTGCGTTGCAGGCGTCGAGGCCGGGCCGGCCGCGCCAGTCCCGCGAGGAAGCGTCCGAAGCTGCAGCGCTGCGGGCCGAGGTCGACCGGCTCCAATCCACCGTGGTCGAGCAGGCCGTCGAGTTGGCGGTGCTGCGGGGAAAATCGCGTTGGGGATGAGCGGTCCGGTCCCCGCCCGCGTCGACGGGACCGCCAAAGCAGCTCTGCTCGGCCTGATCGACGGCGCCGTCGATGCCGGCTGGTCCTTCTCGCGGGCGTGCGCGGTGCTCGAGCTGGACCGGGGTCGGGCGTGGCGCTGGCAGCAACGCCGAGCCGCCGACCGGCTCGATGACGCCCGACCGGGCGGCAACCCGATCCACGGACTGCTGGAGTGGGAAGAGGCCGAAATCCTGGCCCTGTTCGACGAGTGGGCCGACGTCGACCGGTCACACCGCAAGCTCGCTCACCGCGGCTCCTACGAGCAACGCGTGTGGGTGTCACCGTCAACGGTGGATCGGGTGCTGGCCCGTCACGGCCTTGTCCTGCCAGGAGTTCCCCGCCCGGCACGCACGGTGAAGACGCCGTGGCCGGAGTGGTGTGAGTGGCGCCCGAACCAGCTGTGGTGTTGGGACGGCTCCCAGTTCGAACGTTGTCTCGCCGCGAAGTACGCGTACGCGATTGTCGACTTGGTGTCCCGCAAGTGGATCTCCACGCACCTGACCGCCAACCCGGACTCGGTCGCCGCCCGAGTGCTGTTCCAGCGGGGGCTCGACAACGAGTACCTGCTCACCGACGAGCTGCGAGCACGCCTCGCCGACCCCGCCAGCACCCTGCCCGACGACGACACTGCGATCCCACTGCTGTTGGCGATCTCGGACAACGGCACCGAGATGCACGCCCTCGAGACCCGCCGGTTCATGGCGTTGTGCTCGATCGCCCAGCACTTCGGCCGCCCGTCGACGCCGACCGACCAGGCCTGGATCGAGTCACTGTGGGGCCACGTCAAACGCGAGCACCCCCACCTGATGGCGATCACCGACCCGGTCGTGCTCGCCGCCGAGCTCGACCGCGTCCGGGTCCACTACAACAGCGTCCGGCTGCACGAAGCGATCGGCTACGTCACCCCCAACGACGAACACGAAGGGCGCGGTGACGCCATCCGTGCTGCCCGCCAAGACGGGACGCGGATCGCTGACGAACAACGTCGAGCCTGGCACCGGAACCAGCGATGAACCCGCTCACTACTCTCACCAACAACAACCCGCCAGCGACCCACCGATGCGGTCTGAATCCCAGCCCGATCTGTCGCGAAGAGTCAGATACGCCTCAGTTCGATCAACACTGCACAGCCAAGACCCGCTCCATAACGACAGGGTCACCACGGTTCATCGAGCCGCACAGTCCCGGCAGGACGATCGTTCCGTCGAGAACGACGGCTGGTCACCCTCGGTGATCGCGATATCGAGTGGGCCCGGCGGCCGTAGCGCTCCGCCGACGTGCAGTTCTCGGCCGGTGTGATCGGCCCAGCGGCCGGCGCACTATGTGTGGCTCGGGGCATCCTTGACCACTTCGACGTCAGCCCCGAAGCTCGGCCCCCGCCTGTTGCTGGTCGGGCGCTGCGCTCCATGAGGCGGAGGCGCCGTGCCGATGCCATCCCGGTTTGCTTGTCTCGGTCGCGTGTGACTGGCCCCGGGGGCGAAGGCCCCGCTCTATGGCCGGTCGTTGGGGTGTTGTCCGAGTTCGATGGTGGGCCAGTGGTGGAGGTCGCGTCGGAGTTGTCGGTCGTGGGTGACGATGACGACGGCGGCTGGGGTGGTGTCGAGGGCGTGGGTGAGTTCGTCGACGAGTGCGATGGAGAGGTGGTTGGTGGGTTCGTCGAGGAGTAGGAGGTGTGGTCGGGCGGCGAGTGCGAGTGCGAGGTCGAGTCGTCGCTGCTGGCCCATGGACAGCTCCGAGACTGGTCGTGCGAGGTCGACGGTCTGGAGCAGACCGAGTGAGCGCAGCGACACGGTCTGGGCCTCGGTGACTCCGCTGTGCAGAAGTTCGTGGAGGCGTGTTCGGTAGACGTCGCGTGCGGTTCGGTGGTCGGCCGACGGGGACTCCTGTGCGACGAGTCCGATTCGGGCGTTGGTGGCGAGACGTGCGTGGCCGTGGTCGGGGTGGAGGTGGCCGGCGAGGACGGCGAGCAGGGTTGACTTGCCGCTGCCGTTCGGTCCGGTGACGAGGAGCCGGTCGCCCGAGGACAGCTCGACGGTGACCGGCGTGGTGAGCCGGTTCGTGACGGTGACCTGCTCGGCGTGCAGGAGGGTGACGCCGCGTATCGTGGGGAGCTCGGGAAGGCGGAACTGCAGCGGTGGCTGCGGTTTGGTGATTTCGTGGGCGTGGAGGTTCTCGAGGCGTCGGTTGACGGCGCGCACCAGGCTCGGTGCACGGGTCGCCCGCTGGTGCTTGCCGGTTCCCTTGGGCGGTTTCCATCCGGCTTGGAGGCGGTTCTGTGCGGTCGACAGGTCGTCGGCGAGCCGGGCCTGCTCGATCTGGTGGCGTTCGTAGGCCTGCTCCCAGCGAACTCGTTCGCGTGTGCGTCCTTCGAGGTAGCCGGTGTAGCCGTTGCCGTAGAGACGTGGGCGTTCGTCGATGCTGGGGTCGAGGTCGAGAACGTGGGTGGCGACGTCGGCGAGCAGTGCCCGGTCGTGGCTGACGAGCACCACCCCGCTGTTGGTCGAGCGCAGGACGTCGGTGAGGAACTCGAGGCCGTGCTGGTCGAGGTGGTTGGTCGGCTCGTCGAGGAGCAGGAAGGCGTGGTGTGCTCCGAGGAGGCAGGCAAGGCGGACCCGGTAGCGCTCCCCGACCGACATGGTGGTGAGCCGGCGGCTGCGGTCGGTGATCGCGCCGAGTTCCTGCAGTGCGATGTCGACTCGTCGGTCTGCGTCCCACGCGTCGAGCGCGGTGGCGTCGTCGAGCGCGGCGGCGTACTCGACGTCAGCGCCTGCTCGGCTCTCGGCCAATGCGCTGGTGGCGGCGTCGAGACGGCGCATCGCTGCCCGTGTGTCGGCCAGCTCGATGTCGACGAGATCGCCGATCGTCCTGCCTCGGTCGACGGTCATCTCCTGCTCGGCGATGCCGAGACTGCCGATGCGTGTGACCTCGCCGGCGTCGGGTCGAAGCCGGCCGGCGAGTACGTGGAGAAGCGTGGATTTGCCGCGCCCGTTCTCTCCGACGACGCCGAGTCGGGTGCCGGCGGTGACGGTGATCGAGATGTCGGCGAGCACCTGGCGGCCACCGCGTTCGACGCGGACGCCAGACGTCACCAACTGCGGGCGCGATCGCGCCCGGTCAATGCTGTGGATGGACATGAGAGCTCTTCCTTCTCCCAGCCCCGAAACGGGTTGCCGGGCGCGACCGACAGACAAGCGGAACCGAGGACACGGCGCCGCCGAACACCCACTCACCACATCGGCGGGGGTGCGTCCGTCAGATCACAGGTAGAGCTGCCACATGCCGACCACGATAGCCGTCACGTGCGGGCAATCCCGGTTGGTCGAGCGGTGCAAGCGGCCTCGTGCGTCGGATGAGCTCTCAGCGAGTGACCATGAGCCTTGACTCATCATGAGTAATATCTCATGCTGGTTGGGTGTGGGAGGTCGAGGTCACCGATCAGTTCGTCGAGTGGTGGTCGACGCTGTCCGACGCGCAACGAGAAGCCGTGACCGATCGGGTCGATCTGCTCGCGGAACGTGGCCCGGATCTCGGTCGCCCGGTTGTCGACCGGATCCACAGTTCGCGTCACCAGGCGATGAAAGAGCTGCGAGCGGCCAAGGGTGGGGCGTTGCGGGTGCTGTTCTCGTTCGACCCGCGGCGCCAGGCGATCCTGCTGCTCGGTGGCGACAAGACCGGCGAGTGGAACGACTGGTACGAGTGGGCGGTCCCGCTTGCTGATGACCTGTATGACGAGTACCTGCGGGAACTCGGTGAGGAAGGACTGATCTGATGGCACGAACCAAGTTCTCCGAACTCCGCGACACCGTGGTCGCCAAGCCCGGCGCTGTCGAACGGCTCGCCGGTCTACGCGCCGAGACGCTCGAGGAGATCCGGCTCTACGAGCTCCGCCACGGCGAGGCGATCAGCCAGGCCGAGCTCGCCGGCCGTCTCGACGTCACCCAGGGAGCGATCTCCAAGCTCGAGCACTCTGAGGACGTGCGCGTGTCGACGCTGCGCCAGTACCTCGAAGCGCTCGGCGCCCGCCTCGAACTCGTCGCCGTGTTCGACGACGACGACCGTCGGGTCCCGATCCACCTCGGCCGCGACGACGCCGCCTGACCGGGCCCCTGTCAGCACCGCGTCAGCACGACTCGCGCCCACCAGTGCAGACGAACGGAGTGCCGGCGCTCGGGAACTCTCCCGTACAACAGTCGTACAACACGACGAGCGCAAACGGGCTCCTACCAACGCCTACGAGAGCGCGACTCCATGGCCTCAATCCGCTCGTCCATCAGGAAGAACACCGATGAGCGCCGACCAGCTCCGACGGGCGTCGGTGCACTCATAACCCGAAGGTCGCAGGTTCAAATCCTGCCCCCGCCACCA
>JAKOVA010000085.1 GCA_029782335.1 Actinomycetes bacterium | reverse complement strand
CTCGATCAGGCGGCGGTCGATCGCCACCAGCGACGTGGTGATCGAGAGGATCATGAACGGCAGGAACACCTGGGTGCCGCCGATGATCAGGCCCATGTAGTTGCCAGAGAGCGCCAGCGGCTCGTCGATCAGGCCCGATCCGATCAGCAGTTCATTGAGCAGCCCTTTCCTGCCGAGAATGAGCAACCAACCGTAGGTGCGGACCACGGTGTTGACGAGCAGCGGCGCGGCGACCAGGAAGTAGAGCAGCCCGCGCCACTTCGGCGGCGCATCGGCAATCGCGGCGGCGACCGGAAAGCCGAGCACGATGCACAACACCGTCACCAGGGCTGCCGCGCCGAACGTCTGCAGGAAGATCTGCGCGTAGACGCCGCCCTGTACGATCGACGCATAGTTGCCGAGCGTGAATCCGGGAAGGATCTGCCCGAAGTCTTCGCGCCTGAAGCTGATGACCGCCATCTCCAGCACGGGCAGCACGAGGAACACGACGATCAGGACCAGGCCCGGACCGAACAGGAGCCCGGTGATCCAGCCCCGCTTGGCGCGGCTCGTTGCGTCGCTCATTGCGGTTCAGCGCGGAAAGGCAACCCGGCAGCCGGACAGCGAGGCCAGTGCCGCGCCGCCGGGCGGGAGTTCGGCGGACGGCGCGCCGAGGCTTCGAGCCTTGAGCAACTCGCCATTGGCGAGGCGCACGAGGTACAACGTCGAGCCGCCCTGGTGCGCGCAATCCTCGATCCGGCACTGCACGCCGGGGACCCTGCTCGCGGCAGGCAGGAGACTCACCTGCTCGGGCCGCACGACGAGTGTGATCGCGCCTCGCGCATCGTCGAGCGGCAATGGCAGGAAATGGCCACCCTCGAGCACGACACCGCCGCGCGTCGCATCGTACTCGCAACGAAGCAGAGTAACGTCGCCGACGAAGTCGGCCACGAACTCATTGGCGGGCCGATGGTAGATGCGCATCGGATCGTCGAGCTGCTCGATGCGCCCCGATCGCATCACCGCGACGCGGTCGGACAGGAACAGCGCCTCGTCCTGGTCGTGAGTCACGAACAGGAAGGTCGTCCCGGTCTCCCGATGGATGCGCTTGAGCTCGACCTGCAATTGCCTGCGCAGCTTGAGATCGAGGGCCCCCAGTGGCTCGTCGAGCATCAGCAGCTCGGGACTCGTCGCGAGAGCGCGCGCGAGCGCGATCCGCTGCTGTTGCCCGCCGGACAACTGGGCTGGCCGGCGATCGCGCAGGTCGGGAAGCCTGACCAGGTCGAGCATGCGGTCGACCACGGTGCGCACCTCAGACTCCGCCTTGCGCTTGACTCGCAATCCGTACGCGACGTTCTCGGCGACGGTCATGTGCGGAAACAGCGAGTACTGCTGGAACACCATCCCGAGGTTGCGCTGGCGCGGCGGAAGCGCGGTCACGTCCTTCCCGTCGATGAGCACCGACCCCGAGTCGACGCTCTCGAGCCCGGCGATGATCCGCATCAGCGTGGTCTTTCCGCAGCCGCTTTCGCCCAGCAGGGTCATGAACTCCCCGTCGCGGATGTCCAGACAGATGTCGTCCGCCGCGGTCGTGCCGCCGAAACGCTTGACGATGTGGCGCGCGGAGACCTTGAGCCGTGGCGGACGGCCCAGCGCCTCGGCGATTGCCGCGGCGACGACCGCGGTCATGGGCGCTTCCCGGCACTCGGGACGATCATCGTCTCGTCCGAGTGGTACTCCGGCTTCTCGTAGTAGTGCGGACCGTCGTAGATCTCGAGCAACAGGCTGTCCTGGTGCGCGAGCGTGGGGCCGTGCGGGTTGTCCTTGGGGTTCATGTAGAAGTCGCCGGGGCGCAGCACGATTCGGCTGTCCGTGTACTCGTACTCGCCCTCGATGCAGTACATGAACTGGTTCGACGCATGCGTGTGCTTGACCGGAATGCCCGACCCCTTGGGGAATTCGACGAGTGCGATGCTCGCGCCGGTGTCGGGGTGCACCCAGAGGAAGTACTGCCGCAGCGGGGTGGTCGGGAATGTGATCCACCCGTCGGGATCGAGCTCGTCCATGCGGACGAGGATCTCCCCCAGCGGCGACTTGATATGGATTTTCTTCGAGTCCATGGGTCGGATGTCCTGTTGCCGGGTTCTCGCCTGCGACCTAGTTCAGGCGTTGACGAAGCCTTCCAGATGCGCCCGCATCGCGACGACCGCATCGTCGGGCCTGTGTTCGGCGACCGCCTTCAGGATCGCCTCATGCTGGGCCTGAACGGCCTGGTACTCGGTGCGATCGGCGATCGGGATGAACCAGAGCAGCGTGGATCGCTGGTGCAGGGATTCGACGACCTCGGCCAGCACCGGATTGCGGCTCATCCGGGCCAACCCGCGGTGGAACTCCTGGTCGAGTCGCAACAAGCCGTCACGATCCGAAGCCGCGATCAGTCCGTGGCCCGTCGCCAGTAGCGCCCGCGTCGCCTCGATCTCGGCGTCGGTCGCCCGATCCGCCGCGAGCCGGACCACGGCTTCCTCCAGCGGCTTGCGCGCCTCGACGAGATGGCGAATGTCGGTGGGCGACCAGGTACGGACGAGAACGCCCTTGCGCGGGCGAATGTCGACTAGGCCGTCGTACTTCAGCCGATGGAGTGCCTGGTGAATCGGCGTGCGTCCGAAGCCGGTGGTGGCGGCAAGCTCCTGCTCGTTCAGGAACGAGCCCGGCCCCAGTTCCATGCTGAGGATCTTCCACTTGAGCAGCCGGTAGGCATCGTCGGCGAGAGAGCCTGAGACAGTCCGCGCGGAGGTCTTCGCGTCTTTGCGGCGACGTCTTGCGGCCAGAGTCGATTCGAGCACGTGCGTCTCTCCTGCACTTCGCGGCCAGTCTACTGAGATTCCATTTGATATGTCAACTGATGTATCAGATGCCCCGCGCGCGCCCTAGTGCCGCCGCCCTAGCCCGGGACGACCGCGTTGGCGAGCGTCCCGACCCCGCTCACCTGCACCTCGACCCTGTCCCCGTCTTTCATGAACATCGGCGGACTGCGCCGCATGCCGACGCCCCCCGGCGTCCCGGTCACGATCACGTCGCCGGGCTCCAGCGTCGTGAAGGACGAGATGAAGCTGATCAGCTTCGGGATCGGAAAGATCATCATGTCGGTCGTCGCGCGCTGGACCTCCTGGCCGTTGAGCCTGGTAACGATCTCGAGCGTCGAGTCGGCGGGCAGCTCGTCCGTGAGGGTCAGCCATGGGCCGAAGGCGCCCGTGGAGGGGAAGTTCTTGCCGGCAGTCCACTGCGACGTCGCGAGCTGCCAGTCGCGGACCGAACCGTCGTTGTAGCAGGCGTATCCGGCGACGTACTCCCAGGCGCGCTCTTCGGGAATTCGACGGCCGCGGCGGCCGACCACCAGCGCGATCTCGCCCTCGAAGTCGAACTGGCGCGATTCCGCCGGGCGGACAAGCGGACGCAGGTGACCGGTTTGCGACTCGGGCAAGCGCAGGAAGAGTGCAGGGTCGGCGGTCTTCGGGCGGTTGCCCTCGAGTCGGTGTTCCTCGTAGTTGAGCCCGGCGCAGATGATCTTTCCCGGATTCGGCACCACCGGCAGGAAGACGACTTCGTCCTGACGGAAATCCGCGACACAGGCGTGCAACGCGCGCCGGGCGGCCTCCAGGCCGTCACCGACGAGGAGCGACCTCAGGTCCGGGTACGCGCGACCGAGGCGAGCCTGCAGGTCGATGATCCGGTCGCCTTCGACTGCGCCGAAACTCGCGCCGCGAGGCGTGACGTAGCTGGCCAGCTTCATGGTCGTGGCCCGCGCC
Source organism: Actinomycetes bacterium (assembly GCA_029782335.1). GTDB lineage: Bacteria > Actinomycetota > Acidimicrobiia > Acidimicrobiales > Microtrichaceae > JADLFH01. The sequence goes on along the minus strand of JAKOVA010000085.1, from coordinate 2,691 downwards.
GGATCAGCCGCTGCAACCCGCGTGCGCGATCGTGTCGATCTCGAGGAGGATCTGCGGAGTGCCGAGTGCCGCCACCTGCACCAGCGTCGACGTCGGGAAATCTCCGGTGAAGAATTCCTTGCGCGCGCGCCAGATCTCCTTGTTGTCCTTCATGTCGGTCACGTAGATCACCATTTTGACCACGTCGTCCATCTTCGCACCGGCTGCCTCGAGGCAATGGCTGATCTTCGTGAAGATCACCTTGGCCTGCTCGTAGGCGTTCTCTCCCTGGATCGTCACGAGGTCGTTGGCACGGGAGGTCATTCCCGACACGTAGACGGCATCGCCCACGCGCAGGCAGTTGGACCAGTGTCCGGGCGGGTATTCCGCGACGTGCGGCGAGACGTGACGTACTTTCCTGGATGCCATGCAGTTCTCCTCGAAGCAAATAGATGATCGAAAGTTGGCGGGCGCCGGGTCAGTCGACACGCGCGCCCGAGATGCGGACCGCCTCGCCATAGCGAGCCGATTCGTCCTTCATGAAGCGACCGAACTCTGCCGCCGTGGAGCCGATCGTTTCCATGCCGATCGCGCCCAGCTTCTCCTTGACCGCAGGGTCGCGGAGCGCGGCAACGAACGCCGCGTTGAGTCGCGACACGGCTTCGGCCGGCGTGCCGCTGCGCACGACCAACCCGTACCACGATTTCGACGTGAAGCCGCCGAGGCCGGCTTCGGCGAACGTGGGTACGCCCGGCAAGGTCGACACACGCCGTTCGCTGGCGACCGCAATCGCCTTCAGCTTGCCGGTCTGGACGTGCGCGACGGCGAGCGGCAGGTCGGTCAACATCGCGTCGACCTGGCCGCCGATCAGATCGGTCGTTGCGGGCGCGACACCCTTGTAGGGAACGTGCACCATCTCGAATGCCGCCGCCTTCTTCAGCAATTCGAACCCGAGGTGCCCGGAAGAACCATTGCCGAACGACGCGAAGGTCGCACTGCCCTTGCGGCGCTGCGCCCACTCGACGAACTCGCGGAGGTTCGTCGCCGGCACCGAGGGATGCACGACCAGCACGTGCGGATTCGACGCCATCAGCGTAACCGGCGTGAAATCGCTCGCCGGATCGAACGGCATCTTCGAGATGAGATGCGGATTGATGATGAAGCTCGCGGCGACGAAAAGCAGTGTATGACCATCGGGGGCCGCGCTTGCCGCCGCCTGCGACCCGATCAGCGTACCGGCTCCCGCCCGGTTTTCCACCACCACCTGCTGCCCGAGTTGCCGGGATACGCGCTCGCCGAGGGTGCGCGCGAGCGTGTCGCCCCCGCCGCCCGGCGCGTAGGGAACGATAAACCGGATCGGCTGCGACGGAGTCCACTGGGCCAGCGCAGGCGATGCAGAGAGCGCGACGCACGCGATCGCGCCGGCAAGTGCGGCAATGAGTTTCATCGGCAGGCTCTTCCTTCTGTCAGTGGTGATCGGAACGCTCGCTGGCGGCATCGATGCCCGCCTGCAACCGCGCGAAGTTGTTCCTGAGCGAGCCGATGTGCTCGGCCATCAGTCGCCGCGACGCGGCCGGATCGTGGCGCGCGATCGCGTCCACCAGCGCTGCCAGTTCGTCCATCGTCCGGTCGTCCTCGTAGCGGCCGACGAGCGGCGCGAACCACAGGCGCATCGATCGATCGAGCAGCAGGCTGGCGAAGTCGGCCAGCAGCCCGTTTCCGGACGCCTCGTAGATCCGCTGATGCACGGCGCGGTCGATCTCCATGCATCCATGGCGATCGCCCGAGCGATGTCGCTTCGTGCCGACGACGAGGAGCCCGCGAAGCTCCTCGACGAGCGTCTCGTCGGCGCGCGCCGCAGCGCACTCGGTCAGGTGGGGTTCGACCAGCAGCCGGGCGTTCCAGAGTTCGACGAAGCTCTCGATGGTCTCGCCGCGGATCACGATGTTCTTGCGCGGGACGATCTCGACGAGGCCCTCGCGATGCAGGCGATGCACCGCGATGTGCACCGGATTGCGGCCCAGTGCCAGACGTTCGCACAGCCCGGCCTCGGTCACGCGATCGCCGGCCTTCAGATCGCCGCGCAGGATCAGCTGCTTGATCGCGGTGTAGGCCTGCTCGCTCAGCGATGTCCTGCGCGGGGCTTTTGGGGCGGCGCGCTTTGCGGGCGCTGCAGCGATCGGGGCCATACGGGTCGACGATTGGGTTGGCGTTGCCGGGTCAGTGAAATATTACAGCTTCTGAAATATCACTGTCAAACCGCGGGCGAGCCCATTCCCTAGAGACATGCGCCGTGCAGCTCGCCGTGAAATTTCTGTCCAGAGAGGACAGAGGCGGGGCCGGCGCAGCGCAGCGTCGGCGCGCCGAAAGGCCAGACTCGGGGTGCCGTGCGGCGACGCGCCGCAGGCGCTAGAGGATGTAGCGAGCCAGGTCCTCGCTCTTCGCGAGGTTCCCGAGCCGGCCGTCGACGAAGGCCGCGTCGATCGTCACCGTCTCGCCGCTGCGCCGGGTGGCGCCGAACGAGACCTCTTCGAGCAACTTCTCCATCACCGTCGAGAGCCGGCGCGCGCCGATGTTCTCGGTCTTCTCGTTGACCGACGACGCGATCTCGGCGAGCCGGCGCACGCCGTCGGCGGTGAACACCAGCCGCACGCCCTCGGTGGCGAGCAGCGCCTCGTATTGCCGCGTCAGGCTCGCGTCGGTGTCGACGAG
>JAKOVA010000051.1 GCA_029782335.1 Actinomycetes bacterium | reverse complement strand
CCGGACCAGGCTGCGTTGGAGCTGGCTTCGAGCGGGGCGTATGCGTGATCCGTAGCGCCGTGTCTGGCCCGGAGACGCCTTCCTGACAACTTCCGGGCCGCCCGCGACCGGAAATGCACCATTCGGCCGCTAATCCGCGACCGTCGACACATCTTCTGAATAATCGACACACGCCACTCTGTCGAACGAAGCGGGCGATGTGAACGATGGGAGACCTGGAGCAGCAGACCCTCATTGTCATCGGTGTCGTCGCAGCCAGCGTCATCGGCCCGGCTCTGGGCGTCGGATCGCTGGTACTGCGACGACGTCGCGCGCGAGCGCGCCGCAAGACGCCACTCGTCGATGACTTGTTGCGCACGCCGGGCCATACGCTTCGAGAGCAGCTCGATGACGCAACCATCGACCTGCAATGGGATGTGTTCGCGCTGGCGGCGATTCCGCTCGTAACGCTGGCAGTCTTTCTGGCGCAGGGGCACTTGCGCGGCGACCTCCGAGAAGTCATGCGCCTGACGCCGCTGATCGCGATCGTGGTTCTCGCGTTCATCGGGTTCATGGTGCGGAAGATGTGGCGGGCCGGAGAGCGCCTCGACAAGCTCAGGGCCGGCCTCGATGCGGAGCTTGCCGTAGGGCAGGAACTCGACCAGTTGATGCGGCAGGGAGCGGTCGTCTTCCACGACGTTCCGGCGGACGACTTCAACATCGATCACGTGGTCGTGTCCCGCGAAGGGGTGTTCGCGATCGAGACCAAGGGCTTCACGAAGCCCAATGGCGGACGGGGCAAGGTGGATGCCACCGTCGAGTTCGACGGGAGCATCCTGCGGTTTCCGAACCGGGCCACCAAAGACCCGCTGGAACAGGCCCAACGACAGGCCGCGTGGCTGGCCCGATGGCTCAGCGGGGCGGTCGGTACCCCGATTCGAGTCCTACCGATCCTTGCTCTGCCCGGCTGGTATGTGAAGCGAACCGGCCGCGGCGAAGTCCGTGTCTTCAGTGGCGGGGAGCTGAAAGGCCTTCTGAAGGCGCGCGGTGCGCAGACTCTGTCGGTGCAGGACCTGCAACGCGTCGTGCATCAGCTCGAGCAGCGATGCCGTACCGTTGTACCGATGCTGTCTGAACGGAAGCGGGCCGCGTAGTGCGCTTCGACGGCAAGCTCTCGAGGTGGAACGAAGACCGCGGCTTCGGTTTCATCACTCCGACCCTGGGCGGCGACGATGTGTTCGTCCATGTTTCGGCCTTCCCGCGCGATGGGCAGGCTCCGCGCCTGCATGAAGCGCTCTCGTTCGAAGTCGAATTGAACAGGGAGGGCAAGAAGCGCGCGGCCAGGGTCCGCCGCCCTGGCAGCTCTCGGCCCATTGCAGCGCGCGAGCGCAGGGCGGCGCGACCACGCCAGACTCGCAGTATCTCCGGTCGCGTGGTGGGCGTCGCGTTGGCGGTTGTGATTGGCGCTCTCGGCTTCTCCGAATATTCACGGAGAGCGAGCCGCGGACCTGATGCGGCTTTCGCCGCTACGCCCGCGGCGCAGGCCGATCGTTCGGGCGCGCCTGCCTTCCGGTGCGACGGCCGAACCCGCTGCGGGCAAATGACCTCGTGCGCCGAAGCCAGGTACTTCCTCGCGAACTGCCCGGGCACGGAGATGGACGGGGATCGCGATGGGATCCCTTGTGAGCGGCAGTGGTGCTCGGGCGCCTTTTAGTTCCGGCTCGAGCGCTTGCGCAAACCATCCGAGCCGCTACCGGAGTTGGGCGCAGGGCAACCGCTGGAGCGGCGAGGTCGCTTTTGAAGGTGCTCGACCGCGTGCCGAAGGCGGCCTTGAGCGCGCTGGATTGATCGCGCCAACTAGAGCGCCGGCACTCAGGCCTCGTTCTCTGCGCGCTTGATCCGTCTGTTCACGTAGTCCTTCAGCACGCGATCCAGCCGGGCCTGCCAGCCCGGGCCTGTCGCCCTGAACCACGCGAGCACTTCGGGGCTATAGCGGATCGAGACGAGCTGCTTCCTGTTCGCCGAGGGCGGGCGTCCGCGAAGCGCGTGGATAGGCACCATCGATTCGAGCTGCTTCCGCGTCAGCGGCTGCGCGTCGAGGTCGGATTTCGCGGCAGCCGTGATCGCCCGATCTTCCTCAATCGTCGGCATCACGACGGTCTTGCGCCTGGTTCGTCCGGACATAGTGCTTCACTTCTCGTCGATTGGCGCGTCGCGCGCTGATGATACGTCGAGCATGTCCCCGCTCGGCGAATCTCTAGCGCCCCACCTTCCGCTTCTCGTGCTCGCGCTGGCAGCCGATGCAGCGCTTGGCGGTCGGGTACGCGAGCAGGCGTTCGTAGGCGATGTCGGCGCCGCAGTCGGTGCATTCGCCGTACTTGCCGGCGGCGATGCGCTGACGCGCGCCCAGGATGTCGCGCACGTCCTGCAGGTTCTGGCGGATGACGGGGTCGTCCACCGCCGAAAGCTTGACCAGCAGCGCGTCGTCCGTGGCCTCGT
>JAKOVA010000050.1 GCA_029782335.1 Actinomycetes bacterium | reverse complement strand
TGTGATGTCCCGCGACACCGTTGACAGGTGTCGCGGGACATCGTTGCATTTCAGGTCTTGGTTTGGGGGCCGGGTTTGCGTCCGAGGGGTTGGTAGTCCTTGGTGGTGTCGAGGGTGAGTTCGCGCAGGAGTTCGCCGGTGTCGGCGTTCACGACGCGGATGTCGCGGTCGGCGATGAGGGCCAGGACTCGGGTGCCGGCGTGTTCGCGGCCGAGGCCGATGTGGCGTAGTTGGCTGTCGTAGCGGATGGTGATCACTCCGCCGGTGTCGACGCGGTCGCGTCGGACTCGGTAGTGGACGTTGATGGCGGGTTTGGCCGGGGTGGCTTTGGTTCGGGCGGTGTAGGCCTGGGTGGGGGTTCGGCGGCTGAGGGCTCGATGGGGGCGGACGGTGTTGTAGTAGCGCAGGAACCGGTTGAGTTGGCGTTGCAGGGCTGCCAGGTCGGGTGCGGGGGGTTGGGCACGGAGCCACTTCTTCACGGTCTGATGGAAGCGTTCTACTTTGCCTTGGGTCTGTGGATGGTAGGGCCGGGAGTGGTGGAGTCGGACGCCGAGCAGGTCGAGTTCGATCTCGAGAGCGACGCGGCCACCGCGGCGTGGTGTGCCGGTGTAGACAGCGCCGTTGTCGGTCAGGACTGAGCGGGGGATGCCGTGGCGGCGGAATGCGGCTCGGAAGTCGGTCAGAACGTCGGGGCCGGTCGTGGTGGTCCTGGCTTTGCTGGTGATCGCGAGGCGGGAGTGGTCATCGAGGATGTGGTGGATCTCCACGCTGGTGCCGTCGGCTAGCTGCCAGTGGGTGAGGTCTGCTTGCCATCGTTCGTTGGGAAGGTCCGCCGCGAAACGTTTCCCCGCGCCTTTGGGTCGTTTGCGGGGCTGTGGGGTGACCAACCCGCGCCGGGTCAGGGCCCGCCAGATGGTCGAGGTCGCCGGGAGCCTGTTCACGCCAGAGGTCTGAAGGTGGGAGCGGATGGTTTCAGCGCCGGCATCCAAACCCTGCTTGGACAACTCTTGGCGCAGCCGGATGATCTGGTCTTCCAGGTCGAGGCTGATCGCACGCGGGTTGGTGTGTGGCCTTCGTGACCGCGGCTCGAACGCCGCCTCGCCCTCGGCTTCGTAGCGTTTCACGAGGGTCTGTACCCAGTAACGGCTGATCCTGTAGTCCCGGGCGACCTCGCTCTTGGAGCGCCTCTCGACCGTGACTGATGTGATGACGAGCTCCGCGAGCGACATGCCGCACCTCCACGCTAGGTGCCAACCATGTCTCCGGACAGATGCCAACTATGTCAAGAACTCCGACACC
>JAKOVA010000049.1 GCA_029782335.1 Actinomycetes bacterium | reverse complement strand
GGAGCGGCTGCGCCGCATGTCGGACAACATCGCCACGCGCAGCCCGCAGGCGCCGGCCGACATCGGCTTCGTCAACAACACCACCGAGCCGGTCTACAAGATGCTGTCGGTGGCCAACGCCGTGCCGGGATCGAGCACCGCCGAGACGCTGATCGAGACCTACAAGGACGTGATCGCGCTCGACTACGCGGAGACCTTCCTGAACCGCGCCATCCGCCAGGCCATGAGTGCCCTGTCGCAGGCGCTCAAGCGCACCGGCGTCGAGCAGCAGTACATCGACGCGATCCGAGCAAACGCCCAGGAGGCCCAGCGCCAGCTCCTCGCCGAGAAGCAGGCCGCCTACGCCAAGGTGCGCTCGGTCTCCTCGATGACACAGGATCTGCAGACGCTGGAGCGCCAGCTCTGGAGCTCGATGCCCTCGTCGGTGAAGTCGATGCTCGACTTCAGCGCCAGCAGCGGCGCCCGCGGCTCCTGAGTTCGGGTACGAGCCGCTCGCGCCCGCATGTTCGAGATCTACGCCTACGGCAACGTCGACACCCTGACGGGGGTCTTCAACGCGATCGCCGCCATCATGGGCGGGGCCGACTACTTCGGCCTCATCAAGGCGATCGCCATCACCGGCGTGCTGGTGGCGGCGTTCGCCGGGCTCTTCACGCCGGGCAAGTTCCACGGCTGGGGCTGGCTGATGGGCTTCCTGCTCGTCTACTACGCGCTCTTCCTGCCCAAGGCGACCGTGGTGATCGTCGACAAGCTCGGCAGCCAGCCGCCGGTGGCCGTGGGCAACGTGCCGATCGGCGTCGCCTTCTTCGGGCACGCCACCAGCAAGGTCGGCGACGTGATGACGCGGTTCTTCGAGACCGCCTTCCAGGTCATCCCGGCCACCAACGCGCAGCTCCCCAACGAGCTCGCGTACCAGAAGAACGGCGTGATGTTCGGCAACCGACTGATCCAGGCCTCCCGCGCGGCGAACGTGGCCGACCCGCAGCTGCGCACCGACCTCATCGCGTTCGTCCACAACTGCACCGTCTACGACCTGCAGGACGGAACGATCGACCCGGCCGCCTTCGCGCGCAGCACCGACATCTGGTCGCTGATGGGCACGCCCAACCCGGCGCGCTTCACCACGTACGGCAACCCCGTGCAGGTCGACACCTGCCCGAACGCCTACACCTACCTAGCCGCCCGCCTGCCGGCGGAAGTGGCGCACGCACGATCGATCCTCGCCTTCCAGCTAAACCCCACACTGGAGCCGGCCGCCGCCCTCACGGCCATCGACGCGCAGGTCGAGCAGGCCTACTACAAGACGAAGATCGCCACCGCGGCCCAGGGCG
>JAKOVA010000279.1 GCA_029782335.1 Actinomycetes bacterium | reverse complement strand
GCCTTCGCTCGGGCCTGCTCGTCGACGAGCGGGTTGCGTCCCGGCTCGTCACCTGCGGCCTCGGCAGGGGTCATCGTTCCGACGAGCGACGCGCCGTGTTCGAGTTCGAGGCGAAAGTCGTCGATGAGGCGTTCGCGTTCGGCCGGCTCGGCGACGAGCAGCACGCGGTCGCGGCCTTCGTCTCGGTGACGGCCGCTTCGTGAAACCAAGTTCAACCCCACCTGCCACGGGATCAGCACGAGCGCTGCGCCGAAGACGACGAACCGTGGGAGCAATGCGTCGCCGGTGGCGAGCTGTGGCAGCGAGATACCGAGCGAGGCGAGGAGGACGGCGAGGAACGAGAGCCACGTGGCCTGGGTGACGCTGGTGGGCTGGTCGGGCAGGCCCACGGCGTAGGTGGCGATGCCGAGGAGCAGTGCATAGGCGAGCGCCCACGAGAAGCGTGACGTGCCGGTGAACGTGTAGGTGGGAACCGCGATCTGCGAGCCGTGGTAGATGCTCAGACAGACGACCGCGATCGCGCCGCCGAGGTAGCTGAGGAGGCGCGCGAGCCGTCGCATGGTGAAAAGGGTATGGCGGGGGTGTGACGAAAGGAACGGGAACTTCGTCGATGGGGGAAGCTTCTCGGGGGTCGGCGGGTTAGAGTCGGTGCCACGCCGGCCGGGAATCCGGCGCACATATCACGACTTCGAGACCAACATCCCCGTGGGAGAGGCGACCCGGCTGTCCCCACTGGTCACCAAATCGAGGTCACCCCCGAGGAGGACCCTCATGCTCAGACTCCAGACCCCCCTAGAGGAGCGCTACACCGCAGCGCCACCGGAGGAACTCGCCGAGCGGATCGCCGCGGCGAAGGCGACGTTGGGCGATCGCCTCTTCATCCTGGGCCACCACTACCAACGCGACGAGGTGATTCAGTTCGCCGACGCCCGCGGCGACTCGTTCAAGCTGGCGAAGCTTGCCGCGGCGAAACCCGAGGCCGACTACATCGTGTTCTGCGGTGTGCACTTCATGGCCGAGGCGGCCGACATCCTCACCGGCGACCACCAGCAGGTGATCCTCCCCGACCTGAACGCCGGCTGTTCCATGGCCGACATGGCCGAGCTCTGGGCGGTGACCGAGGCGTGGGAGTCGCTGAGTGACATCGTCGACATCAGCCGGGTGGTGCCGATCACCTACATGAACTCGTCGGCCGCGCTGAAGGCGTTCGTCGGGCGCAACGGCGGTGCGGTGTGCACGTCGTCGAACGCTCGGGCGGTGTTGGAGTGGTCGTTCGAGCGTGGCGATCAGGTGCTGTTCTTCCCCGATCAGCACCTCGGCCGCAACACCGGGTTCCAGATGGGCTACGACGAGTCGCACATGGCCGTGTGGAACCCCCGGGAAGACTTGGGCGGATTGAGCGAGGCCGACTGCAAGGACGCCACGTTCCTGTTGTGGAAGGGGCACTGCTCGGTGCACCAGCGGTTCTCGGTCGGCCAGATCGAGGACTTCCGGGCGAAGTATCCCGAGGGGATCGTGGTGGTGCACCCCGAGTGCAGCCACGAGGTGTGCGAGCGGGCCGATCAGGTGGGTTCCACCGAGTTCATCCTGCGGGCCGTGGCCGAAGCGCCGGCGGGCTCGGTGATTGGGGTCGGCACCGAGATCCACATGGTGAACCGCCTCGCCAACGAGACGCCCGACAAGACCGTCATGTCGCTCGACCCGCTGGTGTGTCCGTGCTCCACGATGTTCCGCATCGACGGCCCGCACCTGGCCTGGGTGCTCGAGGAACTGGTCGAGGGCCGGGTGCCGAACCGCATCGAGGTGGACCCGGAGGTGGCCGAGTGGGCGAAGGTCGCGCTGGACCGGATGCTGGAGATTGTGTGAGGGAGCGAGAACACGGAACAACCGTTCGCGGTCTCACGCCGAAAGGGTTCGGCTCCGCTGTCCCGTTAACTGTTCGGCATCGGTATCGGACGCCCACCAGGCAGCCCTTGGATGGTCCGGCTTCCTGGGATGCCATTCGACAAACCGACAGCCCGTTCCGAGTGCCACTCGATCGGTCCGACTGGTTCCAACTCGCGGACTCGAACCCGCACCTCACAAGACGCGCACAGCAGATCGCGATCATCGCAGCCTCGCTGGAAGCACGAGTCGTCGCGTCCTACGGCGCCGGCACGGCTCTCATGGAGCGACATCTGGTCGAACGAGTCGACCGACTTCGGTGTACCGATTTTAGTCCCCAGACCCTGGTGCAGATGCGATCCGTCGCTCCAGAGATCGAATTTGTCGACCACGACCTCTCCAGGTCGCCCCAACTCGATGCCGACCTGCACGTCCTACACCGAGTTGACACAGAACTCAACGACGCGACCTGGGCGCGGCTGTTCAGTCAATGGCGACCGCCAATTCTCATCGCCATATCCGAACTGCTCACGCTTCGAGCAATTGGCCGCGAGATCGCGACTCGCATGCGAGGGGGGTCTCCTGCCGGATGGCTACGAACCGACCGCGCTATGCGGAGACTGTTCGGGGCTCACGCGGTGGAGCGTGTGGAGGTGGGTGACCTCGCCGGATACCTGCTCGTGTGACAAGTTGCCCAATCGCACATACTGCGCGCGCGAAACTTCGCCCGATCTCCGCAGCAAGCTCGTAAAGTTTGAGTTCAGCGGCTGAATCGACCGTTGAAGGGGAACATGACTCAGAGCGCGAATCCCATTCCGCCAGGCGCACGGATCTTCGTGGCAGGACATCGCGGTCTGGTGGGATCCGCCATCGTTCGCCGACTTCAGGAAGCGGAGTACACGAACCTGTTATTGGTCTCTCGAGGAGAGCTCGACCTCCGGGACCAGGCTTCTGTGAACAGGTGGTTTGCCGACAACCGCCCTGAGTACGTCTTCCTCGTCGCCGGCACGGTCGGTGGCATCCTCGCCAACAGCACCTTCCCGGCACGCTTCATCTACGACAACCTCTTGATCCACGCAACCGTGGTCCATGCGGCGCACGAGGTCGGCGTCACCAAGCTGCTGTACCTCGGCAGCTCCTGCATCTACCCCCGGCTTGCCGAGCAGCCGATGAGGGAGGAGGCACTGCTCTCCGGCGAACTCGAGCCGACGAATGAGAGCTATGCCATCGCGAAGATCGCAGGAATCAAGCTCTGTCAGGCGTATCGCAAACAGTACGGCGATGACTTCATCGCGGCGATGCCGACCAACCTATACGGTCGGAACGACAACTTCGACCTCGAGTCGAGCCATCTCGTTCCGGCCTTGATGCGAAAGTTTCACGAAGCCAAATCAGCCAGACACGCCGCTGTCGAGGTCTGGGGCACGGGCCGCCCTCGCCGCGAACTACTCCATGTCGACGATCTCGCAGACGCCTGCCTCTTCCTGATGGAGAACTATTCGGACCTCGGCCACCTGAACGTCGGCACCGGTGAGGACCTCACCATCGCGGAGATCGCCCGCGCGATCCGCGACGTGGTCTACCCCGAGTCCGAACTGAGATTCGATCCAACCAAGCCCGATGGCATGCCACGCAAACTGCTCGACGTCTCGCGGCTCCACGCACTCGGATGGCGTCATCGGATCAGCCTGGAGGACGGGCTTCGCGAAACCTACGACTGGTACCGGGCGAACCCCGAAGCGGCTCCTACTCGTTCACTTGATGCCTGAACCCATCTCGCTCTTGGAGGTTGTGCCGTACTACGAGCCGGCTTGGGCGTTTGGGGGCCCTCCGAAGGTGATGACCGAGGAGGCCAAGGAACTCCGCCGACGTGGGCACCACGTCACTGTCTTTACAACTGACGCGTACCAAGCGGATGCCCGTCTCCCAGCCGGAATTGTCGATCTCGACGGGGTATCAGTCCACCGCTTCCCGAACCTTTCGCCGCGCATGGCATTCGAGCGATACCGATTCCAGCCCCGAGGCATGCGGCGCGCCTTGAGGACAGTCCAGGCGGACGTGATCCACCTCTCGGAGATGCGACATGAACTCGCCATCCTCACCTGGCGCGCCGCGCGGCGACGCGAGATACCGCTCGTTGTCAGTGCTCACGGCACGCTGCCCCGCCGCGGGGGCTGGAAGGGCGCCTTGCGAACCCAGTATGACCGACTCTTCGTGACACCCATGGTTGAGGGCGCTGCCGCGCTCATTGCCCAGACTCACCATGAGGCGGCGCTGTACAGCGCCGCGGGTGCCGACCCGGACCGTGTTCACCTCGTGCCACTCGCTCTCGATCCACCGCCTGAGCCCACCGGACCGATCGACCTCGGAGTGCCGGACGGTGCACGGGTAGTTCTGTTCCTTGGTCGAATCCACGCTCTGAAGGGCGTGCAGAGGCTCATCTCCGCCTTCGCTCGAGTCGCGCCACGCCACCCCGACGTGTGGCTCGTGGTCGCCGGGCGTGATGACAGCGGCGGGCAAGCGGCCGCACAAGCCCTAGCCACCGAACTCGGGATCGCCCATCGCGTGTCGTTCCCCGGACCGATCTATGGTGATCGCCGCTTCGACGCATACCGAAGGGCCGACTTGTTCGCCATCACGCCAACCCACTACGAGGAAACTTCACTTGCGTCGCTCGAAGCGGCATCGGTGGGGACCCCGCTCCTCCTTTCTGTCCAGGCCGAAGCCCCATTTCTCGACGAGTACGGTGCTGGCAGGACACTCGGAGCAACCGACGACCCAGCCGAGGCGCTGCTCGACATGCTTCAGGACGACCTGCTCGCCCTCGGCACTGCGGCCGAGAAGATGATTCGAGAGCGCCACTGCTGGGAGAAGGTCGGCGACGCCATTGAGAGAATCCTGTACGGAGTGACGTGAGCGAGCCCACACGGACCGACTACGAAAGCTGGTACTACCAGCGCCCGGTGATGGTCACGGGTGGGCTGGGCTTCATTGGCTCACATCTCTCGGAACGTCTTGTCGAACTCGGTGCGAGCGTCACGATCGTCGATTCACTGATCCCCGAGTACGGTGGAAATGAGTTCAATGTGGAATCGTTCGCCGACCGGGTCCGTATTTCCATCACCGATATCCGCGACCGGCACGGCTTGGGGTACCTCCTGAAGGGACAGGAGTGCGTCTTCAACCTCGCGGGCCAGGTGAGCCATATCGACTCGATGACTGACCCGGAGACCGACCTGGAAATCAACTGTCGTGCTCAACTCGGTCTCATGGAGGCACTCCGCCATGTGCATCCGGGTACTCGCGTCGTTTATGCCAGCACCCGCCAAATCTACGGGCGTCCCAACTACCTGCCGGTGGATGAGCGGCATCCAATTCATCCCACTGACGTCAACGGCATCAACAAGCAGGCCGGTGAGCAGTACCACCTCCTCTACGCAGACGTCTATGGCCTTCCCACGGTCGCGTTGCGGCTGACCAACACCTACGGCCCACGTCAGCTGATGCACCACGGACGGCAGGGCTTCATCCCCGTTTTCATCCGTGCCGCCATAGAGGATCGCCCCATCACCCTGTACGGAGGCGGAGGGCAGCTCCGCGACGCGAACTACGTAACCGACGTCGTCGACGCGTTCCTACGTGCTGGGGCGCGTGCTGACCAGCTCTCAGGACGTGTGTTTAACACGGGGGCTCGCCCTGCATTTACCCTGCGGGCCTTCTCCGAACTCCTCATCGCAATTGTCGGTAAGGGCGAGATCATCGACGCTGAATGGCCACCGGAGAAGTCGAGAATCGACATCGGGGACTTCGAGGCTGACTATTCCCGGATCACGGCGGAGCTCGGCTGGATACCCACGGTCGGGCTAGAGGAGGGGTTGCGACGCACGGTGGAGTTTTACCTCGAGCATGGAGACCACTACTGGTGACTCGGCTTCGACTCAACGACCTGCGCGTCAACCCCCCAGACCTGGAGGAGGAACTCGCCGCAGTGCGCCGAGTTCTTGAGCGCGGCTGGTTCGTCTTGGGACCTGAGGTCACCGCCTTCGAGCAGGAGCTTGCCGCTGCCTCTGGCGCCGCAGCCGCGGTCGGCGTGGCCAGCGGGACGGACGCGCTCTCCCTTGGGCTGCGAGCGCTGGGAGTCGGACCAGGAGACGAGGTCATCGTCCCTGGATTCACAGCGTTTCCGACTGCCGTGGCAGTGATAGAGGCTGGAGCGACGCCTGTCTTCGTCGATGTTGAGTCGGATACTCCGCACCTTGCCTTGAGCGCGATGATGGCCGCGATCACCCCACGAACTCGGGCTGTGATTCTGGTGCATCTGTACGGAATCCCTGCGGATTCCCGCGCGTTCAAATCTGCCCTCGACCCCTTGGGCATTCACCTCGTTGAGGACTGTGCCCAGGCACAGGGCGCCCATCTAGACGACGGATCACCCGTCGGTTCGACCGGAGCGTTCGGCGCATTTTCGTTTTATCCGACCAAGAACCTCGGCGCTGTCGGTGACGGCGGCGCAGTGGTGACGCAGAACCTGGCGCTGGCGGAGGAGGTTCGGGCATGGCGGAGTCACGGGGAGCGCGAGGTGCGCTATCGCCACGAACTGCAGGCGCGGAACTCACGGCTCGACGAGGTGCACGCCGCAGTTCTCCGGCTGCGACTCCAACGTCTAGACAGCCGCGTCGCGGTGACTCGCGCGCTCGCCTTGCGGTATGGCCGAGCGATCAGCTCCTTCGTCGAGTACGGGGAGTCCAGCGCTCCTCATCTTGCGGTCATTCGAACACCAGGTCTCGATCCCGACGACTTGGCACGAGATCTCGCAGCGAAGGGGATTCCAACCGGTCGCCACTATCCGCTAGCCCTCGACGAGCAACCGTCGCTTCAAGAGTTCGCTCCTGAGGACCCGCTCGTGTCCTCGCGGGCGTGGGCATCGAGCTGTCTGACTCTTCCGCTCCACCCACAGCTCTCGCCTAGTGACGTCGATCACATCATTGAGGTCGTCCATGGCTGCATTTCGACGTCGACGTGAACGATCGAATTCGTCGCGGGGTGTTGCTATCTATCCCCGGCACTGCTATCCCGGGAATTGCCTCCTATCTCGGTTTCGTTGCGATCCAGCGGCTCGATTCCATTGCGACGCTTGGGTACGTGAGCCTCTGCTGGGTGCTGGCAAATGTCGGTTCCGCTGTCCTGGCGCTCGGGCCCGCCCACACCGCGCTCCGACTCATTGGAACTGAGCAATCGAACGCAGAGGAGATTCGGGGCCGATTCCGAACGATCGTCGTCGTTCGAACAGCGTGGGTATCGAGCGCGCTAGGGCTCGCCGCCGTGGCGATGGCTCCGTTGAGCAGCCAAGGAGCCGCGGTCATTGGCGGCGCCGCGATCTGGACCGTTGGCCAAGCGCTCGTTCTGTTCGAGGCCGAGACGCTCAAGGCATCGCATCGTTTCGCCGCTGCCAGTGCCCTGCTCGCCAGTCGAGCGGTTCTGGCGTGGCTCGCCGCCACAGCTGGTGCCGCCATTCTTGGCGGAACACTCGGGGTCATTGCCCCAGCAGCGATTGTGGGCCTGCTGGTTGCGCTGCCAACTACACGCGGCCAGCTAACACGGCCCAATGCTGCCGACCGGGAAGCCGCCCGGTCCGTGGGCCGACCGCTCAGCCAGTTCGCTGCAGTCAGCTACATGCTTGGCTACGGTGATCGCTTCGTGATCCAGGCGGTTCTCGGACCGTCGGCAGTCGCCGTTTACACGCTCGGGTATCAGCTCGCGGAGGGCGCGCTCGAATTGATCCTCGGACCCGTCAACAGCGCGACGCTTCCGGCCGTGGTTCGCGACTCCCAGGCCGACGACCAGTCACGAGCGTCAGCCCGATCGCTAGTCATACGCATCTCCGCGGGAGCGGTCGGGCTTGCGATCCTTGCGCCGACAGTTGTGCTGGTAGGCGCATCGCTTGGGTTGTTCGACCTCATTCTCCGCGATGAACGACTTCCGATCGTCGCAGCGATCGTCGCAGCCGCGGCCGCACTCCAGGGCATCACACGCATCACCTACGGCATCCTGCTTGCGCAGGGACGAACGCGCCGCGCTCTCGCGAACTACCTCGTCGCAGGAGCTCTCGGCATTGGTGGGTGTGTGCTGTTCGCAGTTCAGTGGGGCGTTATTGGAGCGGCCTGGGCAACGCTCCTCGGATACGGCGCGCTGGCGGTCATCTCCTTGATATCGGTGCGGGAACGATGAAGATCTGCCACGTCATCGACTACTTCCATACTGACGTCGGATACCAGGAGTACTTCCTCGCACGGGACCAGGCTCGAGCCGGTCACGACGTTACGGTCGTTTCCTCCCACCTTCGACAGCACACCGTCGCGACTGCTGGACCCGATGAACAACTAGGAATCTCGGAGTTGGCGGCCGCTGGCGTTCAGGTCATTCGGCTTGATGCCCGACAGCTCGGACATGACCGAACATGGTTGTCAGGGCTTGAGGGGACCCTAACCTCGGTGAACCCCGAGGTGGCCCACGTCCACGGCCCATTCTCGCCGACGACGGTCCGCGCAGTGCGAGTCTTGGCCGCGGGTGGAACGCCGGTGCTTGTTGACAACCACATCCACGAGGCGATCGCCCCAGCTTCGACGCGACTGCCGCATCGTTGGATCTACGACGCCTACAGAGTCGCGTTCGGCTCAGCCCTTCGTGCCAGCGTCAGCGCGTGGGTCGGGATCGGCCCCCATGAACGGGGCTTCCTGGCGGGACGGTTAGGGCTGTCCCTCGACAAGGTCGAGATGATCCCACTCGGGTTCGATCCCGCCGTCTTCGGGTGGGACCCGGCGTTGCGTCAACGCTCCAGATCAGACCTTGGCGTGGCACCCGATGAAGTCGTCGTCGCGCTCACCGGGAAGCTGCATGCCGGGAAGCGCCCAGAAGCACTTGCGGCCGCAGTTGAGCACCGCTTTGCCGATTCATCCGTTCATCTGGTCGTCGCAGGGTCAATCGACTCCCCAAGTTGGTCGGCCATGACTTCCGCGGCTCCCCGACTCGTCGAGGCCGGAAGACTGACCAGACTCGGGTATCTCGGCCGACACGACCTCTCGGCGATCTACCACGCTGCCGACGCCGTCGTATTCCCGCGCCTTCCGTCAATCAGCATCTACGAAGCGGCCGGCACAGGCGCACTCGTGCTGGTTGGCGAGGATGACTTCAGCCGATGGCTCGCGTCGTTGTGCAACAGCATCGTGCCCGTCGGCATCAAGCCGCTCGACCTGGGTACGGTGAAGGTGGACCCAGAAACGGTTCGAGCTCGCCGGGCGGCAGACGCTGCAGCGGTCTTCGCATGGTCGGAGATCGCTGCAGCTTTCACCGCACGCTACGAGCGAATGCTCGGAGGTCCGACTTGAGAGTGATGATCGTCTCCCAGTACTTCTTGCCGCAGCCGTTGGCGAACGCGGAAGTAGTCGGCGGATTGGCGCGGGCGCTCGGAGCCCGAGCGCACGACGTGGTCGTCGTTAGTCCGGTGGCCTGCGCGACAGAAAGCTCAGGGGTGTCGCACCGGCGCGCGCTCGGTCGGTTTGCCGGAGACCGAGCCAGCATTGCAGGGCGTGTCATTGAGTACCTCGCATTCACCGCTGGGGCTTTGATCGCTGGCTGGCGGCGCCCCTCACCTGATGTTGTGGTAGTTCCATCTCCACCGCTGACTTTGGGGTTGATCGGAGTGGCGCTCGGTCGACGACACCGATGTCCAGTGATCTACAACGTGCAGGACCTCTATCCAGAAGTTGTGGGGGCAATCGGCGGCCCGCCAGGTCGGTTGCAGCATTCACTCCGGCGGCTTGCGACTTGGATCTACAGCCGGAGCACAGCTGTCGTCGTGCTTGATGACGCATTCATCCCGATCATCAAGCGGAGCAGAGTCGACACGCCCGTCTATGCAATCGCGAACGGTATTGACCGCGGACCATTCGTTAGCGCGGAACGAGACATGGACTATCTGGTCGGCCTATCCGTTCCCACAGATCGACCCGTCGTGATGTACGCGGGCAACGTCGGCCGGAGCCAAGATCTTGATGTAGCAGTCGACGCAACTCAGGCCGCTGGCGCTTCGCTCATCATTCACGGCGACGGCGCTGGACTCGCTGAGTTGCGCGAGCGCCTCGCCAGGAGGTCGGCGAATCATGTCTATTTCTCCCCTTACCTCGATCGGTCCAGGCTTGGTGATGTGTACGCCAGCGCGGATCTGCACATTGTTCCGCTGCGACCCGGCGTTGCCTGGGCATCGGTGCCCTCAAAGTTGCTATCGATATTCAGCGCGGGTCGCCCAGCTGTGCTCGCGGCAGAGCTCGACTCACCTGCAGCACAGGTAGTGAGAAGCGCTGGGGGCGGATGGATCGTTGAACCAAACAACGGATCTGCAATGGGAGACGCCATCCGGATGGCCCTCGCCGACCCTGCCGAGCTGGCGCGCCGCGGGTTGAGCGCCGCTCGCTGGGCGGCCGAACACGCAGGTCACGACGTGATGGCCGCCAAGTGGGAACGCGTGCTCATCGCCGTTGTCAACGGAACGGAAGTGGCCTGTCAATGATTGGAGCGCGCAGGCCTGGACGCGACCGGCCCAACTTGAGAGTTGCCATCGGTCCGACGCTCGGACGACCCTCATGAAGGGGCTGGTCACGGCCGGCCAGGTGCTTCGCTTCGTCTGGACACACCCCGCGAACCGAGGGCGCCGCGCCAGGGCTCTTGTGCAAGCGCTGGCCTATCAATTGAAGGCGCGACGCGGCGAAGTCGTTGTAGCTCACCTGGGACGCACATCAGTTATCGAAGTACATCGTGGCTCGCACAGTGCGTCTTCCTGTGTATACGCGAATCCGCCGGACTATCCGGAGATGACGTTCTGGGCACGCGTGCTGCGACCGGGTGACCTCTTTGTCGACGTCGGAGCCAACGTCGGTGTCTATTCGGTTTGGGCAGCCGATCTCGGCGCCAAGGTTGTCGCGTTGGAACCGATACCAGACGCGGCCAACCAACTCGTCAGGAACATGCACCTCAACGAGTATCCCGTCGAACTACACCGGGTTGCAGCCGCTGACTCCGCAGGCGTCGGAAGAATTACCCTCGATCGCGGAACGATGAACTCGCTGACCGATTCCGATTCTGCATCGTCACTTGAAGTTCGCCTTGTTCCGCTCGACGAGGTGATCGGAGATCGAGTGGTTCGCGGCATCAAGATCGACGTTGAGGGGGCTGAACACCTGGTCATGCGTGGGATGAGACGGGCGCTGGCCGAGCAACGGGTCGACTACATCCAGCTTGAGTGGAATGAGCGGAGCCTCGAGCTACTCCACGAGGACCGATCACCCATCGCATCCCTGCTAGAGAGCTATGGGTATGAACTCGCCAGACCGACAGCTAGCGGTGCACTGGTCAGGACGAGCGACGCGGCATTCGGTGCCGACATGTTCGCTCGGCGTCCGATTGACGACGACACGCGCCCCTAGCCCAACAACCCCGCCAGGAACTCGCCCGTGTGTGACCCGGGGGTCTTCGCCACGAGCTCCGGCGGGCCCTCCACCACCACCTGACCGCCACCCGAACCGCCTTCGGGGCCCAGGTCGATGATCCAGTCCGCAGTCTTGATCACGTCGAGGTTGTGTTCGATCACCAACACAGTGTTGCCCTGATCCACCAGCCGCGTGAGGACCGTCAACAGCCGGCGAATGTCCTCGAAGTGCAGGCCCGTCGTCGGTTCGTCCAGCAGGTAGATCGTGTGGCCGGTCGACCGCTTCGCCAGCTCCGACGCCAGCTTCACCCGCTGCGCCTC
>JAKOVA010000277.1 GCA_029782335.1 Actinomycetes bacterium | reverse complement strand
CCTGGAAGAAGCCTTCGAGACCCTCGGCTTGCTTGCCCGAGGACAGGTCGTCCCAGTACGCGTTGCCGAAGTCCTTGACGTAGGACTTCGTCTTGTCCCACCAGTCGGCAGGTCGCGACTCGAGGCCTTCTCGGAATCGAGCGATCTGCCCCGGAGTTGCGTTGGGATGGGTCTCGATGAAGCGTCGGACGTACTCATCGACGAATCCGTCGCGCTCCTCCTCGGTCATCTCGGTCCACGGCTTGTCGGGTGGCCCGTAGGTCGGCGGGCCCGTTGCCCCGGCGCCGAGCGCGGAGCCGATGCCCGACGCACCCGCGCCGTAGAGGGCGAGCCATCGGACACGGTCAGAGCCACTGCAGTTGAACCAGTTCGTGATGCTGTTGCCGCACTCGGCCCAGCCTCCGTCATCAGCGAGCGCCTGCGAGTTGCTGAGCAGCATCCACGCGACGGGCGTGCCCAGGGCGATAATCGTGGCGGCGGTCTTCGTGTTGATGCGCCCGCTCAGGACCAACGCAGCGATCAGCGCCCCCACCCCAATGACGATTCGTATGGTCACCGATGAGATGACGACCGCCGTCGCCATCGCCCCAGCAGCACCGAGCGTCGAAACGGTGACGGACTCCATGCGCGTCTGCGCCGGGTTCGCCGGGGCGAAGGTCGACACCATGTAGCGCCATCCGATGAACAGCGCGCCGGTGATGACGGGACGGAAGAGCGAAACGATCGCGAGCACGAGGCCAACCGCGACGATCCCACTCAGCGACGGCCCGAGGACCCATGTGATCAGCGTCGCCCCGGCAAAGCCGTACAGCGCGTGGGCGAAAGCGGTGCTGCCGTCGTCCTCGAGCAGACGACGGATCTTGACCGGAAACGAGCGGACATCCTCGACGAAACGATCCATCCCGACCATCACCCCGTGTGTGACGACAGCGGAGATGACCATCGCGGCCACGAACCAGAACGACGTTCCGCGGACGAGATTGCCTTCACCGGTTGCGGTCGTCCCGCTCGGGACCTGAAAGCCATCGTGGCGGTAGGCCATCGTGTAGACGTTGGCCACCCAGCTGATCACGAACCCGAGGGCGCCGGCGATCACCATCTTCGGGATGTTCGTCTTCAGGTTCGACAGGAGCGTTCGGACTCGCTGCTCGAGAAACTTTCGATACCCGGTTGGGCTCATCGTCGGCGGCTCGTCACGCAGGATGAAGCGATCGTCATCCGCAGCGACGGCGCTCACGCCGACGGCCCGCTGATCAGCGTCAGACACGGAGTCCTCGATTCGGTCGTTGGGCGACCGCGGGCCGGTATGAACTTCCCCCCAGCCCGGCAGACGAAATCACGCCGCATCATGTCACGGCGACGGCCGGGTTGGGCGGAATTCCTCCAGGCGATCGCCACGGCGCGAGGGAGGCCACATCGTCGCCTCGCGCTCGACCTCACACGACTGCTCGCCAGCAGCCGGGCAGCGAACGCGTCAGGCGGTGCCGAGCCCCTCGTAGCTCACGTCGATCCGCTCGCGCTCGAATCCCAGCCCGTTGACCACGTCGAGGGCCCGAACCGCCAATCGGGACTTCGCGGCCTTGTCCAAGTCGGGCCCACGGCCGGTCAGATGCAGGGTCGACCCGGTGTCCTCGATCGCCCAGGCGATCGTTGAATCCGGGCGACCGACTGCCCTCATCACAACATCGGTCATCTCGCCCAAGGCGTGGCGAAGGGGTTCGAGTCGCTGGTGGATCGCCTCGACACACGCGGCAACCGGATCATCGTCAACCCGCATGAGTACCCACGAATCGAACGGGTCGAGCATGTCGGTCCCGTCCTCAACGATTGGCAGGCCCGCCCGCACAGCGCAGTGCACACCCTGCTCGAGCGCGGACGGGTGGGGCGAAACGCCCTGGCGAACGAGCATGGCAACCTCAGCCCCCGCGTTGAGCGGACACAGCGAGGCGTCGAGAAGCCCGCGGCACGGGAACGACTCATCACCTGGCTCGAAGCAGCGGTGCACCCGGTGCCCCGCTGCTTCGAGCTCCGACGCCGCTCGATCCCCGGCGTGAGGGCGATTCTCGATGAGCATTACATCGATCACGTCGGGCATGTCTGGACCCCCATTTGCGTCTGTTGGCGTCCTGGGAGCATCGACCCGATCCGTGTCAGCCGACAGGGACCAGGGTCACAATCACGAGATGGCCGGGGTCACCACCACGGGACACGCGGCGTGCTGGGCGACGGCGTGGCTCACCGAACCCAGCAACATCCCTCGGAAGCCTCCCATCCCACGGGCACCGACGACGAGCAGATCGGCCTGCTCGGCGGCGTCGAGCAACGTCGAGCGCGCAGAGCCCGCGGCAACGGTGCGAATGGGCTCGGAGGCCAACGCCCCGAGGTCGACCTTCGCGATCGTGTCATCGAGGATGAAACGGGCGGAGTCCTCGAACGGTTGGGGGTCCAGAGCGACGGCGTAGGGCGACGGTCCGGCGATCACCATCTGCCACGAGTGGACGACCTCGAGTTGAGCGCCCCGGCTCGCCGCCTCAGCCACCGCCCACTCGAGTGCGCCAACCGACGTTGCCGAACCGTCGATACCCACCACGACGCGCCCGTGTCCACGCTCGGCGGACTCGCCTTCACGAACGACCGCCACCGGCACCGTCGCATGGTGCAGGACGTGCTGGCTGACCGAGCCGAGCAGCAACCCCTTCCAACCTCCGAGACCTCGAGCACCCACGACGAGCACATCGCCGTCGCTCGCCTGTTCGAGCAACGCTCGGGCAGGCAAGTCGCACACCGCGACCTTTTCGACTCCGGCAGCGTCGTCACCGAGCGCTTCAACGACGAAGGCGTCGAGCGCTGCGGCGGCGTCATCGTCGCCGTAGTTCGGATCGAAAGTCGGGAGACCAGCGTGATGTTGATCGAGGTACCCCCACGCGAGCACCGCACGAAGCGGCCACTCCCGCCTCGTACTCAGCGACCGTGCCCAGCGCAGCGAGCTCGCGGCACCACTCGAACCATCCACTCCGACGATGACAGCCATGCCACCACCCTGGCAGGTTCCATCACCTGCGTCGAGGCACCCCAACGAGCAGCAGACCTGCGGCAATCATCGCGAGGCCGAGACGCCAGAGTTCGGACACAGCGCCGCCCGTGCGCGGGAGAGCAGCACTCGCCGCTGAGGAACGTCGGGTTGCGGCGAGGACGTCGACACGTTCGTCGGTGTTCGTCGCGGAGACCTCCACCTCAGGAAGTGCGGTGGTTGTTGGGCTCGGGGCATCGATCGTCGTGGAGGTGCCGTCGACTGCGGGCACCGTCGTCGTCGTGGCAACCGTGGTGGCCACCTGGGTCGTCGTGGTCGTGGCAACCGTCGTGGTTGTCGTCGACGTTGGGTCACCTGCAGCGGAGGTGGTGGTCGTGACAGTCGGCGACGAGGGGACGCCGATCAGTCCGATGACGGGCGCACCGAAGGCCATCACGCCCTGGGTGGTCGCCCGCCGCCACTGGTCACGCGCCAAGGGGTCGATCCCTTCGTCGGCCGCCGCATCCGCCGCTGCCCGGTCATAGGCGATTGCTCCCCGATCGGCCGCGACGTCCACGCGCTGGAGGGCTGCGACCCATGCTGCTGCGCGATCGGCCGACTCGAGGTGGCCCGCAGCACGGAGCGCCTGAGCTGCGAGCGCGCTCGAGTTCGTGTTCGCGGCGGCCGTCGGGCCCGTACCGCCGAATGCCCCCGACGCCTCCTGCGCACCGTCGAGCCACGTCGCAGCCCGAGCAACGGCAGCGTCTCGCGCCGGGGTCGGGGCGACTCCGAGCAACGCCTGGGTCACCATCGCTGTTGCATCCGTGTCGATCACGGCGTCGTCGGAACAGGTACCGCCCGAGAGGGCGAGCCGGAATCCCCCGGCGGGGCACTGCTGGGCGAGGAGGTGATTGAGCACCGATGCCGGCACGCCACCATCGGTTCGCCCGAGCGCAGCGACCGCCAGTGCCTCGGTGAAGGAACTCGACGTGTCAACGTCGAACGGGTTGCGATCTGCGACCCGTCCGGCATCGGCGCCGTCGCGAACGATCAGGCCACGGAGCTGCGCCTCCATGGCCGCCCGCTCGGCGTCGGGCGCGTCGTAGATCTGCGCCACGAGGAGGGTCTTAGCGAGCGGGCCGGCGAGGACAACACCGGGGAACTCGTCGCCGAACTCGTCCCAGGTCACGAACTCGCTGCGGTGTGCCAGCATCTGAGCGGCGGCATTCCGAGCGACGGGAGTCGTCAGCTCGTCGGTCGACCCCAACGCGATGAGCGCGTCTGCCGTCAGGCCCCAGTCAGCCCGACCGAGATGCTCCAGCGAGCCGCCTCCGTCACGCAGCTCGGAGCGCAGCCACTCGGCCGCATCGCGAGTGACTGCGGCCGGATCGACATCGGCGCCCGCCGACTGGCCGACGTTGATCCCGACCGAGGCGAGCCCCACAACCAACGCGAGCCACAAGGCACTGAGCGCACGAAGTCGGAGCGGTTGTCGCCGGCGACGCATGCGGCGAGCTTCCCACGCCGCGATTCGCACTGTCAGGTTGACGCCTCGATGGCCGCCGCGAACACCGCCGCGACGTCCTCGGAGTACGGAAGTGCCGTTTCCGGCCCGAGCTGCACCATCGACATGAGCAGCGACAGGACGATCGCCACGATGCCGTTGCCGACCGCGACCGGATCGATGTCGTGACGGACGGTTCCCGTCAGCTGCTCCGCTGCGAGCCGGGCGGCGGTTGCCTTCCGAAGCTCTTCCAACGCCGGGATCCCCAACACACGCGCGGTGACCTCGGGCTCGAGGCCCCCGAGCAACCGCCGCGCAAGCGGGTGACGCTCGACGGCGTCGAGGAGGGTGAAGACCAGCTCGCGCTGCCAGTCCTCGACGGTCTCCCCATGCAGCGTGCCGAGACCCTCGTCGATCACGCCTGCGGCATCCTCGTCGATCGCCGCCAGAAACAGCGCTTCCTTGTTGGGAAAGTAGGCGTAGGCCGCGGTGCCGCTGAGACCGGCGTCGCGGGCGATGTCCGCCACGGACGTTGCCCGGTAGCCGTCACGCCCGAATCGATCGATCGCGGCATCGAGAATCGCTCGGCGGGTCTGCGCGCCCTTCGTGGCGGACCTCGAGTTGCTCACGAGTGACAGGTTACACGAATTGAGGGATTGAGGGAATCTCTCAATTCGTCTAGGGTGATGAACGTGACGACCACCGCAACCGCACCCACCGCGGCGGAGTCGCCGAGCCAAGCCTCGAGCGACCGACGCATCCCAACCCGCCGGATCTCCTTTGCCGATCCGCTCGCCGATCTCCCCAAGCACTTCGCCGCACACGGTGATCTCATCCTGAGCCACCTCGCAGCGAACCTCTCCTCGGTGTTTCCCGATGGCGAAGACTTCTTCGTGAGGTCGGTCCGCTACTACCGCGACCAGATCGACGACCCGATCCTCAAGCGCCAAGTCGCCGGGTTCATCGGCCAGGAGGCGATGCACGGCCGGGAGCACCGAGCCCTCAACGACCGCTTCGAGGAACTCGGCTATCGCGGCATCAAGCGCTCCGAGCGCATGACCCGTCGGGCGTTGGAGTTCCGCACCAAGGCGGCACCCGCCATCTCGAACCTCGCGGCCACCGCCGCGCTCGAGCACTTCACCGCGACCCTCGCCGAGATGTTGTTGGGCGATGAACGCGCCCGTGGGGAGTTCGGCCACCCAGGCGTCGAGCACCTGTTCCTGTGGCACGCGCTCGAAGAGGCGGAGCACAAGGCGGTCGCCTTCGACGTCTACCGAGCAGTGGGCGGATCGGAACGCCTGCGGGTCTGGACGATGAAGATCATCCGCCCCGGATTCGCCGTCATGATGGCGTTGCAGGTCCTGGTGTCGGTGCTGATGGACCGTGAGGCCTACCGACGGGGCGTCCTTCGGAAGAGTTGGCGCAACCTTCGCTCGTCGCCGGTTGTCTCCAAGGGCATCTGGCGTCAACTGAAGGACTACGACCGCCCTGATTTCCACCCCGACGACCACGACACGAGCGAACTGCTCCAAGCGTGGCGCGAGCGCCTCTTCGGCGACTCCGGCGAGATCACCGACCTGCTCGTGGCCCCCACGAGCGCCGCCTGAGCGAAGGACGATCACCATGCCAACCAAGACCGCACCATCGTCTGGGCCCGCTCAGCGGGGCGATGTCGAGCATCTCGACGTCGTCATCATCGGCGCCGGCCTCTCCGGTGTCAGCGCGGCGCACTACGTGTCGACCAACTGCCCTTGGGCGTCGTTCGCCATCCTCGAGTCGCGCTCGGCCATGGGCGGAACCTGGGATCTGTTCCGCTATCCGGGCATCCGCAGCGACTCCGACATGTTCACCCTCGGGTACTCGTTCCGACCCTGGGACGGCGAGAAGGCGATCGCAGACGGCGACACGATCCTGCAGTACATCAAGGACACGGCGGCCGAAGACGGCACGATCGACAAGATCCGCTTCAACCACCGGATCCTTCGGGCCGAGTGGTCGACCGACGACGCACGCTGGCTGTTGACCGCCGAACGCACCGATCCCGAAAGCGGCGACGCGACCGAGGTCACCATCAGCGCCGGGTTCGTGCTGTCCTGCACCGGCTACTACCGCTACGACCGGGGCTATCTGCCGGATTTCCCCGGCACCGACCGCTTCCAGGGAACGATCATCCATCCGCAGTTCTGGCCGGAGGACTTCGACTACTCAGGCAAGCGCATCATCGTGATCGGCAGTGGAGCGACGGCGGTGACGCTCGTCCCGTCACTCGCCGACCGAGCGGCGCACGTCACGATGCTGCAACGCTCCCCCAGCTACGTGATCTCGATCCCGGGGAAGAACCCCATTGCGAACGCCATCCGATGGGCGCTCCCGACGAAGGTGTCCGGACCGACGGTCCGCTGGATGAACGCCTTGGTCACCCAGGGCATCTACGAGCTGAGCCGCCGCCAACCCGACCTCATGCGAAAGGTGTTCCGCAAGGGTGTCCAGGCGCAGCTCCCCCGCGGCTATGACATCGATCGCCACTTCACCCCGCACTACGCACCCTGGGACGAGCGCCTGTGTGCGGTCCGCGACGGTGACATGTTCCGCGCGATCCGCAAGGGCACCGCGTCGGTGGTCACCGATCACATCTCGACCTTCACCGAGTCGGGCATCCTCCTGGAATCCGGCGAGGAACTCGAAGCCGACGTGATCATCACGGCGACCGGCCTCGAGGTGCTGTTCATGGGCGGCATCGAGGTGCTCGTCGACGGTGAGAAAGTCGACCCCTCCCAGCGGCTCACCTACAAGGGCATGATGCTCGAGGGCGTCCCGAACATCGCCATGGCGATCGGCTACACGAACGCGAGTTGGACGCTCAAGGCCGACCTCACCTGTGAGTATGTCTCCAAGCTGCTCAACCACCTGCATCGCAGCGGCATGCGCCAGTGCACCCCGATCAACGAGGACGCCCAGGTGTCGACCGCACCGCTGCTCGGGTTGAGCTCCGGCTACATCACGCGTGCCGCAGATCGGCTTCCCAAACAGGGCAGCTCGTTCCCCTGGCAGGTGTACCAGAGCTACATCCGCGATTATCGGGCGCTGAAGCGAAGCCCACTCGTCGACGGCGTGATGCGCTTCGACAACCCCGCCGTAGGAAAGGATGTGGCGGCATGACCCATTTCAACGGCCGCGTCGCGGCGATCACGGGAGCGGGATCGGGCATCGGCCGTGCGCTCGCGACAACACTTGCCGAACGCGGCGCACACCTGGCCCTGAGCGACATCGACGAGACCGGCCTCGCCGAGACGGTGGCACGCTGCGAAGGCCGAGGCGTCAAGGTCACCCACCAGCGCCTCGATGTCGCCGATCGCGACGCGATCTACGCATGGGCCGACCAGGTGGTCGCCGACCACGGTGAGGTCAACTTCATCTTCAACAACGCCGGCGTTGCGGTCGCAGCGAACGTCGCGACCATGACCGACGAAGACCTGCATTGGCTCATCGACATCAACCTGTGGGGCGTGGTGAACGGGACGCGGGCGTTCCTTCCGCATCTCGAAGCTTCGGGAGAAGGCCACGTCGTCAACCTCTCGAGTGTCTTCGGCCTGATCAGCGTCCCGTCGCAGTCGGCCTACAACATCTCCAAGTTCGCGGTTCGAGGATTCACCGACGCGCTCCGCATGGAACTCGACATCGCCGGCTCACCGGTCCGAGCGACCACGGTGCATCCCGGTGGCGTCAAGACGAATATCGCCCGCCGGGCGCGGATCGACTCGTCGGCGGCGGCGATCGCAGGAGGCGACGAGGAGGCCCGGAACAGCTTCGACCGGATCGCCCGCACGACCCCCGAAGACGCCGCCAAGGAGATCCTCGCAGCGGTCGAGCGCGACCGCCGACGGGTCCTCGTCGGGATCGACGGCAAGATCATCGATCTCTTCTCCCGCCTGCCCGCAGTCGTCACCCAAGGGGTGCTCGTGTGGGGCGCGAAGTTGGGCGGCCGCCGCCGCTGAGGAGCCGACGACTCGCCCGTGTGTCATTCGTGTTCCGAAAATTCTCGAAACACGAATGACACACAACCGTCATATCGTCTACGGTTCGTGACATGAAGGTCACGTTCCGTAAGCGGATGTCGCGCCGCATGGTCGAGTGGGAGGTCGTCACCCGATCTCGCCGTCATCGACCGCGATGCTCGACCGCGCTCGGAACCGCCTCCCTCCCCCACGACCTCGAGCAACTCGTCGTCGAAGCGGCAATCGGCGCAAATCACGGGTTCTGGGGGAGCGTCGCGGATCGGGCCGATGCAATCACCTCCCCGCGGCGAGACCGCTCATGGCGCAGCGGCGGCCTCCTCACCGCTACGCGCGCCGAGCTGAACGACATCGAGCACCTCGTCAACGTGCACGTCGCCCTCGCCAACCAGGGTCGGCCGACCCCGGCTGCCGAGCCGCTGGCGCGCTTCCGCACGCTGTGGAGTGAACTCGGCGACGGTGAAGCCATCACCGTCGAGTGGCCCACCCTCCGCGTCGTCGACGCTGCGTGAGCCCCACGTCGATCAGTTCGCGCCGACGTCCTCGTTGTAGGCGCGCAACGCCGCGGTCATCTCGGCCTCCGCGTCCTTCACCGGCTGATCGATCGGCTCGTCGTTCAGCAGCACACGGTCCATGCATTTCTTGATGGCGCCGCGGATCTGGTCGTAGGGCCCGATCACCGGTCCGGGGAAGTCCGTTGGGATGTTGGCCAGCACGTCGTAAGCAACCTTCAGCCAGCGTCCGCCAAGCGTGGAGGACCACGCCTCGTTGAGCTTCGGATCCGACGCGATCTTCTGACCGACCGGAGCGACCGAGCCCTCCACGGCCCAACTCAGCTGCGAGGCCTCACTGTTGAGGAACTTCATGAAGTCCCATGCCGCCGCCTGCTGCTCCTTCGGGACGGTGTTGGTCATGTACCAGACGCCGCCGCCCACCTGACCGCGACCCGCCTCCTTCACGCCCGGATACGCCCCGACGCCGATGTCGAGATCCAACTTGAGCCCGGCGGGCAGTTCGACTCCGAACTCCTC
Source organism: Actinomycetes bacterium (assembly GCA_029782335.1). Taxonomy (GTDB): domain Bacteria; phylum Actinomycetota; class Acidimicrobiia; order Acidimicrobiales; family Microtrichaceae; genus JADLFH01. The sequence goes on along the minus strand of JAKOVA010000277.1, from coordinate 16,244 downwards.
CTTCAGGTCCTCGGCACGCACCGTGCCGTCGATCACCCCGGCGACCGTGGAGGCCGCCCCGGAGGAGCTCACGAGGAACGACGACTGCTGGGTTGCCATCGCGAGGAGATCGTCCGCGTTCCCGTCGGTCCCCTGGGTCACGTCGAGGATCCCCTCGGCCTTCGCGTCCTTCAGCTTCTGGAGGATCTCGCGGGTGATCTCGTTGTCGAACTCGGCCTTGTCCGGGTACCCCTTGCCACGGCCGTTGTCGTGGTTGACGAGTTCCTGCTCGGCGCCCGACAGCCACCACTCCAGCAGATACGAGTAGGGCGCGAAGACCATTGGCTTCGTGACGCCCGGCAACTTCGCCGCCTTGATCGTCCGCGCGGCGCTCAGCATCTCATCGATGGTCTTGGGCGGGTTGTCCGGGTCGAGGCCCGCCGCACGGAAATGCGCTCGGTTCAGATAGATGAGGGCCGTGTAGGTGGAGAATGACGCCGGCCAGAGCTTGCCGTCGAGGGTGTAGGAAGCCTTCGCGATCGGCAGGAAGTCGTCGTAGATCGCCTTGGCCGACGGGTCGGCGTCAAAGCATGCCTGGGCGGGGAGGAACATCCCGCTGTCGGCGATGTAGCGGGTCTTGGTGTCGTCGGGTACGACCAGCGCCGGCAGCGAACGATCCGGAGCGGCCTGCTCGATCTTGTCGTGAAGCTCCTGGTAGCCAACGCCCTGACTCTCGGCTTTGACCACCACCTTGTCCTGGGAGGAGTTGTACTTGTTCACCAGCGACTCGAGGGTTCGCTTCCCCAGCGCCGTGTAGGTGTGCCAGATGGTGATCTCGACCTTCTTGGTCGCCTTCGAGAGGGCCTGGTACGGGCAGGTGACGTCGTCGGAATCCGCCGCACCCTCGTCGTCGGTCGATCCGCCACCGCACGCACCGGCGACCAGCGCGACGGCAGCGAGGAGGCCGACAACCCGCCGGCGACGATGGACGTTTGTTCCTGACACGGTTCCTCCCGGGTGAGCGAGGTCTTCAGCCTTTCACCGCACCGGCGGTGAGGCCACGGATGATCTGTTTCTGGAACACCACCAGCAACGCCAGGATCGGCAGGCTGGCGATGATGGCGGCCGCGATGCCGACGTTGAAACGCTCGGGTCGCTGCGAGCTGATGCTGCGCAGCGCCACCTGGATCGTCTCCCAGCGTTGCTCGGTGACCGCGGCGCGGGGCCAGAGGTAGTTGTTCCAGGCGCTCAACGCGGTGATGAGAACGAACGAACCGATCAGCGGGCGATTCACCGGAATGGCCACCTTCCGGAGGAACGCGAGATGGCCGAATCCGTCGAGGCGCGCCGCGTCACGGAGCTCCGAGGGAATCCCGAGAAACCCCTGGCGGATCAGAAAGATCCCGAAGGCCGACGCCAGGAACGGCGCGCTGAGGCCCTGGAGCGAGTCGAGCCATCCGAGCTCACGAATCGTTCGGATGTTTGCGACGAGGGTCACCTCGATCGGCAACAACAGCGTCGCGATCAACAGCACGAACAAGGTGTTTTTCAACGGGAATCGGAGGTAGGCGAACGCGTAGGCGGCGAGGACCGAGGTGACGAGCTGCGCGATCGTGATGATCGCCGTGACGACGAGGGTGATCCACATGGCCCGGCCCATCGCGCCATCCGCCCACGCGGTACGGAACACCCCCCAGTCGATCGCCACCGGCCACATCGGCTGGCGGCGCTGGATGTAGACGAACGGTTCGGAAACGGCCCGGACGATGGTCATCCAGACCGGATACAGCACCACGAGCGAGATCGCGCTCAGCACCACGTACCACCCGGCGTCACGCACGGCGCGGCTCGGGGCGCGGGGAGCTGGTTGGCTACTCGCCATAGTGCACCCGGCGATTCAGGATCGTCAGCTGCAGCAGCGTGACGATGAACGTGAGACCGAACAACCCCAGGGCCATCACTGAACCCTCGCTGATCAGCGCGGGCGATCGTCGGTTGAAGATCTTGTAGACGAGCGTCTCGGTCGCCCGAGCCGGACCACCGTTGGTGAGAATCTCCATCGGGGCGAACGCCTGGAACCCGAAGATCATCAAGATGACGACGAGGAACAGCAGGGTCGGCGCAATCAGCGGCAGCGTGACGCGGAACAGCCGTCGCATCGGCCCGAAGCCGTCGATGCGGGCGGCTTCGAGCACGGCGTCGGGCACGGCCTGCAGGCCGGCCAACACGATGACGAAGGTAAGCCCGACGTTCTGCCAGATCGAGGTCAACGCCACGCCGCGCAGGGCGGAATCGGCGTGGGCGAGGCTGATGAAGGAGATGTCGCCGAACTTGCCGATCTTGGGGTTCACGAGCCCGAAGAACACGACCGCTGCAACCGCGACCGAGGTCGCCACCGTGGAGCTGAAGATCGCCTGGAACACCTTGATTCCGCGGAGACGGCGGTGCGCTGCCAACGCGAGTGCCAAGCCGATCACCAGTCCGGTGGGCACCGTGTAGAGCATGTAGCGCACCGAGATCCACAGGCCGTCGAGGAACTCATCACTCGTGAGCACCTTGCCGATGTTGGACGCCCCGACATACACCTCTCCCGTGCCGAAGCGATTCGGCCGGTAGAGCGCGTAGTGCACCAATCGGTACAGCGGGTAGTAGGCGAACACCGCGAGCACCGCCACTGCCGGCGCGAGCATCGAATAGCCGATCAACGCCTCGCGCAGCGCCGGCCGTCGGTGTGGAATCGATGCCGACACGTCGCCAACGGCGTCGGGACGGGCGGAGGGCGAGGCGCTCACCCGATCCGACTCCCCGACTCGGTGTCGAAGACGTGCAGGTTCGCCGGGTCGGGCGAGAGTTGCAGCGTCGCTCCCACCACCGGAACCACCTCGTCGGCACGCTGACGAACCACGAGCAGATGGCCGGCGACCTCGACGAGGAGATGCTGCTCGTGGCCCAACAGCTCGACGCTGCGGACCACGCCGTCGAGCGGGCCGCCTGCGACGACCGCGAGGTGCTCCGGGCGGACACCGACGGTGATCCGCTGATCCGCGGTGATCGGCAACCCCGCCGGTAGGGCGAGCAGCGCCGCGCCGATCTGGGCGACGAAGCCATCCTCCGCCGGCCGCACGACCGCCTCGAAGGTGTTCATCGGAGGGCTCCCGATGAACCCGGCGACGAACAGGTTCGCCGGGCGGCGATACACCTCCTGGGGAGGTCCGACCTGCTGCAGGCGTCCATCGGCGATCACCGCGACGCGGGTCGCCATGGTCATCGCCTCGACCTGATCGTGGGTGACGTACACGAAGGTGGTGCCCACACGTCGCCACAACTCGACGAGTTCGAGCCGCGTTTGGGTGCGCAGCTTTGCGTCGAGGTTCGACAACGGCTCATCCATGAGAAACAGCCGGGGGCGGCGAACGATCGAGCGGGCGAGCGCGACTCGTTGGCGCTGTCCGCCGGAGAGGGCCGCGGGCTTGCGGTCGAGGTAGTCCTCGAGGCCGAGAATCGCCGCAGCGTCGCGGACCATTGCGGCCCGTTCACCGCGGGTGAGCTTCCGGGAGGGACCGCCGTCGGGCGGCGTCATAGGGCGGGTGAGCAACGGGGCCTCGATGTTCTTGAACACCGTCATGTGCGGGTACAGCGCGTAGCTCTGGAACACCATGGCGACATCGCGGTCGCGTGGGTCCACCCCGTTGACGACGTCGTCGCCGATCCGGATGGTCCCCTCGGTCGGCTCCTCGAGGCCAGCGATCATCCGGAGTGCGGTCGACTTGCCGCACCCCGACGGGCCCAACAGGACGAGGAACTCACGGTCGACGATCTCGAGGTTGAGGTCGTCGACCGCGGTGTTGTCGCCGAATCGCTTCGACACCGAGGTGAACTCGACACCGGCCATGGGGCGCAACCGTAGCGATTGCGAGCGCTCCACCCCCACCTTGAGGTCTGCCGGACGATCAACGGGTGATTGATGTGCGATCAGCGAGCGAAGGCCGCACGCAGCGCGGCGATCGCGTCCCGTTCGTAGGCCGCTGCGGACGGGACGAGCCGCGTGAAGGCGAACGACGGGTGGACGTGGCCGGCAAGACGCACGTGTGTTGCGGAACCCCCCGCAGCGTTCAACGCCGCGGCGTACGCCTCGCCATCGCCACGGAGCCGGTCGTATTCGGCGGTCATGATCCACGCAGGCGGCAGTCCGCGAAGATCCGCTGCCAACAGTGGTGAGACGAGCGGATCGCGGGCGGCGTCGGGACTCGGGAGGTAGTGCTCGAGGTAGTCGACGATGGAGGCCTCGTCGAGCAGGTAGCCGTCGGGAACGTTCCGGTGGCCTTCCTGAGAGAGCGTCGCGTCGGTGGCGGGCACGTCGAGCCACTGATGACAGATCTGCGGGCCGCCGCGGTCACGTGCCATGAGACACAGCACCGCAGCGAGGTTCCCACCCGCTGACTCGCCGCCGACCGCCAGCCGCGAGGCATCGATGTCGAGCTCCGCCGAGTGCTCGACCAGCCACAGGAGCGCGGCGTAGCAGTCTTCGGGAGCGGTTGGGAACTGATTCTCCGGCGCCATCCGGTAGTCGACGGTGGCGACGGCACAGCCTGCGCCCGCAACCACCGCCCGACAGCGCGGGTCGCGTTCCTCCAAGGTGCCGACACACCACCCACCGCCGTGCAGGAAGACGTACAGCGGATGGGGCCCCCTGCCGTGCGGGTGGTGAACTCGCACGAGCACCTTCCCGCCGGTCACCGGAACCAGATGATGGGTGACCGCCGCAGGTTCGGGAGTGCCGCGCATCACCCAACGGGCACCGAGATGTGAGAGCCGTGCGGACGCGGCACGCCGAACCGTCATCGGGACGTCCCGAACATCGTCCGCTTCGAGCCGCTTCGAGACGGCAACGAGCAGCCGGACCCTGGGATCGAGCGCCACGTCAGTCCTTCTTCGGGCAATCGATTCCGGGGGGCGGGTCGCCGATCGCGAAACCGATCTGCTCGTCGGCGGGATCGACGGTCGTGGTGGTCGCCCCGGGCGCCGAGTTCGGCGTTACCGAGGCATCCGGTCCACGTTGTTGCGCGCTGACCTTCGAGTAGTCGGCGCCGAGATCCAATGCGACGTGGGTCCCGCTCAGTGTCTCGTCCTCCACCACTTGGGGTGTCGGGACCAAGTGGGACGCAACAAGGACCGCCGCAGCGCTCCCACCCGAGCCGTAACGGATCCTGGTCGCGGTCACCGCCTCGGGCGCCGACTCGACGACCCCGAGGTTGAAGCCGAGCGCGGCGAGTTCGTCTCCGGTGTCTCCTGCCAGGCGGTTGCGACGGGTTCCGTTGCGGACGTCGACGGTGACCGCCGCTGCGACGATCGGTGGGGCATCGGGCTCGGGCACCGTCGTGGCGGGTTTCGGCGGAGCGACGCCACGGAAGATGTCGAGGACGCCCTTGGCCGCCGCATCGTCGACCGCCAGCACCGACGCACCACCAAAACGTTCAGGGTTCGCTGGAAGGCGGTGCGTCACCATGGTCTTCGCGTCGAACTTCGAGAACCGGCGAGCCAACGACAGCATCTGGTCGAACGAGAGGCTCGAGTCAACCTTGACCGACTCGACCGCGACGTCGACCAACTGTCGCAACGTGTTCAGGTCCGTGATGCCGAGGGTGGAGACCTTCGCCATCGCCCGCCGGATGAAGATCTGCTGGCGGGTGATCCTGCCGAGGTCCGCGGTCGGATCGCTCCGCCACTTCTTGCCGGTCAGGTACTCGAGGTGACGACTCCTGGCGTAGGCCAGCGCCTGATCGGGGCTGAGGTTGTAGCAGCCCCTCGCGATGATGTTGAGCCCGGTGTTGCGGTCTCGCACCGGTCGGTCGAAGTACATCGGGACGCCGTCGATCGCCTCGACGAGACCCTTGAACCCGGTGAAGTCGACCTCGATGTAGTGATGGATCTGGAGACCGAGGTTCTGTTGGATCGTGTCGACCAACCGCTGCGAACCGCCGTTGTACGCGGAGTTCAGCTTCGCCTGTTTGTTGGTGCCGGCGATCGTGACGAGCAAGTCCCGAGGCAGCGACAGCACCTCGAGCGTGGTCCGCTTCGGATCCACTCGAAGGATGAGCATCGTGTCGGCGCGTTGGCCCGCCGGCTCGGCGTTCTTACCCTTGCCGAAGATCGCGCCACGATCACCACCCGATTCGCGCTTGAGGTCGCGGGTGTCGGACCCGACGAGCAGGAAGTTCTGCGGGGCGGCGTTGGAAACCTCCGCCAGGTCGACGTCAACGCGGTCGATCGAGTTGATCTTGATCAAGCCCCACGTGAGCACAGCCGCCGCAACCAGCAGCAGCATGACAACGACGATCCCGAATCCCATCAGGACCTTCTGACGTCGCGAACGGCGGCGACCCCGCCCTCCGGCACCGGCCGACGGGGTACGGCGAGGAGGGTCTCGATCGAATGCCTGCGCTCGAGACGCTGCGTCGGGGCCCGGAGCCGGAACCATCCACTGCTTGCCAGGGGATGCCGGCGCGCGCTCGGTCAGCTGGTCTGGGGGGTCAGTCGCCACGGCCGAGATCGTAACCGTCCCGCAATGTCCCCACGCGTCAGGCCTGCGGCTTGGGCTCCCGAGGCAGTCCGAGCACCTTCTCGCCGACAATGTTGCGTTGGATCTGCGAGGAACCGCCCCAGATCGTCTCACTACGGCTGAAGAAGAACGCCGACATCATCGGGCTGACCGGATAGCCGTCGCGGCCCTGCATCCGAGCGACGCCGGGCCAGCTCCCATCGAGGGAACTGGTGTCGACGAGCATCCCCGCCGCCCCGGCGATGTCGACCGCGCAGTCCATCGCGTCCTGGTGCATTTCCGACCAGAACATCTTGTTGGTCGCTCCGAGCGCCGCCGTTGCGGGATCGCGCTTGCCGCCCAGCGCGGCGGTGAGGTTCCGCAGTCCGTTGATGCGGAGGATCTGCACCTTGGAATAGAAGCGCATGAGCCGCTGCCGGATGACCGGATCGTCGATCGACCCGTTCGCCTGGGCCATCGCCACCATTCGGCGGTACTCCTCCTCGAAGCGACGATGACCCGTCGTGGCCGACATCCCTCGTTCGAACCCGAGGGTGTCGTTGGCGACCTTCCAACCGTTGTTCAGGCCGCCGACCACGTTCTCCTTCGGGCAGCGGGCGTCGTTGAAGAACACCTCGTTGAACTCGGCGGTGCCGTCAGGCTGCACGATGCCGCGCACCTCGATGCCGGGCTGGTTCATCGGCACGAGCAGATAGGAGATGCCCGCCTGCTTTTTCACGTTCGGGTCGGTGCGGGCCAACACGAAGCAGTAGTCGGCGAACTGGGCTTGGGTGGTCCAGACCTTCTGGCCGTTGATCACCCACTCGTCGCCGTCGGCCACAGCGGTGGTCTTGAGCGACGCAAGGTCGGAACCGGAGTCGGGCTCGGAGAATCCCTGGCACCAGCGCATCGAGCCGTCGAGGATCTTGGGCAGGAAGTAGCGCTTCTGCTCCTCGGTCCCGTTCATGAGGATCGTCGGGCCGACCAACGTGTCACCGAAGAAGTCCGCACGCATCGGCGCCTTGGCCCGTGCGAACTCCTCGGCGAGCACAACTCCCTGCATCGTGGTGAGCCCCTTGCCGCCGTACTCCGCCGGCCAGGTCGCGCAGATCCATCCACCATCGAAGAGCGTGCGGGTCCACTCCTCGTTGAAGGCCGCCTTCTCCTCCGGCGACATGCGGAAGTCGTCGTCGAACCATCCTTTCGGTAGGTGGTCCACCAGCCATTGGCGGATCTCGACGCGGAACGCTTCGGCCTCGGGCGGATAGGTCAGGTCCATGTCCCTATCTTGGCGCGGCGCCACGTCGCCCGCGGACGACACCACGCCGCGCAGCTCTACTGTGGTCGAGATGTCGAAATGGTGGATCCGTGCACTCGTGGCAATCGTTACGACGGCGGCGCTTGGCATCGCTGCGGCACTGACGCTGACCGCCGCAGCGCTCGACAGTTGCGGGTTCGCCGGCGGCGCATGCACTCCCGCGAACTCGAACGATGGCGCTGGATGGCTGGCCGCCGCAGCGACGCTCGGGCTGCTGAGCGTCACTTCGGCGATCGGTGGCGTGGTCTGGGTGGGGCAAGCGCTGCGCAGCCCCGCCGGCGAACGCGAGCGGCTGGCGTAGTCTGCGGCACGTGAGCGTCACTGAGGAGCCCACCGCCACTCCACCATCGACACGCTGGGTCTGGCAGTGGAAGGAACTCAAGGCCGAGGTCATCGACACGAACCTCTGCACGGGTTGTGCCGGCTGCGTGATCGCGTGCCCCCATGACGTGATCGGCTACGACCACAACCAGGGCGGCTACCGGCCCTTCCATCTCGAGGAGGAACTCGGCCCCGACGACTGCATCCACGGCCAGAAGGGCTGCACTGCGTGCACGAGGGCGTGCCCGCGATTCCGGGCCTGGGAGTTCCAGGCGAACGAACACCTCTTCGACCGTGGACGCACCCCCGACGAGGTCGCCGGCATCTACTCCGACATCCTCCTGACCCGGGCCTCGGATCGGATGGTCCACGAAATGGGCCAGGACGGCGGGTTGGTTTCGGCCATCCTGCTCTGGGCGCTCGAGCACGACTACATCGACGCGGCGCTCACCTCCTTCATCGAGGGCGGGGCAACGAGCGGCACCTGGAAGGCCGTGCCCGGAGTCGCCGCCACCCGCGAGGAGATCCTCGCCGCCGCAGGCAGTCGCTACACGTATTCGGCGAACACGCTCGCGATGGACGAAGCACTCGCTGCAGGGCACTCCCGGCTCGCCCTCGTGGGGATGAGTTGCCAGTCCTCGGTCGCTCCCGTGATGTGGACCCGCAAGGTCGGCAAGATCTCCAAGCCGATCGTGTTCAACCTCGGCCTGCTGTGTTCGAAGACCTTCGACGATTCCATCTTCGAGGAACTCTTCTGGGCGAAGTACCGCTTGGCGCGTCACGACATCGTCAAGATGAACATCAAAGGGGTCTTTCAGATCTGGACCCGTGACGGCGGGTACCACGAGATCAACCTCAAGGAGTGCCACGCCTGGACGCGACAGGGGTGCCTGCACTGCCCGGACTTCGCGGCGGAACACGCCGACATCTCCTGCGGCGGCATCGGCAAGGACAACGACTGGACCTTGACCATCGTGCGCACCGACCTCGGCCGGGAGATCATCGACCGCATGCTGCGTGACGGTTCGATCGAAGCGCGGCCCGGCGATTCAGACCCCGCTGCAATCGAGTTGATGCGCAAGCTCGCCGAGAAGAGCCGCCAGCGGTGGCCGAGCACCGCAGAACCGGCGGTGCGCGTGGGGTTGCCGGCGCCGAAGCGGCGCTGAGGGCTAGCCGGCGACGGTTGTCGTCGTCGCGTCGGTCTCCGGTACCGCCGGGCCCGACGTGGTCCCGAGACAGTCGCTGATCGCCTGCTTGAGCTTGGCCGGAGGCTCCGGCGCCTCGCCCGCCTTGGCGTCGGCCACCTTGGTTTCGTACGCGGCGAGATCCTCGGCGCTCAGCTTGTAGGTGTCTTTGATCTTCCGGTAGATGCACTCACAATCCGAGCGTGGTGCCAGGGTCGTGGTGACCACGGCACCATTGCGCACCTTGCGGAGGGTCGTACAGCCGTCGATGAAGTTCTTGCGGACCGTGGCGTTGTACTCCGTGAGACGCTGCTCACCGGTGCAGCCCACGAGGAGCATCGTCGCTGCGATCAGCGCCAGCACCCACCGCTGAGGGCGGGGCCGAGGGCGGGTGACACCACGTGGAGTTCCGGCGAAGCGACTCGGGGAAGACACGGCGGCAAACGGTAGTCCACCACTGAGTCGACGCCCCAAGCGGGGGGCGGGCTTCAGGTCCGCACGCGGCTCAGGCGGCGGGTGCCGGATCCGGCGAACGGAAGGCGAACATGTCGACAACCGTCGCGAGCTCGCCCGTCTCCCCGTCACCAGAGCGGTCACCGTCGAGCACGAGGGAAACCGGCCGGCCGAGCGCTGTGGACTCGGCCGGCCGTGATCCCGCCGCTGAACTCTGCGAGGTGGACGCCGCAAGCGCGTTCCACAGTCCCGACGAGGTCGACGCCGGGAACCGCATCACCGTGACGTTGGTGTCGGGGAGGGTGATGCTCGCTGTCATGGAGAATGCATCGGCGCATCGGCCGACCGGCCGTAGAGGCCGAACGGCTCATTGTTGTGGGCAGTTCGGCCGTTCGACCCCAGCGAGGGTTCGGGCGCGGTTGAAGAGTTCGTCGAGCATGGGCTCGCTCAGGCGCCCGGTGAACGTGTTCTGCTGGCTCACGTGATAACAGCCCAACAGGATGCGGCCGTCCGCGAGTTCGACCTCCACGCCGTGGCCGAAACGCGGTCGCGGCGAGATTCCGGCGCGTCGGGCAAGGATCCCAAACCCGAACCCACCCAAGGCCACGTACACCACTGCGTCTTCGAGCAGGGCGAGTTCCCGGTCGAGAAACGGACGGCACGCGTCGCGTTCCTCGATCGTCGGCCTGTTCGCCGGAGGGGCACAGCGGACTGGCGCGGTGATCCACACGTCGCGAAGTTCGAGGCCGTCGCCACGGTGGGTTGAGGTGGCTTGGCTGGCAAAGCCGGTCCGCCACAGCGAGGCGTAGAGAAAATCCCCCGATCGATCACCCGTGAACATCCGGCCCGTGCGGTTCGCGCCGTGAGCGGCCGGCGCGAGACCCACCACGACGATGCGAGCGTTGGGGTCGCCCCACCCCGGCACCCCTCGCCCCCAGTAGTCCTCGTCCCGGAAGGCCGCTCGCTTGGTGACGGCCACTTCCTCCCGCCAGGCGACCAGTCGGGGGCACCGACGACACTCGGCGATCTCGCTGGCGAGGCGATCGAGTTCACGTCGACGGGACTCCTCGCTCATCGCCGCCCAGATCTACCCCACCCGAGCCTGCGGCGAAAACCGACCCTCTCCGACAGAACCGTCCGCAGGTTCGAGGGATCTCGAGGGATCGGAAGGGATCTCGAGGGGATCTCGGAGGGATCTCGAGGGATCGGGAGGGGATCTCGAGGGATCGGGAGGGGTCGGGAGGGGGTCGGGTGAGGCGGGCGAAGACACCCCGTTCGCACCGAGGGCGGCGAGGTGGGCGGGGTAGGGTGCGCGGCGCCATGGCGACCGCTCCCCGACCTTCACCAACACCCCCGACGACGGTGCTGTTGGTGCGTCACGGACAAACGGCCACAACCGGCAGCGTGCTTCCAGGCCGCGCTTCGGGCCTCCACCTCTCGAGCGCAGGTGAGGCCCAGGCCCACTCTGCAGCACAGCGGCTGACCACCATCGCCCCGGTGGCAGCGATCTACGTCTCCCCGATGGAGCGCACCAAGGAGACCGCAGCGCCCATCGGACGGGCACTGGGCATCCGACCCAAGGTTGAACGCGGCCTCATCGAGTGCGATTTCGGCGACTGGACGGGTCGAAAGCTCGCGACGCTCACCAAGCTCGCCGAGTGGCGGACGGTCCAGTCCACTCCGTCGGTCTTCCGCTTCCCCGGCGGGGAGTCGTTCGTCGAGATGCAGGTCCGAATGGTTCAGACGATCGAGCGACTCGCCGCTCGTCACCCCGGAGCTCGAGTCGTCGTTGTCTCCCACGCAGATCCGATCAAGGCGTACCTCGCACACGCTGCGGGGACGCACCTCGACCACTTCCAACGACTCGTCGTCTCGCCGTGTTCGATCAGCTCGGTCCTCCTCAGCGATGGTCACCCCGTTGTGCTGACCGTGAACTCGACCGGCGACGACCTCTCCACACTGCGGCCGTCATGACCAGCTCGTTCGACTTCGATGAGGTCGACCGCTTCATCTGCGGAACGGTCGGCCCGCCCGGAGGCCGGACCTTCTACCTCCAGGCCGTCGCTGGGTCGATGGTGGTCACCCTGAAGCTCGAGAAGCAGCAGGTCGCACTCCTCGCCGACTACCTCGCGCGGGTGCTCGCGCTTCACCAGCTCCCCGACGGACCCCCGCAGGCTCCCGGCGACCTCCTGCAGCCGATCATTCCCGAGTGGATCGTCGGCGAGTTAATGGTCGCCGTCAACGAGGCGACGGGCCGCGTCATCGTGATCGCCCGCGAGATCGAAGACGATTCCGACGACTTCGGTGACGAAGCTGGCGGCAACCCGCAAGGAGATGACCGTCCGTGGGACGGTGGCGGCGAGCTCCGGGTTGCGCTCAGCCGACAGCAGGTCGATGCATTCGTCGCGACGGCAAACGAGCTGATGGCGGGCGGACGGCCCGCCTGCCGGCTCTGCGGGCGCCCGATCGATCCGCAGGGCCATGCCTGCCCGCGCTGGAACTAGACGTGTCCGACTCAGAGATCGATTCGCTCCTCGACGCCACCGTGGGCGCTCGGGATCCTGCGACCGAGCCGCTGCTCCGCCACGGCGACATCGAGATCCTCGGCCGGATGCCGTACTCCTCGAATGCGACCTTCCTGGTGACCGTCGACAACGGCGACGACCGAACCCAGGCCATCTACAAACCTGAGCGCGGCGAACGGCCCCTGTGGGACTTCCCGGGCGGCTTGTGGCGCCGCGAGGTCGCAACCTACGAGCTCGCCCGCCACCTCGGCTGGGAGGTGGTCCCACCCACCGTCACCCGCAGCGACGCGCCGCTCGGCGTCGGCTCCCTGCAGTGCTTTGTCCCGGCTCGCTATGAGGAGCACTACTTCACCCTCCGCGACGATCCGTCGTATCGACGGGCCTTCGAACGGATCTGTGCGCTCGACGTGGTCGCGAACAACACCGACCGGAAAGCGGGTCACTGCCTGCTCGGACGCGACGGCCGGATCTGGGCCATCGACAACGGCCTGTCGTTCCACGTCGAGTTCAAACTGCGCACGGTGATCTGGGACTTCGCCGACGATCCGCTCGATTCGGAGATTCACGACGTGCTGTGTCGCCTCTGCCACGACGGGCTTCCCGACTCCATCGTGGAGCTGCTCGACGTGGCCGAACGAGACGCCACGATCGGTCGCGCTCGAGCGCTCGCAACCGGTGGCAGGTTTCCCACGGACCCAACCGGCCAGCGGTATCCCTGGCCGCTCGTTTGAGGGCGTCGCGCACCGGCGCCCCAACGCGCAACCGCCCACCCCCACCGGACATCAGGTGGCCGGGAGGGTGGGCGGCAGTTGACCGAGCGAGCCTCAGCGGCCCTGGAGGGCCTCGATCAGCTTCGGCATGACCTTGTGCACGTCACCAACGATTCCGAGGTCCGCGACCGAGAAGATCGGCGCTTCCGGATCCTTGTTGATCGCGATGATGTGCTTCGAGCCCTTCATGCCGACGAGGTGCTGGGTTGCTCCGGAGATACCCGCAGCGATGTAGACGGTCGGCTTGACGACCTTGCCGGTCTGGCCCACCTGATACGAGTAGGGCACCCAGCCGGCATCGACGATCGCACGGGACGCACCGGGCGCCGCGTGCAGGAGCTTCGCGAGGTCTTCGACCAGTTGGTACTTCTCGGCGTCGCCCATGCCGCGCCCACCGGCGACGACAACCGCAGCGTCGTCGAGGGACGGACCCGTCTTCTCCTCGACATGCCGGTTGACGATCGTCGCGCCGGCCGTCGATCCGACCTCGGGAACCGCCAGGGCGGCGACCGCTGCCGGTGCACCACCAGCCTCTTCTGCGGCGAAGGACTTCGGGCGGATCAGGAAGATCTGGGTCTTGTCGGAGGTGAACTTCGTGATCACGTTCTGGGTGCCACCAAAGACGGGCTCGATACCGACGAGCGAACCGTCGCGCTCGGCGATGTCCACGACGTTGGTGATCACCGGAGCGTCGAGGCGCACCGACAGGCGGCCCGCAACGTCGCGGCCGTCGTAGGTGGTACCCAGGAAGATTGCATCGGGTCCGTTGCCGGCGTCGACGGCGGCCGCGATCGCTGCGCCGACGGGCACACCGGCGAGTGCGCCACCCAGGTCGCCGGTGGCGTGCACCGTGGTTGCACCGTGCGCGCCCAACTCGGCGGCCACGGCATCGGCGTCGGCGCCGCCGTAGACGGCTTCAACGGTGCCGGCCAACTCACGGGCCTTCGCGAGCATCTCGAGCGTGATGTTCGCAACCTTGCCGTTGGTGGCCTCGGCGAACACCCAGATCTTGGAAACTGCCATTGGATTTCGTCCTGTCTCTTCGTGTCCGCTCAGATGATCTTGAGGTTCTCGAGGAAGGCCACGATCTTCGTGTAGCCCTCGCCGTCGTCCTCCACAATCTCGCCCGCTTCGCGCGCTTCGGCCGTCGCGACCTCAACGATCTCCTGGCGTGCACCTGCCCAGCCGACGTTGGAAGCATCGAGGCCGAGATCGGCGATCTTCACTTCGTCGACCGGCTTGGACTTCGCCGCCATGATTCCCTTGAAGGAGGGATAGCGGGGCTCGACGACACCGGCGGTCACGGAGACCACCGCGGGCAACGGCGCAGTGACCTCGTCGTAGCCGGCCTCGGTCTGGCGGTCGACCTTCACGGTTGATCCGTCGATGCTGATCCCCTTCGCGAAGGTGATCGACGGGAGACCCAGCACCTCGGCGATCTGCTCCGGCACGGTGCCGGTGTAGCCGTCGGAGGACTCGGTGGCGGCGAGGATCAGATCCGCACCTTCAACACGCTTGATCGCCGCGGCGAGCACCTTGGCCGTCGAGAGCGCATCGCTGCCCTTGAGAGCGTCGTCGCTCACGAGGACCGCCTTGGCGGCACCCATCGCGAGCGCCGTGCGCAGCCCGGAGACCTCGCTGTTGGGCGCCATCGAAACGAGGGTGACCTCACCACCGCCGGCGGTGTCGACGAGCTGCAACGCCATCTCGACGCCGTACGCGTCGGATTCGTCGAGGATCAGCTTGCCGTCACGCTTGAGAGTTTTGGTGGTGGGATCCAGCGCACCCGGGTCGGCCGGGTCCGGGATCTGCTTGACGCAGACAACGACGTTCATGGTGCCGAAGTTTGCCCCGGGCACTCTCCGCCCACCAATCGAGGCGTCTGCCGCTCCCCGGAGCTGCCGTCGGAGTGGCGTCGAAGCGGGGTCGGAATGCCGATGCCGTCGCCGTCGGGCAGGATTCCGAACGTGAGGATCCTGCTGGTGGTCAACGAGTCCGCGTCCTCGGTCACCGCCCGACGTCAGGTGGTCATCCGACGAATGCTCGCCGACTTCCATGAAGTGGAGACGGCGGCCACGAACCGCCGCGGCCATGCAACGAAGTTGGCACTCGATGCCGCCCGGAATGGGATCGACGCCGTCGCCGTACTCGGCGGCGACGGCACCCTCAACGAGGTCGCGAACGGCCTCGTCGGCACCGACTGTGCGCTCGCCCCCCTCCCCGGCGGATCGACCAACGTGTATTCACGCGCCATCGGGCTCTCCGACGACCCCATCGACGCAACCCGCTCGACGCTGGATTCATTCGCTGCGGGGTCGATCCGTCCGGTCAGTCTCGGATCGGTCAATGGGCGCTACTTCCTGTTTCACGTCGGGGTCGGATGGGATGCAGCGCTTGTTGCGGAGGTCGAGCGGCACGCCGAGCTCAAGCGCTATTTCGGCCATGCGTTGTTCATCTACGCCGGAATGCGGACCTTCTTTGCCACCTACGACCGATCACGGCCTCATTTCCGCGCCACGTTCCCGGACGGAACGACCGTCGACGACGGCTATTTCGCGGTCTGCCTCAACGTCAACCCCTACACGTACGTCGGGGCGCGGCCCTTCAATCTCGCCCCCAATGCCACGCTCGACAATCACCTCTCGAGCGTGGTGTTGCGTTCGATGCGCACCGGGTCGTTCCTCGCGCTGATGGCCGCCGCCCTGGGATCAGGGCGCCGGCTCCGAGGAGGCACCGCGATCGACGTGCGTGACGACATCGCCCGCCTGCGCATCTCGGCTCGCAGCACGGTGCCGTATCAGGTCGACGGCGACTACCTCGGCGAGATCGACCGACTCGAGTTCGCGGCGCACCCGGCAGCGATGCGCCTCGTCGTACCCCTCAGCGCTGCACGGCACGGAGGGCGACGGCGGGCACGTTCGTGACAATCCCGTCGACTCCCCATGCGGCGAGTTCTCGGATCCGGTCGGGATCGTCCACCGTCCACACGTTCAATTCAATCCCTGCCTCGTGTGCAGCGTCGACCAGTGCACGATCGACACACGGATCCCATGGGTGGAGCGCCCGATGTCCGTTTCGTGCACACACCTCGACCGCGTCGAGGCCCGTTCGCGGATCGAAAACGAGATAGGCGGTATCGACCTCGGGCAACCGCTC
>JAKOVA010000275.1 GCA_029782335.1 Actinomycetes bacterium | reverse complement strand
GGCGGAACGAAGATCGGGTTGTCGGTCGCCACCTCGGGAGAGCGGGCGGGGATGGTCGAGGGGTCGATCTCCTCCTTGGTCCGGGTGGGAAGGTCGCGCCCGCCGAGCACCCGGCCGAAGTCGGGGTCCTCCTCACCGGTGCGCTTCAGCTCGCCCAGCCGGTCCATCACGTGGAGACCTTCGAACGCGTCCTTGCCGTAGAAGAGGCGCCCCTCGTACACGCCGCGGAGGTCGCGCTCCACGTAGGTGCGTGTCAGCGCGGCGCCCCCCAACAACACGGGGATCTTCGAGAGGTTCCGGGCGTTGAGTTCCTCGAGGTTCTCGCGCATGACCAGGGTGCTCTTCACCAGCAGACCCGACATGCCGATCGCGTCGGCGTCGATTTCCAGCGCCTTGTCGATCAGCTCGGCGATCGACACCTTGATCCCAAGGTTGTGCACCTCATAGCCGTTGTTGGTGAGGATGATGTCGACGAGGTTCTTGCCGATGTCATGCACGTCGCCTTTCACCGTGCCCAGTACCAGGCGACCCTTGCCGGCACCCGCCCCGGCGGCACCCGACGCGGCGCTCTCGGCTTCGATCGTCGGCTCCAGATGGGCGACGGCGGTCTTCATCGTCTCGGCGGACTGCAACACGAACGGCAGCTGCATCTGACCGGAACCGAACAGCTCGCCGACGGTCTTCATGCCCTCCAACAACACGTCGTTGACGATCGACAAGGCCGGCATCCCGGCGGCCATCGCCTCGTCGAGTTCGTCGGTGAGCCCCTCCCGGTCGCCGTCGATGATCCGCTGGGAGAGCCGATGCTCGATCGTCCAGCCACTGCGGTCCTCCTTGACCGCCTCGGTGGCCGACACGTCCGCGAAGATCTCGAGCAGCTTCGCGAGCGGGTCGTAGTGCTCGTCGCCGTTGGAAAGCAGGCCAGCGGTTCCTCGGCGATCCCAGACCAGGTCGAGACACACATCGCGCTGCTCCTCGGGGATTCGGTTGAGCGGCATGATCTTCGCTGCGTGCACGATGGCCGAGTCCAGGCCCGCCTCGACGCACTCGTGGAGGAACACGCTGTTGAGCACATGGCGCGCCGCGGGGGACAGACCGAAGCTGATGTTGGAGACCCCGAGGGTCGTGTAGGTGCCCGGCAACTCGGACTTGATTCGGCGGATCGCCTCGATGGTGTTGATGCCGTCACGCCGGAGGTCGTCGTCGCCGGTCGACAACGGGAACGTGAGCGCGTCGAAGATCAGGTCGCCGGGTTCGAGCCCGTAGCGGGTGGTGGCGATCTCGTGGATCCGGTGCGCGATCCGCAGCTTCCACTCGACGTCGCGTGCCTGGCCGACCTCGTCGATGAGCAGGCAGATGACCGCTGCGCCGTAGGTCCGGGCGAGCTTGAACACCCGGTCGAGTCGAGAGCCCTCGGCCTCACCGTCCTCGAGGTTCGCCGAGTTGAGAATGGAACGGCCGCCGAGCCACTGCAGGCCGGCCTCCATCACCTGTGGCTCGGTCGAGTCCATGACCAGCGGCACCGCCGACTGCGTCGTGAAGCGTTGCGCGATCTCGTCCATGTCGATGGTGCCGTCGCGGCCGACGTAGTCGACACAGACGTCGAGCACATGCGCGCCCTCGCGCACCTGGTCTTTGGCCATCTGGGTGCAGGTTTCCCAGTCGCCCTCGAGCATCGACTCGCGGAAGCGCTTCGACCCGTTGGCGTTGGTGCGCTCGCCGATGATCGTGAACGCGGACGCGCCGGCCCCTTCGGGTCGCCACGGGAGGAACGAGTACATCGAGGCCACACCGTCCTCGTGGAGTGGCGTGCGTTGCGCCGGCGTGAGGTCGCTCACCGCCTCGACGAGTTGACGGATGTACTCGGGCGTCGTCCCGCAACATCCGCCGACGACGTTGACACCGAACTCGGTGACGAATCGCCTCATGTGAGCGACGAACTCCTCGGGGCCGAGGTCGTAGTGCATCTTGCCGTCGACGACCGACGGCAGGCCCGCGTTGGGGAGCACCGAGATCGGCATGCGCGCGTGTTGGGACAGGTAGCGGAGGTGCTCACCCATCTCGGTGGGGCCGGTCGCGCAGTTCAGGCCGATGACGTCGGGTCGCATCGGGTCGAGCGCCGCGAGGGCGGCCGAGATCTCGGTGCCCGGCAGCATGCGCCCGGTCAGTTCGATCGTCACCTGGACCTGGAGGGGAACCTCGCGACCCTCAGCGGCCATCGCGGCGCGAGCGCCGTTCATCGCCGCCTTGATGCCGAGGAGGTCGAACTGCGTTTCGATGATGACGAGGTCGACGCCGCCTTCGAGCAGTCCCCGGCACTGGATCTCGTAGAAGTCGCGCAACTCCGTGTAGCGGATGTTGCCGAGGCTCGCGAACTTCGTGCCCGGCCCAACCGACCCGGCGACGAAACGCCGGCGATCCGGAGTGGTGAGATCGTCGGCGACCTGCCGAGCGATCCGGGCGCCGGCGAGGCTGATCTCGTGCGCCCGCTCTGGGATGTCGTACTCGCCGAGGGGGACGCCGAAGGCGCCGAAGGTGTTCGTCTCGACGACGTCGGCACCGGCGGCGAAGTAGTCGCTGTGCATCTGGGCGATGACGTCGGGACGCGTGACGCAAAGGATGTCGGTGCAGCCTTCGAACTCGGGGCCGCCGTAATCGTCGAGGCTCAGCTCACGGGCTTGCAGGTAGGTTCCGGTCGCTCCGTCGAAGACGACGGTCCGCTCACGGATGAGGTCGAGATACGCAGACATCTCACTCCACTCGATGGGACGAGTGGATGGTACCTCCCTCGTCCCGACAGTCTTCCGGCCGGTCCCGATGCCTGCGGGCCGGTCCCGATGGTCGTTCGGCCCGAGCCCTGGGCAGAATGACCCTTCGCTTCCCGTCAGGCGCTTCCGTACCGTCCTGCACTGTGACCCGCGTTCCGACCCCGAGGAGAACCTGAGCGTTGGCCGCCGACAACTACACGACCGAGGGCTACCGCTACACGGTGCATCGCTCGCGCCGTCGAGGCGGTGGCGCGTTCGGCCGGATCGTGGTCAGCCTCGTGTTCGTGCTGTTCCTCGCTGGTCTGGTCGTTGGGGGAGTCCTCGTCGCCGGCCGGATGGAGAAGGAGAAGCCGAAGGCGCTCCCGTCGGTCGAGGTCGAGCGGTTCGACCTGGAGCGGGTGATGCCGAACACCCCGGTGGGCTCGTCGCGCTTCCTGGTGAAGGAAGACCTCGCCGGCGACACCCTCCTGGGTAGTTTCGGCCCGTGCGATCCGGGGGTGCTCAGCGGTGAGCGGGCGCACGCCGATCGCTATTTCAACGTCCCCGCCTCCATCGCCATCGCAGCGAAGACCCCCGAAGAACGGGTGGGTGTCGGCCTTGCCGTGTGGAGTTTCCGCTCGGGCGCAGGCGGCGAGCTGGGGTGGCGCACCATTCGCTCGGCGATCAAGAGCTGCGGCGGGTTGGAGCCGAGTGGCGCCGCCAAGGTCCCCGAAGCGGACCGGTCGGTGATGCTCGATGTGGACTCGGGCGCCGCGAACGCCAGGGGCTCCCGGCTGCGGTACGTGGTGGCGAGGTGGGACCGGTGGGTCGTGGTCGGCGTCTCGTCAGTCGACGCCGAGGCCATCGGTGCCACGAGCCGCGGGATCCAGACCGTTCAGGAACTCGACCAGTTGCTCGCCAAGACCACTGCGACAACGGTCGCCGGAAGCTGAGCGGCGCCGAAGCGGGCGGTTTCGGGTGCCGCCCCCTGCGTTGGTGTGGGCCCGACTAGAGCGGCCCGTTTCGGTGCTTGCGGACGATCGGGTCGCGACGTTTCCCCAACAGTGACGGCAGCGCCGCGCACAACACGGCGCGGGTGGAGGTGGGGTGAACGATGGCGTCCACGTCACCTCGGGTGGCAGCGCGGTTCGGGTTGAGGTGCGACGCGCTGTAGGCCGCTTCCCGCGCGGCGCGTTCGGTTTGCTGCTGGTCGGCGTCGAGGGCCGCGAGGCGACGGCCCTCGAGGATCTGTACCGCACCCGCAGCACCCATCACGGCGATCTCCGCGCCAGGCCAGGCCACACACAGGTCGTTGCCCATCGTTTTGCTGTCCATCACGATGAACGCCCCGCCGAACGCCTTGCGGAGAATCACACAGAGCCGCGGGACGCTCGCCGCCGCGTAGGCGAAGGCCAACTGGCCGCCGTGACGGATGATGCCGTCGGACTCGATGTCCCGACCGGGGAGGTAGCCGGGGGTGTCCACAAAGGTCACGATCGGGAGGCCGAAGGCATCGCACCACTGGACGAAGCGAGCGGCCTTCTGCGAAGACGGAATGTCGATCGCTCCGGCGAGGTGTGCGGGCTGGTTCGCGACGACCCCGACAGGGTGGCCGCCGAGGCGTCCCAGCGCGCACACGATCGCCGGGCCGAAGCGGCCGCGAAGCTCGACGAGGTCCCCATCGTCGAGCACATCGGTGAGGACGTCGCGAACGTCATAGGCGCTTCGTCCGTCATCGGGGACCGCTTCGGCCGCCCGGTGACAGGGACGATCGGTGGGGTCGCGGGGCGAGGTCGCCGGTGGGGGCTCCGCGTTGTTCGGAGGCAGCAAGGCGAGGAGTTCGGCGACCCATGCCGTCGCGTCGTCGAGGTCGCCGGCGACGAGGTGCGCGACGCCACTGGCGTCGGTGTGGACGGGGGTCCCTCCGAGATCGTCGGGATCAACCGATGTCCCGGTCATCGCGGCGACCGCTGCCGGCCCCGAGATGTAGAGCCGTGAACCCTCGACCATGACCACGACATCGAGCAATCCGACGAGCAGTGACATACCGCTGGCGACGGCGCCGTCGAGAATGCCGATCGTCGGGACGACCCCCGACGCTGCGGAAATGGCGTGTGCGAAGCGACCCCATTCGTGGAGCGTCGGGATGCCGTCGCCGGGGTTGCTCGACACCGAACTGAAGCGGATGACGAGGGGGAGGCCGCATCGCCACGCCTCGTCGACGGCGCGCGCCGCGATCGCGAGGGCGGGCGGCGGGAGGGACGCAGTGTCGTCACCGACGAGGTCGATCCAACACACGTCGGTCCCGTCGAGCCGGCGAATCGAGGCGTCCGACGCGCCGGTGGCGTGCGAGCCGATGGGCCGGAGCAGTTGGTCAGGTGGTGCGAGGGTCAGCACGCGGGGCGGACCCATGCGAGCGGTTGGCCGGGACGAACGCGCTCGCCGTCGTCGGCGAGGCGTCCCATGAGCCGGCCTGCGAACTCGCACCGAACCGCAGTCGTGCCATCGGATCGCTCGAGGCGGCCGACGGTCTGGCCGACCGTCACCACGTCGCCGGGACCGACGTGGGCGACGAATCGCCCGGGGGTCGGGGCGACGATGAGCCGCTCGCTCACCGCGAGGTACTCGCCGTCGAGGGTCGGAACTGCTGAGGGTCCGCCGGGCATGGGCACGCCTTCCTGTCGTGGTCGACCGTGGGTTTCGACCAAATCTCCGACCGTGCGCCACAACGAATGGTTACGTCAGATCATCGAATCGTTCGACAGCCACATATGATCATTCTGGATGACGGTCTACGGGGCGGAGGAGTTGGCGTCGGCAGCGGGCGTCAGCGTCGCGGCGTTGCGCTCGTATCAGTCCAAGGGGCTGCTCCCGCCGCCGCGACGGGACGGACGCCGCGCGGTGTACGGCGACCATCACCTCGAACGCCTGCGCCGGATCGCCTCGTTGAAGTCCCACGGTCACTCGTTGCGCTCCATCGCGGAACGACTCGACGGCGTCGTGGACGATCCTGCATGGGAGGAACGTCTTCGGCTCCGTGACGTCGCCGAGCGTTCAGGCATGCCCGTCGAAATGCTGCGGTCCTTGATCGCGTCCGGACTGCTCGCCGGCCGCCGAGATGACGACGGCCCCTACTACACCGACGCGGACGTCCGAGCTGTGAGTTGTGTCCTGCTCCTCGTGGGTTCGGGCATTCCCTTCGATCGCTTCATCGACGTCGCCGAGCCGCAACTCCGTGCGGGGGCTGATGTCGCGACGGGTTCGCTCGAGTTGTTCGACCGTTTCGTCGCATCCCGGTTGTCGACCGTCGCCGAGCAGCAGACGGCGCTGAGGTCCATGGCAGCAGCCATCGGCACGCTCGCGGGGTATCTCGTCGAACGGCAGGTTCTCGCCGGCAGAGCGGAATGACCCGATCTTGGCGCGTCGCCGCGGGAGGATGACGGAACCGAAGAGATGGAGGACAACATGACACTCGAGACGACCGTCACCGTCGCGACCGCGCGAAAGGTCCCGGCGAAGGTGGAGGCGGTCGCCCGGCTCGTCGCATCGGATCGCCTCGACGATTCCGGCCTCGACCGTGGCGTTCTGGACGCATCGGGCTTCGAGGCCAAGGCGGGCCAGTCGCTGGTGATCCCAGGTGGCGGGGCGGTGCTCACGATCCTGGTGGGTGTCGGTCCTTCCAACGGCCTCGACGCGCGCTCGCTGCGTCTCGCAGCGGCCGCAGCGACCAAGGCCGCGCAGCGTGTGCGTTCCCTTGCCGTGGACCACGCCGCGGCCACGGCCCCATTCGACGACCCGACCTCTGCGACCCAGGCGCTCACCGAAGGCGCAGCGCTGGCGGCATACCGCTTCGGCGCTCATCGTTCCGCGGCGCCTCACGCGCTCCGCAAGGTCACCCTCGTCGGGAACGGCGACAAGCGGGAGGCGGCCGGCGTCGCCCGAGGTCGTGCGATCGCCGCCGCGGTCTGTTTCGCTCGTGACCTCGTCAACGAGCCGGGGGGCACCCTGACGCCCGCCGAGTTCGCTGCCCGGGTGAGCGCCGCGGCGGCCGACGCCGGTTCGTTGAAGGTGACGGTGTGGGACAAGCGCAAGATCGCCGCCCAGCGTCTCGGTGGTCTGTTGGCGGTCAATCAGGGTTCCGGCAACGAACCTCGTTTCGTGCAGGTCTCCTACCGGCCGGCCGGCGCCCGCGGGCACGTCGCTCTCGTCGGCAAGGGGATCACCTTCGACTCCGGGGGGCTCTCGCTCAAGCAGCCCGAGTCGATGATGACGATGAAGTGCGACATGGCCGGCGCTGCCGCCGTGATGTCGACGATGCTCGCGCTGCCCGCCCTCCGTGTTCCGGTCGCGGTGACGGCGTACGCCCCGCTCACCGACAACATGACCGGTGACTTCGCCCAACGCCCCGGTGACGTGTTCACCGCGCGGAACGGCACCACCGTCGAGGTCCTCAACACCGACGCCGAGGGCCGACTCGTGCTCGCCGATGCGCTCGCCGTGGCGTCGGAGGCGCGACCGGACGTGATCCTCGACCTCGCGACGCTGACGGGGGCGTGCATGGTGGCCTTGGGGGACAAGGTGGCTGGAGTGTTGTCGAACGACGAGTCGCTCAGCGACGAGGTGCGGGCCGCGGGTACCGAGGTCGGCGAGGCGTTGTGGCCGCTCCCGCTCGTGGAGGACTACCGCAAGCTGCTCGACAGCGAAGTCGCCGACCTGAAGAACATCGGTGGGCGCTACGGCGGGACGATCACCGCGGGCCTGTTCCTGCGGGAGTTCGTCGGTGAGGGGATTCCCTGGGCGCACCTTGACATCGCCGGTCCGGCGTTCACCGAGGAAGTTCCGGCAGATGGCCCGAAGGGGGCGACGGGCTTTGGCGTGCGGACCCTCATCGAGTTCCTGGAGCGGCGCGCGGTCCGCTGACACATCGCCATCACCGCGCGACCGCGTCAGGGTGCGATCGCACCGTCGCCTCTGGGGTCGTGGGGACCGCTCTCCGTTTCCGTCGCGAGCATCGGTGAGTTGAATCGCCGCATGACACGCACTCGAGCACTTCTCGTTGCGGCGGCATTGTGCGGCGCGCTCGTCGGCTGCACGCCGAACACCACACCTGACCCCAATTCGGGCGGATGCTCGACCACCGGGACGACCGTCACCTGCCTCAACATCTGGTACAGCAACGGCACCGCCACCAACTCCCAGATCGTGCGACCGCTCGGAGACGACCTGAAGCCGGTCATCATCTTCGTGCACGGCGGAGGCTGGGAGTCGGGCTCCTTCAACGCATCGGACCTTGCGAACGGACCGCTGGTTCAAGGTGCGTGGGAAGGAACGCATGTCCGCCGCGAGGTCGACCGTGGTTATGCCGTGATGGCGATCAACTACCGGCTCGTGGACGACCTGGAGGATCTGTCGACGAAGGCGCCCGGTGCCGTCCTCGACGTGAAGGCCGCCGTGAAGTGGGTCAAGACGAACGGCCCGGCGTACGGCCTCGACCCGTCTCGGATCGCGTTGTGGGGCCACTCGGCGGGAGGACACCTCGTCACGCTCGCTGCCTCGAGCGTCAACGTCGATCCCTCCTGGGAGCCGCCCGGCTCTGCGAGCTCCGAGGTCGACACGGTGCTCAGCTTCGCCGGGGTGTACGACTTCAACGCGCCGGTGAGCGACTCCGTCGACACGCGGAATCAGGCGTCGAAGTATCTGCGCTGTGCGATTCCGGGTGCGAACATCTGGCTTTCTGCATGCACCGACCTCCCCGCGACCTGGGCATCGCCGATCAACCACGTCAGCCGCCCGGGCTACAAGATCGACCACCTGATGCTGGTGACGTCACAGGGTTACCTGCCGAGCACTGGCGACGGTGTCATTCGGCGTGAACAGAGCGACAACTACTCGACCGCGCTGAGCCTCGCGTCACGCCCCTACAGCTCGTGCGACAACGCCATCGCGGGCGGCTCAGTGGGGCACTTCAGCTTCGGGAACTGCGACACAGCGGTCGACGCGTTCCTGGACGCGAACTTCCCGACCTGACGCGGCAACGGCGCCCCGAGGCGATCTCGGGGCGCCGTTTCCCGTTTTGGTGCTGCGCTACTCGTTGACAGCGGTCAGGCCGCCGGCGGGGATGGGTGTTCGGCCGGAGACTGCGTGGTGATCTCGTAGGCGTGTTGCATCGCCTCGTACGCCAGCCGATCGGGGAAGCCGTAGCCCTGGAGGTGCTGCTCTACAGCCCAGCGGTCGCTTCCCCGCTCGAGGAGGCCAACCGCCAACACGATCGCCCGGCGACGGGTCTCGTCGTCGAAGGGGGCCGACACCCATCGCTCGTGTGCGTGCTGCACCGCGAGCGGGAGTCGCTGGAGTTGGCGCGCGTTCAGCGGTGCAACGTGGCGCCGAACCGCGAGCCGATCGTGGGCGTGGAGTTGGGCGGTGCCGAACTGGCACATCCGCTCGACGGTGCGGACGACCATCGAGTTGCGGCTGGTGCCCTGCCCCAGGCCGAGCGCCCGAGCCGTGTCGGCCATATTGATGCGGAACCCCGCCGGGTGCTCATCGAGGCCACGGGTGAGACGGCGCAACAGCCACGTCGCCGATGGCCCGAGGATGCCGAGCCAGAAACGCTCGACGTACGCGCTCCGTGGGTCATAGCCGCGCTGGGCGAGGAAGGGGTCGTACCAGGGGACGACCGTGAGATGCGTCACCGTTCCTTCGGGAATGATCTCCACGGCCGGGCTCGAGTGGATCACCGTTGGCGGTGCAACGGTCGGGGGAGCCGGAGTCGAGTCGGTTGGGTTCGAGGTTGCCGGTGTGAAAGGTGTCGAAGTCATGTCCGCCCACTCCCAGAGGTGTGCCGGTGCCGTTTGGGGGAAGGATGGGCCGTGACACGTGGTGCCGGTGGTGGCCCTTGAGGAGTTTCAATGTATTTCATGCACTCTCATGACGCAAACTCCAGCGAGATTGGCGCAGCGCGAGCGCTGGTGGATGCATCCTCGCGCATCGTGGTGCTGACCGGTGCCGGGGTGTCGACCGACTCCGGGATTCCGGATTTCCGTGGCCCCAACGGCGTGTGGACCCGCGATCCGGCAGCAGAGAAGCTCTCGACGCTCAGTCACTACCTCGCGGATCCTGCAGTGCGGGAGGCGGCATGGCGCTCCCGGATGGACCACCGCGCCTGGGCGGCGGAACCGAACGCCGGCCATTCGGCGCTCGTGGCGCTGGAGCGGCGCGGCAAGCTCTCGCTGCTGGTGACCCAGAACATCGACGGCCTCCACCAGGACGCGGGGAGCGACCCCGATCTGGTCGTCGAGATCCACGGTACGATGCGCGAGGTCGCCTGCCTCGATTGCGGCTGGCGTGGCCCGATGCAGGAAACCCTCGATCGGGTCCGCGCGGGTGAGGCCGATCCGCCCTGCCGACGGTGTGGTGGCATCCTCAAGTCCGCCACGATCTCATTCGGCCAAGCGCTGGTGGAGGCCGATGTCGACCGTGCGTTCGCGGCAGCGGCAGCCGCTGATCTGGTGCTCGCGATCGGCACCACCCTCGGCGTGTACCCGGCCGCCAACGTGGTGCCGGTTGCGGCACGAGGCGGAGCGCGGGTCGTCATCGTCAACGGGGAAGCCACCGAGATGGACGAGATCGCGGATGTGGTGGTGCGCGGCTCCATCTCCGAGGTGCTCCCGCGCATCGTCGCGTCGGAGTGCTGAACCACGCGTCGGTACCCGGTGCAGCGCTGCGCCTCCGATCGCGGGAATGGCCCGACTCGACTGATTGTTGAGTGAGTCGGTAGGCTTTTCCTCGCGACGGCGAAAGGACGTGTGATGCCCGACTTCCGTGAACTCCTCCAGAGCACCAAGGCTCAGATTCGTGAGATCTCCACGGCGGAGGCGGATGAGCTGCGGGCGGCAGGCGCGGCGGTGCTCGACGTGCGCGAGCCTGACGAGCATGCCCAGGGAGCGATCCCCGGCGCCGTGTTCATTCCCCGTGGCCAGCTCGAGAGCAACATCGAGGCGCGGATCCCCGACAAGAGCAAGACCGTCGTGATCCACTGCGCGTCGGGTGTGCGGTCGGCCTTCGCCGCCAAGACGCTCGGCGAGTTGGGTTACGTCGATGCGGTGTCGGTGGCCGGTGGGTTCAACAAGTGGAAGGACGAAGGCCGTGAGTGGCGCGTCCCGGCAACCCTGACCGCCGAGCAGCGCAACCGCTACCACCGTCATCTCCTCGTGCCCGAGGTCGGTGAGGAGGGCCAGCAGAAGCTGCTCGAAGCCAAGGTGCTGCTGCTCGGGGCGGGTGGCCTGGGTGCGCCTGCGGGCCTGTACCTCGCCGCCGCGGGGGTCGGCACGTTGGGCGTGGTGGACATGGACGTCGTGGACGAGTCCAACCTCCAGCGCCAGATCATCCACAACATCGACCGTGTCGGGATGCGCAAGGTCGACTCCGCTCGCGAGACGATCGAGAAGTTGAACCCCGATGTCCGGGTCATCACCCACGACGTGCGGCTCGACGCCTCGAACATCGAGGAGATCCTCTCCGGATACGACCTCGTGATCGACGGTGCCGATAACTTCCCGGTTCGCTACATGCTCAACGACGCATCGGTGAAGCTCGGCATCCCGGTGGTGCACGGGTCGATCTTCCGCTTCGACGGCCAGGTGACCGTCTTCCACCCGAAGCTCGGACCGACTTACCGCGACATGCTGCCCGAGCCGCCGCCGGCGGAGCTCGCCCCCAGTTGCGCCGAGGCGGGCGTGTTGGGCGCACTGCCCGGCATCATCGGGACGTTGCAGGCGATCGAAGCGCTGAAGCTCATCCTGGGAATCGGGACGCCGCTGATCGGCCGCTACCTGACCTTCGACGCCCTCGAGATGGAGTTCCGCGAGTTCAAGATCCGCAAGGACCCCAAGAACGAGATCACCTGGGAGAACCGCGACCAGATCCAGGTGGTGGAGCTCGAGGGTCACTGCCAGCCGGCTCCCCTCGAGGCACCGGTCGCGGCCTAGCGTTCGGGCCCGTGCCCGGGCCCGTGTTCCCCTCCTCACCTCCTGAACTTGCGTTGGTTTCCGTCGTTGGCGGTCGGTTTTCGCCGCAAGTTCGGTTGGGGGGCCCGCAAGTTCCGCTGAGGGGCCCGCGAGTTCGGTTGGGGCGGGTGCGGTGAGCGAGCAAGCAGGCGAGCACGCGACTGGCGAGCAGGTGGGCGAGCGTTCGGTGGGCGAGCACGGGGTGGGGGAGCGGGTGCCGTTTGTGCGGGTCGTCGTTCTGAACTGGAACTCGGCCTGGTTCACCGCACGCTGCCTGCGTTCCCTCGAGTTGACCGACTACCCCGCAGACCGTTTCGAGGTCGTCGTCGTCGACAACGCGTCGATCGACGGGTCCAGGGAACGGATCGCGCACGACTTTCCCGATCTGCGCATGATCCGAAATGCCGCCAACCTCGGGTTCGCCGAAGCATGCAACCGCGCCATGCGCGACGTAGCGACGGGACAGGCGCCAGAGGTCGATCTCGTCGCCCTCGTGAACAACGACGCGGTCGTGGAGCCGACGTGGTTGTGGCCGTTGGTGCGAGCCGTCACGAGCGCAGCCGACGTGGGCGCCGCATGCCCGAAGATCCTCCTCGAGACGCCCTTCGTCGACGTTCCGGTCTACGGCGCTGCGGATGGGTCCGAACGCCTCCTGGAACGAGTTCGGGTCGACGGTTACGACGTCACCCGCCGGATCCTGCCCGGCGGTCTCACCATGTCGCCCCATCCGACGTTGCCGTTGGAGATGCTGCGCCGTGTCCGGACGACGACCTCGATCGGTGTGCCGGTCGCACGGGCGAACGGTTCCGCCGTCGTCGAATTGGAGTTCCGTGAGGACGGCACATCGGCACGGGTCGTTCGCATCGACATCGACACGTCGACCGCGACCCGGCGCATCAACTCGCTGGGGACCGACCTCACGCGGAGCTGCGAGGGTTATGAGCGGTCCTTCGGCGAACGCGACCGGGGTACCGCGAGCCGCTCCGAGGTTGCCGGATGGAGCGGGGGCGGAGTGGTGCTCCGCGCCGAGATGCTCCAGCAGGTCGGCGTGTTCGACCCGAAGTTCTTCGCCTACTACGAGGACACCGACCTCGCCTGGCGGGCCCGGCGTCACGGTTGGCGGACCCTGGTCGAGCCGGCGTCTCGAATCCATCATCAGCACGGCGGATCCGCGGGGGCGACGGCGCGGCCGTTCTTCTTCCTCAACTATCGCAACTGGCTCCTGACCGTGACCCGCAACGGCACCCACGCTCAGCGGCGCGCTGCCCTCGCCCACGCGTGGCACCTCAGCTGGCCCTACGTCCGCCGGAACGTCACGGGCCGCGTCCGGCGGCTGCGACGACCGGACACCACGATCGCCGAGGGGTGGGTCCGGGTGGCCGCAGGGGTGTTGGAACGTCGCGGCGAGGTGCGCCGGTCGCGCACCGGCGCGCCCGTCGGCCTCGAACAAACCGATGACGTGACCAGTCGATGGATGCCGCCGTCGTCACCCCGGCCGCCGGCACCGCGGCTCGGTGGTCCGACGATCGTCTACGCCGATGTCACCGAGACCCTTCGATCCGGCTGGCGAGCCGGAATCCAACGCGTGACCTGCGAGGTGGTCCGCCACCTCCCGACCGCCGGTCCCGACCTCGAGCTCGTGCCGATCGTGTACGTGCCGACCCGTGGAGCGTTCCGTCGGGTCACACCCGAGGAGTACGCCGAACTGCTCGCTCCGACCGCGCGACAGCGGCCACGACCCAAGCCGCGTCCGATGCACCCCCTCCGCCGCCAGATCGGGCGGATCGGGGCGGGGGTGGGCCTGACCCGGTTCGCGCAGGCGTTGCGTCGCCGCCGTGCGATGCGGGCGGAACCGGCACTGCACGCGGAGTTGGTGTTGGAGCGCCTCGAGCCGGGGTCGGTCTTCTTGGACCTCGATGCCACATGGAATGTCCGCGAGGCGGCGCGGTCGCGCCTGCTGCCGCGACTCGCCGCTGACGGTGTGCGCGTCGTGGAGGTGCTCTACGACCTGCTGCCGATCACGACCCCCGACTGGTTCGAACCGAAGAACGCGGCAGTGTTCGCGGACCACGTCGACGCGCACGCTCGAGCCGCGCACCTGGTCCTCGCGATTTCGCAGGACACCGCGGCGGAGTATCGCCGGTGGCTCGAACGTGACGGGAGGACGCCCCCGCCGGTCGCGGTCGTTCCACTCGGTGCCGAACTGCCCGACACCGACCGCGACCCGACCGACGAGGTGCGGCTCCCCGACGGCATCGGGAGTCGGCCCTACCTGCTCGTCGTCGGAACCGTCGAGCCCCGGAAGAACCACGCAACGGCGCTCGACGCGTACGAGCGGCTCCGTGCTCGACACCCCGATGTCGACCTCGATCTCGTCATCGTCGGTCGCCCGGGTTGGCGTTCGGAGGCAACGATCGAGCGGATCCGCCGTCACGTCGCGGCCGCTGACGGTGTGCACTGGCTCGAGACCGCATCCGACGCGGAGCTTGAACTGCTGTACCGCGATGCGTTCGCCGTCGTCGCTGCGTCTTTCAGCGAAGGCTTCGGTCTCCCCGTCGCCGAGGCGCTGGCCCGAGGTCGAGTGGTCTTGAGCTCAACGGGTGGTGCACTCCCCGAAGCCGGCGGTGACGCGGCCGAATACTTCGATCCCTCGAGCGCGGAGGAGCTCGCAGCGTTGGTCGAGAGGCACCTGTTCGATCCGGCCCATCACGCAGCGCGCCTCGCCGTGGCGGCCGCGACGGCGCCGCGGCGGTGGGCGGATCTCGCCTCGGCCATCGCCGCAGCGTTGAACGATCTGTCGCTCTCAATGAACCCCGCCGATGTGCCGAAGTAGAACCTCATGACCCGAACCCGACGTGTCCGTCGCGCCCTGTTGACCGCCGCAGTTGCCGCGACGTTGCTCGGCGCCGAACTGGTGGCCGTACCCGCCGCGTCGGCAGCCCCGTCGAACGTGGTGCCGGGTGCGGGTTCGGTCGTGGTCGGCACGGACTACTTCACCAACCAGTGGGGCGCGCCGATGGACTTCTCCGGCGGCCTGGATCTCGACCTCACTCCACGGCGGATGGTGCAGAACGGCTCGGCGTGGTTCGACTCGGGCCGACTCGTGCTGGCGGGTGTCGGACAGGCGTTCCTGTTGCGCGGCGACCCCGGTGGGTTGCCGACCAGCGCGATCCGGGATCCGCGGTCGCGGCCGCTCGACGCGAACCGTTTCAGCCGGATGTCGTTCCGGATGCACTCCGATCGTGCAGCCGTCGGCGCGATCGGTTACCGCCGTGACTGCGGCGGCTGCACCGACGGCTATGCCTACTTCGACATCCAACGCGGCTGGCACACCTACGACATCGACCTCAAGGCGCAGCACGACCACGAGACGTTCCAGAGTGTCGCCCACAGCGGCCACGGCGGGTCCGCATGGGAGGGTGACATCTCGTTGGTGTATCTGTCACCGGCCTTCAACGAGGTCGCCAAGCCGACACTGATGCTCGACGATGTCAGCTTCTACGAGCCGTCGTCGTCGCTCGCGGTCACCCTCAGTGGAGGCAGCGGGAACGTCGAGCTGTGGTACGACACCGACAACAACCAAGCCAACGACGGCGACGCCGCCAACGGTGCTGGTGAGACCGCGAACCGGGTCGGAACGTTTGCCGCGGGTTCCACCGTGAACCTCGAGGCCGGGGTGTTCCGTGCCGGTGACACCGTGCGCTTCTACACCGTCCAGGGCGGGTCGAAGTCCTCGTTGAGCTCGCCGGTCACGGTCCCCGCGGCGGGCCGACCCGACCCGGTCGTCCTTTCGCCGAGTGAATCCGGAGGGACCGACTGGGCGACAGAGGTCCGCGGCGACCCCTGGGACATGAACCAGGCGTCGGACGTCTGGGAGACGGCCAACGTGGCGGTGAGCTGGAGCGACAGCCAGCTGCACGCGTTCGGTGTCGGCCAGCGCAACGATCCCGTCGTCGTGCTGAACCAGAGCGGCCGAGCAATCGACGCGACCCGCTATCGCAAGATGGCGATCACGATCTCCTTCGACGGCCCGTGGGGCCTCGAGGATGCGCCCGGAGGCGGTCTCGTCGGTCGCATCGTCTGGACGACCCACTCGGGATCGGTCCAGCAGGTGAGCCTCCCGATGGTCGAGAACGTGCATCGGTCGACCTACATCGTCGACCTCATGGGCACGTCGATGATCGACCCGGCAGGCACGCCAGACATTCGTCCCTGGGGCAGCGGCGTCGGTACGCACATCGCCCGACTGCGCTTCGACCCCCACGAGGATCCGGGCGGTCGCAGCTGGCATCTCGACGACGTGAAGCTGCTGCGGAACGAATCGGTCGACCCCACCTTCGACATCCACTTCGCCGATCGGCAGTGGGCTCCCGGGACGAAGGCAGATTTCTACGCGGACACCGATCGCTCGTCGAGCAACGGGCTCGGCACCCTCATCGCCGCAGGCATCTCGGTGGGTCAGGGTACGCAGACCTACCGCTGGGACGGCCACGGCGTCGGCCCCGGTTCCTACTTCATCCACACCGTGATGGTCCGGGGCGGGATCGCCTCGGTCGGGACCTCAACCGGACGGGTGGACGTCGGCATCGCCGATGGTGGAAATCCGTCGATCGGTACCGGAGCGCAACCCGCGGCAGGGCCGACCCAGGCGCAGCTGATCGCGTTCTTCACGTTCATTCTGCGGACCAAGTTCTTCTGCGCCGTCGCTCGTTTCCGCGGGATGCGCGTCGTGGGCAGCGCTCCGATCTGCAATCAGCTGCTCGGCCCCTGGCATCGGGCGCCTCGCCGTCGCCGCCGTCGGTGACCGACCCGACGGGGGGTTTCCTAGAGTGAGGCGGTGACCAGCGCGCTGCGCCAACCCATCGAGGCGACCCCAGACGACCCGTCGTCTCGGGTCGTGGAAGCGGAACCGAAGATCTCGGTCATCACTCCGGTCTACGACACGCCCGCGGATGTCCTCCGGGAGTGCGTGGCGTCGGTGCGTGCGCAGAGCTACGGCAAATGGCAGTTGTGCCTCGTCGACGACGCGTCACCATCGCCCCACGTCTGGCCGCTGCTCATCGAGCTCGCCGCGACCGACCCGCGGATCGTGGTTCGTCGGCGCCCGGCAAACGGCGGGATCGTCGCAGCGTCCAATGACGCGATCGCCGCGTCCGACGGCGACGTGATCGTCCTGTTGGATCACGACGATCTCCTCGCGCCGGCGGCGCTGCGCCGTGTGGCGACGGTCTTCCAACACCACGCCGAGGTCGACTACGTCTACAGCGACGAGGACATCGTCGACATGGCGGGGCGGCGGGGGAACCCGTTCTACAAACCGGATTGGTCCCCCGAACGCTTCCGCAATCAGATGTACACCTGTCACCTGTCGGCGATCCGGCGCAGCGTCGGGGACGCCGTCGGATGGTTCCGCACCGGCTACGACGGTTCCCAGGACTGGGACCTGATCCTGCGCGTCACCGAGCGGGCGCGGGAGATCGTCCATCTGCCCGAGGTGCTGTACCACTGGCGTGCAGTCCCGACGTCGGTGCTCTCCGGCGAGGACGTCAAGCCGTACGCGTACGAGGCAGGGAAGCGGGCGATCGAGGATCACTGCCGACGGGTCGGCATCGACGCGACGGTGATCGAGCACGAGCGGCGCGGTCACTTCCGGGTTCAGCGACGGGTGCAGGGCACGCCGCTCGTGAGCATCGTGATTCCCACCCGCGGGTCGCGGGGCACCGTGTGGGGTCGCGACCGAACGATGGTGGTGGAGGCGGTACGGAGCATCGTCGCTCGAAGTTCATGGGAGCACATCGAACTCGTGGTGGTCGCCGATACGGCGACGCCGGCCGACGTGCTCGACGAGCTCCGCGATCTCGCCGGTGAGCGACTCGTCGTCATCGAGTTCGACCAGCCGTTCGACTTCTCGGCGAAGTGCAACCTGGGTGCCGCGCACGCACGCGGGGAGCTCCTGTTGTTCCTCAACGACGACGTCGAGGTGATCACCCCCGACTGGTTGGAGACGATGATCGGCTTCGCCCAGGAGTCCGACTGCGGTGCGGTCGGATGCGAACTGCTCTTCGAGGACGGGCGGATCCAACACGTCGGTCACGTACTCATCAACGGCGACCCGGGACACTTGCTGTTCGGCCGCAGTCCCGACACCGACGCAAACCGTCGTGTCGTCGCGCTCGACCGCGAGGTTTCCGGTGTGACCGGCGCCGCGTTGATGTGTCGGGCGGAGGTCTTCGACGAAGTCGGCGGGTTCAGCCTCGCCTTCCCCGGTAACTACCAGGACGTCGACTTCTGCATGAAGGTCCGGGCATCCGGGCGGCGGGTCGTGGTGACCCCGCACGCGAAGCTCTACCACTTCGAGTCGATGACCCGGGATCCCTCGGTCGGGACCACCGAGTTGTCACGACTCCGCGAACGCTGGTGGACCTGGACCCACCAGGACCCGTACTACAACCCCAACCACGAGCTGGGTCTCGACGGGTTCCCCGAACCGGTCAGCTATCCCTGAGAGCCCGACGCGCCAGCGCGGTCGCGTTGGAGGTTGGCCTGCTCGGCGACCTCGACGAGCAGCGCCCGGACGTCGTCGCGGACCGCGGTCACGATGTCGAGCGCCTGGCGCGGGTCTGCTTCGACCAGCGTCGCATGGAGTCGCTCGACCGCTGCATCAAGGCCGGCGACGATCGCCTCGGCGTGTTCGGTGCGTTGGAGGAGCTCGGCTGAGCGTTCCTCGAAGCGGCGCACCTGGGCCACCAACGCCTGGTGGTCACGACTGAGGGTCAGCAGCTCGGCACGAGTCCTCGGGAGGTAGGCGAGGGCGGCGGCGAAGGAGCGGAGACGGGATGAGGCGGCCACGAACCCAGAGCCTACGCGCCGAGGTCACGCCCACCCGGGGTGCGCCGGGGTGTCGGGGTACCAAAGGTTGCCGCAGTGTTCACCTCTCGTTCACCTGCCGGTCGCCGGGTCGCAACCCCGCCTTCGTACCGTCGGCGCCATGATGAACAAACACAACAACCCCACCATCGCGGGTGGGTTCCGGCAGCGGTCGCGTCGCCTCATCGCAACCTCGGTCGCGCTCGCCGCTGCGCTCGGAGCGGCGGCGTGCGGCGGGCCGAGCGGGTCGGAGTCCGGCACCGGGTCGAAGCCGTCGGGTGCGCACGCGAAGCGCGACGGATTCGATCCGTCTTCGCTCAAAGGGATCAGCGCAACCCTGAGCGGCTCGGGGTCGACCTTCCAGGCGAACTTCCTCAACTCGTCGATTGACGTGCTCGCCGGTGCCGTGCCCGGCGTCACCATCAACTATGGCGGAGGTGGTTCAGGAAAGGGCAAGACCGACCTGCAGAACGGCGTTGTCGACTTCGCGGGAACCGACTCACTCGTCAAGGACGCCGACCGTGCCAAGTACTCCGGCGAGCTCCTCTACTTCCCGACGGTGGTCGCTCCGATCACGGTTCCGTACCGTCTCGACGGGGTCGAGGAACTGCGGCTCGACGGGCCGACGTTGTCGAAGATCTTCACTCGTTCGATCACCTCGTGGAACGACCCGGCGCTCGTGGCGATCAACACCGGTACCAAACTGCCGGCGACACCGATCACGGTCTGCCACCGGTCGGACGCTTCGGGAACCACGACGAACTTCACCAAGTTTCTCGCCGCCGCCGGCGGCACGGACTGGACGCTCGGCAGCGGCGACAGCATCGACTGGGATCCCAACACCCAGGGCGGAGCCGGAAACGCCGGTGTCGCGCAGTGCGTGAAGGCGAAGGAGGGTGCGATCGGCTACGTCGACTACTCCGACGCCGTTGCCCAGAAGCTGGTGGTCGCCGAGATCTCGAACGCCGATGGCGACTTCGTCCGGCCGACCCTCGATGCTGCATCCGCGGCCGTCGCGGCAACGAAGATCAACGAGGACCTCACCTTCGATCCGATCAACGCGGCAGGTGAGGGCGCCTACCCGATCACCTCACCGACGTGGGTCCTCGTCCTTGCCGGCCAGTCGGATCGGTCACGGGGATCGGCGTTGGTCGGGTTCCTCCGGTTCCTGCTGACCGACGGACAGCAACTGGCGTCGGGAAGCGGATATGCGCCCCTGCCCGAAACGTTGGCCGACGCGGCCCTCGAGCAACTCGATCGGGTCGGCCTGCCGTGAGCGTGCGTCGCTCCGCATTGCCGATGACGGCGGGCGGCGGCCGCGGGGCTGTCGCGGATCGCGCGTTCGTTTGGGCGTGTCGGCTTGCGGGGGTCTCGGTGTTGGCGATCGCCGCTGCGGTGGTGTGGTCGACCGTCGGCCACGCCGCCCCGGCGCTCAGCCGGCAAGGCTGGGGATTCCTCGGCTCGGCGACCTGGTCGCCGAGCCAGGGTCGTTACGGGGCGCTCGCGCTCATCTACGGCACGCTCGTCACCTCGGCGATCGCGGTGGCCTTCGCGGTTCCGATCGGTCTCGGAGTCGCGTTGTTCACCACCGAGGTGGCGCCGCGGTGGCTTCGCCGCCCGATCGGTGCGGTCGTCGATCTTCTGGCGGCCGTGCCCTCGGTGGTGTTCGGCTTGGTCGGACTCCTTGCGTTCCACGGGCCGCTCCAGCGTGTGTACCAGAGCTTTGCGGGGGCCGAGGCGAGCGGATCGAGTCTGTTCACGGCCGGTCTCGTCGTGGCGTTCATGATCACGCCGATCGTGACCTCGGTGGCTCGTGAGGTGTTCGAGACGGTTCCCCAGTCGCAGCGTGACGCCGCCTTCGCGCTCGGCTCAACCCGATGGGAGATGGTGCGCGCGACGGTCCTGCCGTCGAGTCGGAGCGGCATCACCGGCGCGGTGATGCTGGGGCTCGGCCGGGCACTCGGCGAAACCGTCGCGGTGTCGCTCGTGGTCGGCAGCGCAGTCCACGTGACCGCCAACGTGTTCGAGCCCGGCTACACGATGGCGGCGATCATCGCGAACACCTTCAACGGCGAAGGGAATCTCGAGAACCAGCAGGCGCTCATGGGCCTCGGCGTCGTGCTGTTCGTCATCACGATGGTGGTGAACATGGCGGCACGAACGATCGTGAACCGCAGCGCACGTCGTTCGATGGGAACGGCATGAGTGCCGTGTCGGGTCCGCCGGCGGCAAGCGGGGTCGCAGGATTCCCCTTCGACACCCGCGCCCGGACCGACCTGCGACTGCGGACCGTCGCGACCGCTCGACGGGTCCGCGATCGTTTCGCCACGGTCGCGCTGTGTGCGGCGTTGGTGGTGGCGGCGGTACCACTCGTGGCGGTCGTCGTCGTGCTCGTCGCGAAAGGCGCCCGATGGCTGGGGTGGGACTTCTTCACCTCCGACATCCCCCGGGTCACCGGTCGTGTCGCCGGCGCGTGTGAAGGCGTCGATGCGGCGCTCCGTGAAAAGTACGGGCTC
Source organism: Actinomycetes bacterium (assembly GCA_029782335.1). Taxonomy (GTDB): domain Bacteria; phylum Actinomycetota; class Acidimicrobiia; order Acidimicrobiales; family Microtrichaceae; genus JADLFH01. The sequence continues at coordinate 22,470 of JAKOVA010000275.1, read as the reverse complement.
ACCTGCGGCACCCCACGGCCGGCGATGGGACCGGCGATCCTCGGCACGCTGCTCAGCACGGGCCTCGCCGCGCTGATCGCCATTCCCGTCGGGGTCGCGGCGGCCGTCTACCTGAACGAGATCGGGCGGAGCTCGCGGACGGCCCGCGCCGTCCGCTTCCTGAGCGACGTCATGACCGGAATCCCCTCCATCGTCATGGGGCTGTTCGTCTACACCGTGTGGGTCGTTCGCTTCGGAACCGCCGGGCCCTCCGCGTTCGCTGCCGCGCTGGCGCTCGCGTGTCTCATGCTCCCGATCGTCGTGCGAGGAACCGAAGAGGTGCTCCGACTCGTTCCCGACGAACTCCGGCACGCAAATGTCGCGCTCGGGGGTCGCGGGGTTCACGGAGTGCTGCGGGTCGTCCTGCCATGTGCCCTGCCCGGTATCACCACGGCAGCCCTGCTCGCGGTGGCTCGAGCGGCGGGGGAGACGGCCCCGGTGCTGTTCACCATCGGCATGACCTACTCGTTCAATGCCGCGCCGTGGGGCCCCAACACGACGCTGGCGCAACAGATCTTCGAGGGAGCGAAGTCGGGTGACCCCCTCGCCAACCGTCTGGCGTGGTCAGCGGCGCTCACCCTCGTGGTCGTCGTCTTCTCCCTCAGCGCCGCAGCGCGCTTCATCGCAAACCGCTACTCGACTCGCCTCGGAGGCTGAACATGGCGATCCTTCCGTCAACTCGACCATCGGAGACATCGGTCGCCGCGGCGATCCCCTCGACCTACGGCGTCGAGACGGGCGTCGCGGGCACCGACAACGCCTCCGACGGGCAGGGGACACTGCACTCGACGTTGCCCCACCAGGCGCAACCCGGCGCGGGGCCGGACCCGGTGTTCGAGGTTCGCAACCTCACGGTTCGTTACGGCTCCCATGTCGCGGTGCGTGACGTCTCCACCGAGATTGCGCGCAACGAGGTCACTGCGGTCATCGGCCCGTCGGGGTGCGGGAAGAGCACGTTCCTCCGCTGCTTCAATCGGATGAACGACCTGGTGGAGGGCTGTCGCGTCGAGGGCACGATCGCCTATCACGGGGTCAACGTGTACGACCCCGCCGTTCCGCCGGTCGAGGTCAGACGGCGGATCGGCATGGTGTTCCAGAAGCCGACGCCCTTTCCGCGATCCATCCATCACAATGTGGCGTATGGACTGCGGCTTGCAGGAGTTCGCCAGGGTATCGACGACCTCGTCGAGACGGCGCTTCGGCGTGCTGCGTTGTGGGATGAGGTCAAGGACCGGCTGAATGCGTCGGCGCTCAGCCTGTCGGGCGGCCAACAGCAGCGGCTCTGCATCGCGAGGGCGATCGCGGTGGAGCCCGAAGTCCTCCTCATGGACGAGCCGTGCTCCGCGCTCGACCCGATTGCGACGGCGAGGATCGAGTCGTTGTTGGAGGAACTGAAGGGCCGATTCAGCATCGTGATCGTGACGCACAACATGCAGCAGGCAGCTCGGGTGAGCGGTCGGACGATGTTCTTCACGACCGAAACCGACGAGCACGCCGACCGTCACGTCGGTGTGCTCGTGGAACACGACACGACGGAGCGGATCTTTTCGAACCCGCGTGATGAACGCACGGAGAACTACGTGACGGGACGATTCGGATGAGCGGCGCAGAGGGGTCTTCCACCTACCTCACACGTCTCGACTCGGTTCGGGCCGATGTGGTGCGCCTCGCCGGGATGGCCGCCGAGGCGGTGGCGCGCTCGACTCGGTGTCTCCTCGACGGTGACCTCGACGCGGCGCGCGGAGTGGTCGAGGGCGACGACGCGCTCGACGAGTTGAGCGTCCACATCGAGGAGGAGTGCCACCAACTCCTCGCCCTCCACAACCCCATGGCGGGCGATCTGCGTGCGGTCGTGACCGCCCTCAAGCTCGCCGGAGAGTTCGAGCGTTGCGGCGATCTGGCGGTCAACATCGCGAAAGCCGGCCGGCGGGTTCACGACCTCGAACTTCCGCCACGCACCCGTGGTCTCATCGAACGGATGAGCGCCGAAGCGGTCAGCCTGATGCGGGCGTCGCTCGAGGCGTACGCGGACGGAGACGCGGCGCGAGCATCCGCGCTCGACGACCTCGACGACGAACTCGACGACCTCCAGCGCACCTTCGTCGAGTCCATTTTCGAAGCGCATCAACTCGACGGTGTCGACATGCGCGTCGGTGTGCAGCTCGCGCTCGTCGGCCGCTACTACGAACGTCTCGGCGATCATGCCGTCAACGTCGCCGAACGGGCCCACTACATGGTGACGGGCTGGCTTCCGGGCCATGCCGGCGCGGCTCGGGCGGCGGTGCGGGATCGCCTCGGCGCTGCTGATCACGACGTCGACGCCGGGGCGTCAGCCGAAGAGGGGGTGTCGTTTCCCCCCGCGGCGAAGGCGCGGGCCCTCGACGCGCTCGACCACCTCCCGATCGGCGTCGTGATCTGCGACGAGGACGGAGCGGTCGTCTTCCGGAATCGGTTCGCCACCCGGTTCGTCGACGCTCGCCACGGCGATGCGCTCGTCGAAGCCGGGATCGAAACCCTGCGGACGGCTGCGGCGGACGCGGATGGGGAGCGTCGGACCCGCACGCTCGAACTCGCGGGCCCCCCGGCTCGGACGTACTCACTGCAGATGTGGCCCGTGCCGGACGGGCGGGTGATCACCGTCGCCGACACGTCCGAGCAACAACGGGTCGAGGCGTTGCGTCGCGATTTCGTCGCGAACGTCGGGCACGAACTGCGAACCCCCGTCGGCGCGCTCGCCGTGCTCTCCGAGACCCTCGCGGATGAGGTCGGGATTCGTTTCGGCGGAGGCGACGACGAGGCCGAGGTGTCGGTGATCGCTCGCCTCACCGCGAGGATCTCCCAGGAGGCTGATCGACTCGGGGCCACGATCGACGACTTGTTGGAGCTGAGCCGGCTCGAGGCGGGCGACCTTCGGCGCACCGAACGGGTTCCGATCGCGGAAGTGATCACGGCCGCCGTCGAAGCGACCGAGCCGTCCGCGCATCGCCGCGGCGTCGCGATCGCAGTGGACATGGGACCGCTCGAGGCCGAGGATGTGTCGGTGGAAGGCGATCGGCGCCAACTCGTGAGCGCGGTCGCGAACCTGCTCGACAATGCCGTCAAGTACTCCGAGCCGGGTGCTTCGGTCGAGGTGTCTGGTTCCCTCGGAGGACCCGACGTGGTTATCGACGTCCGCGACGAGGGCGTGGGCATTCCCGAGGCCGACCAAGCCCGTGTCTTCGAACGCTTCTACCGGGTCGATCGCTCCCGACGACGCGAGACCGGCGGGACGGGATTGGGGCTCGCCATCGTCCGTCACGTCGCGATCAATCACGGTGGGTCGGTGTCGCTCGTCTCACGCGAAGGCGAGGGCTCGACGTTCTCGTTGCGGTTCCCACGACGGTGAGTTCGCCGCTCCGGGTGCTGGTTGTCGAGGACGAGCCGTCCTACGTTGACGCCCTCGAGGTGGGTCTCACGCGGGAAGGGTTCGTCGTGTCGGTCGCCCGCGACGGAGCCGAGGCGCTCGCGTGCTTCGAACAGGTGGCTCCCGACATCGTGTTGCTCGACGTCATGCTGCCCCGGGTTTCGGGTCTCGACGTGTGTCGAGACCTCCGTTCCCGCTCGAACGTTCCGATCATCATGGTGACGGCGAAAGGCGACGAGATCGACGCGGTGGTCGGCTTGGAGGTGGGTGCCGATGACTACGTCGTCAAGCCGTATCGACTCCGTGAGCTGGTGGCCAGGATGCGCGCGACGCTGCGCCGGACCGAGGAACGCGGGACGGAGCGCGCCGCTCCGGAGACGACATCGCCAACGGAACTCGACGATGACGCCGTGACGGTTGGCGACGTGAGCCTCGACAGCGCCCGTCACGAGGTTCGCGTCCGCGGCGAGGTCGTGCCGTTGCCGCTCCGCGAGTTCGACTTGTTGGCGGCGCTGATGTACAGCGCAGGACGAGTCTCGACTCGTGAGGGCCTGCTCCGGCAGGTTTGGGGTTGGGACTACGTGGGTGATTCGAAGACCCTCGACGTGCACATCAAGCGTCTGCGGGCGAAGGTCGAAACCGACCCGTCACGGCCGGAGCGGATCGTCACCGTTCGTGGCGTCGGCTACAAGTACGTGGCCCCGGAGGCAGGTGCAGGGACGACACGCCTCAGCCGACAAGAATGAACCGCCGTGCTGCGGTTCGTGATCCTCGCCTCCTCTGACGCTCCGGCCGAAGCGTCACTGGCGGCCGCGAGCGTCCGGCGCCATCACCCCGAAGCCCAGGTGTCGTGGCTGATGACCGATCCCCGTGCCGGTGCGGCGAGTTTCGTCGCACCCGGGGATCTCGTGACGTTCGCCCACACGGTGACGCTGGGCGAACTCGACGCGACCGACCTGTTGATCGGGTTGTCGCCGGCAGCGATGCGTTGGGGGGTGCTCCCGGCGGTCGTCGGCGGCCTGCTCGGCGAGGACCCCGAGGCGACCGTGGTCACGATGAGCGCCACGAGTGAGCTGTTCGGCCCCCTCGACGACCTGCTCGCACGGGCTGACGGGGCGACCTTGTTGTTGCCCGCCCGCTTCGACCGCGGGGCCCGCTCCGTCGCGGGTGGTTGGATCCCGGAGTTCGGGATCTTCGGGCCTCGATCGCGCGGCCTGTTGACGTGGTGGGTTGCCGAGGCGCGCCGCTGGGCGCTCCGCGACGACGTGCCGGAGGAGGATCGTCGCTCGCCGTGGCGGAGCTATCTCGACCACGCCCCCGACCTGGTGATCGGCGGCGAGGGCCGCTACCGGGTGCACCCGGTCGCGGTCGACGAACTTCGTCTCGATATTGCCGAGGCGGACATCGCTCGGAGCCTGGTGGACGGACGCCCCTTGGCGGTGTTGCACGCGCCGGAGTTCGATCCGCTGCACCCGTGGCGTTACGGCGACGACGTTGCGGTCAGCGACATCGACGGGCTTCGCGCGCTGTTGCACCATCGTGCGAACTCGCTGCGGGCGGCGGGCTGGACACCACGGGCCGATTCCACTGCACCGGTGGCCGGATGGCGTTCGGGGGAAGTGCTCGCCAGGGAGTACCGCAGGGCGCTGCGTGCGGCAGCCGAGGGGGCAGAGCGGCCGCCGAACCCCTTTCGCAGCGGGGAGGTCGCTCGGTTCCTCGAGTGGAGTTGTGCGCGTTCGCCGTCGTCGAGCACCGGCGTCTCACGAATCGCCGACGACCTGTGGGCCCGACGGGGCGACCTCGATCACGCGTTTCCTTCGGTCCGCTGGCGTGACCGATCCGCATTCGGTCGGTGGCTGTGGACTTCGGGGATCTCGGAAGGTGAGATCAGTCTCGCCGTGCTGCCCGATCCGCCGGCGCCGCGACCGATGCCTCGGAGAACGCCGCGGGCCGAACGCCCCTTCGGGGTGAATCTGATCGGCTACCACGGCTCCGACGCCGGCCTCGGCGTTGCGGTTCGACGGGTCGCCCGCGCGCTCGACGCAGCGGAGATCCCCTGGAGCGAGTTCGCCTACGACCGAACCGACAGTCGCCAACGCGACCGCGGGACGACGCGTCCCGCCGACGCACCGTTCCGTGTCAACCTGATCCTCATCACGGCCGATCAGTTGCCGCTCTTCGTCGCGGACGCCGGTCGCGAGGTGCTCGAGGATCGGTACAACATCGGCCTCTGGTACTGGGAGACCGATGTGATGACCTCGTCGCAGCGGGCATCGTTCGACCTCGTCGACGAGGTCTGGGGGGCCACGACCTACCTGCGGGACGTCTTCGCCGCCCAGACGCGGAAGCCGGTGATCCACCAGCCGATCCCGCTGGTGTTCCCCGACACGCCGGACCGGGCGACCGCCCGGCGCCGCCTCGGCTTCGACGACCGCTTCACCGTCCTGTTCAGCTTCGACTTCCTGTCGATCTCGTACCGGAAGAACCCTCTCGGGTTGCTCGACGCGTTCCACCGGGCCTTCCCCGACGGCTCCGCGCGGCTCATCCTGAAGTCGATCAACGGCGATCGCCGCCTCGACGAGAAGGAGGAACTCGCCGACGCCGTCGCGGGGGTCGCCGGAGCGGAGCTCTGGGACCGCTACCTCGACGGTGACGAACGGCTCGCGCTCGTCGCCGCGGCGGATTGCTACGCGTCGCTGCACCGCAGCGAGGGCCTCGGCCTGACCATTGCCGAGGCGATGGCCGCCGGAACACCCGTGATCGCGACCGACTACTCCGGCACGACCGATCTCACCGTCGACGGCAGCGCGCTGCTCGTCGATGCGGTTGAGGTCGAGATCGGCAGCGGCCACTACTACCCGCCCGAGGGGCACTGGGCGGAACCGGATCTCGACCAGGCGGCCGCGCACCTCCGCCGTTTGGCTGCGGACCCCGAACTGCGTGAGCGGCTCGCCGCCGCGGGCCGCCGGTCGGTCGCGCGATTCGACCCTCGGCGGGTCGGCGACAGCATGGAGCGGCGCCTCAGGGTCGCCGCAGGCGACTGATAGGTTCTCCCACCCGAATGACCGCCCCCGCGAAAGTCTGGGACTACCGGACCCTCATCACCAACCTCGCGATGCGGGACCTGCGCTCCCGCTACAAGAAGAGCTTCCTGGGTTGGATGTGGTCGTTGATCAACCCGGCGGTGTCGCTGGGGATCTACACGGTCGTCTTCGGCTTCTTCCTCGGCGGCAACGACAGCGCGCTGTTGGCCGGAAACGGCCGCACCAAGAGCTTCGCGCTGTTCCTGTTCTGCGGATTGGTGGTCTGGAACGCGTTCTCCTCGGGGGTCAATCAGTCGATCGCCTCGTTCCTGGCCGCGGGCCCGATGCTGACCCGCACCTACTTTCCGCCCGAGTGCCCGATCATCGCGTCGACCCTCACGACGCTCATCCAGACATCGATCGAGTCCGCGATCCTGATGGCGTTCATGTTCGCCCTGGGGAACGTTGGTTGGACGATGCTCCTGTTGCCTGTGATCGTCGCGCTGTTGACCCTGATGGCGTTCGGCATCGGTCTGCTGGTCAGCCTGTTGAACGTCCGCTACCGCGACGTCAACTACCTCGTCGGGATCGCGCTCCAGCTCATCTTCTACGGAACACCGATCGTGTACCGGCTCGACACGATCGATACGAAAATCGCCGGTATCGATCCGACCAGCCTGCTGGTCCTGAACCCGTTGACCCACTTCGTCGAGGCCATCCGCTCCAGCCTGTATCTCCTCCACGCTCCCTCGTTGCGAAACTGGATTGCGATGGTGCTGTCGGCGACGCTCTCGGTCACGATCGGGTGGTGGGTGTTCTCCCGGAAGGCTCCCCGCTTCATCGAGGAGATCTGATGGCGGAACCGAAGATCATCGTCGACAACGTGTCGAAACAGTTCCGGCTCCAGGCGGACCGCTCCACCTCCATCAAGGAGCTGTTCACGCGACGCGGGCGAGACAAGTCCGTCGACGAGTTCTGGGCGCTGAAGGACGTCTCCCTGGAGATCCCCGAAGGATCGATGTACGCCCTGATCGGCCACAACGGGTCGGGGAAGTCCACGCTGCTGCGTTGCATCGCCGGCATCTACCAACCCAACGGCGGCGCCGTGCACGTCGACGGTCGAATCTCGACGCTGCTCGAGTTGGGTGCCGGGTTCCACCCGGACCTCTCCGGTCGCGAGAACATCTACATGAACGCGACGATGCTCGGGATGTCCCGCAAGAGCATCGACGCGGTCTTCGACGACATCGTCGGGTTCGCGGGCGTCGAGCGGTTCCTCGACTCGCCGGTCAAGGTCTATTCCACCGGCATGTACGTGCGGCTGGGCTTCTCGGTGGCCGTTCACGTGCAGCCCGAGATCCTCATCATCGACGAGGTCATCGCCGTCGGCGACGAGCAGTTCCAACGGCGCTGTTTCGATCACCTGTATTCGCTGCGGAAACAGGGAGTCACGATCGTCGTCGTGACCCACGGCCTCGCGATCGTCGAAACGATGTGTGACGGGGCCGCCTGGCTCGAGGGCGGCGTGCTGCAGCGTGTCGGCACCGGCCCGGAGGTGGCCGCCGCGTATCTCGGTCGGGTGAACGATCGAGAGGCGGAGCAGCGTGAGGAGACCCGGGTTCGGCTGATTTCCAGCGACGCTGGCGCCGCGTCGCCGGAGCGAGCCGAATCCCACGAGGACATCACCATCGACGACGTCACGTTCGCGAACGCCGACGGCGAGGACGTTTCCCACATCGTCCACGGCGAGAAGTTTCGGCTCCGGATTCACTACACGGCGTCGGCCCCGGTTGAGGAGCCCGTGTTCGGCTTCGCGATCCACGCGATGAATGGCGTGCACGTGACGGGGACGAACACCCAGATCAACGGCGTGTCGACCGGAGTGGTGGCCGGTTCGGGTGTCGCCGAGTTCGCGGTTCCCGCGATGCCTCTCGTTCCCGCCGAGTACGAGGTGTCGGGCGCCATTGCGGACCGTCACGTTCAGCGCCTTTTCGATCGTCGCGACCGGGAATGGCGTTTGATCGTGCGGCACGGGAGCAATCTGCCGCCGCATGGCCTGATGGACCTGGGTGGCGAGTGGAGTTTCGTCCAGGAGGATCCGACATGAATGCCCGACTCCGACGATCTGCGGCGAACGTGAGCCGACCCCTCGGCGCGTGGCTCGACCGTCACCTCACCACCGCCCTGCGGAAAGATGGGGCGGGCCGGAAAGTCGAGCAGGTTTCGGGGGTGATCGGCGCCTGGATGGATCAGGCGTCGGAGACCGACCGCTATCTCGGCGCCAACCTGAGCCGCCTCCGGGACGCGGTGGCCGGCCTCGAAGCGCGCTCGGGTCTCAGCCGCGCGGAGCTCGAAACGCTGTTGCGCGAGCTCCGGGCCACCCGCACCGAGATCGGCTTCCTCGACGCGGACGTCCGTCGGGCGCTCGGCGATCTCGCTCCGCGTGACGGCACCGCCGAGGTCACGCTCGCGGGTCTCGATGGCGTCACGGCGGACTTCATGAACCGTGCCACCGGCTATCTCGGGCTCGCCGCCCAGGCAGGGGTGTTCGTCAACGATGCCGTGAACCACGTGTATCTCGCCGGCGACGTCGAGGTTTCGACGATCAACGAGCGCATCGCCGAGGTGCCGTTCGTGTTCCGGGAGCTGTCACGGCTGGAACGAGGCGCTCGGATCGTGGACGTCGGCTCCGCCGAGAGCACGGTGGCGGTGAGCCTGGCGAGCCTCGGGTATTCGGTCACGGCAGTCGATCCGCGTGGGTACGCCTTCGCTCACCCGGGTGTGGTCGAAGCGCGGGTTGGGCTCGCGGAACTCGAGGCGGAGCCCTTCGACGCAGCAGTGCTGCTGTCGGTCATCGAGCACGTGGGTATCGAGCACTACGACCAGCACGACGGCTCGGGTGCGGATCTCGAACTGATGCGTTCGCTTCGGGAACTGGTGCGCCCCGGTGGCCTGCTCGTGCTCACGACACCGTTCGGTCGAGCGCGGGACGCCGGGTTCCAACGCATCTACGACGACGCTGGAATCCGGGCGTTGCTCGACGGTTGGAACCTGGAACACGTCGAGGTCATCCGGCGCGTCTCCGACACGGAGTGGCAGATGACCGACGAGGGGATCGATCCGGTCTCCGACGACGACTACCGGGTTGTGATGATCGTCGCGACCCGCGCGTCGGACTGAGGTCTGGCGATGGGCGGGGTGGTGGTCGACGTTCAGGCCGCGCAGTCACGCGCCCACGCCGAACGCGGCATCGCTCGTTACACCGTCGACCTGTGCAGCTCGTTGGAACGGCTGGCTCCCGATCTCGTCGACGCGTATGCGATCTCCCCGAACCTGCCGATCACCGCCGCGCTCGAGGGCCTGATCCGGAGCGGCAAGGTGCGTCGGGTCGACGAACTGGTCGCGTCCGGGCGTGAGGCAGATGTGTTCCACGTGTCGTCGCCGATCGAGCCGGTCGCGGTGGACGCGTTGCTGCCGCGGCCTGTGGTCGGATCGTCGACGCGGGTGCTGGCAACCGTGTACGACCTCATTCCGCTTCTCTACCCCGAGGTGTACCTGGTCGATGATGTCGTCCGTGCCGGGTACCGCACACGGCTCGGTCTCGTGCAGTCCGCCGACCACCTGCTCGCGATCTCCGACACCACAGCGGCCGACGTGACGCGGCTGCTCGAGGTCGATCCGCGCCGGATCACCCCGATCTTCGGTGGCGCCGGCCGCGGTTTCGAGGAACCGACCCTGCCCCGTCACGAGTTGCTCGACACCCTCCGGGCAACGATGCCGATCGAGGATCAGTTCGTGTTGGTGCCGAGCGGCATCGAGTGGCGCAAGAACCTCGATCGCCTGTTGCAGGCGTACGCGGCGCTTCCCGCGGCGTTGCGGAACGCCTATCAGTTGGTGATCCAGTGTCGGGTGCTCGACGCGGAGCGGGCCGAGCTGTTGGCTCGCGCCGCGGCGCTCGGGGTCGGGGAGCGGATGTTGCTGACCGGCTTCGTCTCCGACGAAGTCCTCGTCCGGCTCTACCAGACGGCCGACCTCGTGGTGTTCCCGTCGTTGTACGAGGGTCTGGGCCTCCCCGTTCTCGAGGCGCGTCGATGCGGGGCGCCGGTGGTGTGTTCCGCCACGTCGTCGCTGGTCGAGATCGTGCCGAACCCGCTCGCCCACTTCGATCCGACGTCGGTCGATTCGATGACCGAGCGGCTCGAGGCGGTGCTCGCGGATGAACGGACGCGCGCCGCGCTCCGCTCGGAGGTCGTGCCGGAGCGTTTCGACTGGGGCCACGCTGCTGCCCGCTATGCGGAGGCGCTGAGCGGCCAGCAACGACTCGTCGGGCCGGCCGGCCGTCCGTCGGTTGCGATCGTCTCGCCGGTCCCGCCGCAGCCGTGCGGGCCCGCCACCTACGCGGATCACCTCATCGAGGCGCTCGCGCAGCGGTGGGACGTCACGGTGTTCGTCACCATCGATCCCGCGGACGTGCAGCTCCGGGCAGATGTCCGGATCGAACCGCTGTCACTGCTCGACAAGGTCGAGACGTTCGAGCGCCGCTTCGACGAGGTCGTGTACTTCTTCGGCAACAGCGAGTTCCACCAGCTGTATCCGGTGTTCCTCCGTCGTCGACGAGGCGTAGCGGTGCTTCATGACGCTCGCCTGAGCGGGATGTACACCGAGCTGTGCGCGGGGCGGCCCGACATCCTTGGGGATCTCCACAGCGTGCTGCACCGGATGTATCCGGGCCGCTACCCCGACGCGATGGGCGGCGCGGGCTACCTGCCGCCCGATGAAGCGGTCCGCGCCGGCGTGCTGATGGTGCAGGATGTCGTCGACGACGCCTCCCGGGTGCTGTGCCACTCGAGCCACGCTGCGCAGCTCGTCGAGCTCGACACCGGCGTTCGCCCTGATGTCGCATTCGAGTTGCCCTACGTGCCCTTCACGGGAACCCGTCGCCGTGTCGATGGGCTGATCGTCAGCTTCGGTCTCGTCGCCCCGCCGAAACAGTCGGATCTCCTCGTCGAGGCGCTCGCACACATCCCGTCCGCACGGCTCGCGCTGGTCGGGCCGATCACCGACTCGTATCGAGCGGAGCTCGAGAGCCTCGCGGCGACCGTTGAGGTCTCGGAACGGTTGACCATCACCGGTGAGGTCTCCGCGGAGGAGTACCGACACTGGTTGGAACGGGCTGCGGTGGGGGTCCAGCTCCGGCGTTGGTCCAACGGGGAGTCCTCCGCTGCGGTCGCCGACACGCTGGCGGCGGGTGTTCCCACGGTGGTGAGCGAGGTCGGCACGTTCCACGAGATGCCCGACGAGCTCGTGGTCAAGGTCGAGCCCGATGTCTCGGCGCGTGCCCTCGGCTCGGTGATCGCCGCGCTCCTCGACGACCCCGATGGTGCCGAGGAGATGGGTGGACGTGGCCGGCTGCACGCCTCCCGCCACACGTACGCAGACGCCGCGAAACGTCTGGACACGCTGTTGTTCAGCGAGCGTCGTCGTGGGGTCCGCACCCCACGTTGAACCAGCATCCGACCGACGACGTGAAGCGGGCACCGAGCTTCGCGTAGACGTTCATCGTCGCGATGTTGGAGACGCTGAAGGTGGCATGGCCGACCTCGGCACCCCGACGGCACAGCCAGCTGAACGCGGCGTCGTACAGCACCGTTCCGCGGGTGGTGCCACCCCGTCGGCGCATCCCGATCTGGAGTCGGGTCCCGTCGTCGTCGGGTTCGGTCAGGAACCACCCCTGGACGATGCCGCTGGGGTCGCGCAGCTCCAGGCTGTGCTGTGGGACCCGCTCCACCTGGAGCCGCGCCCATCGCCGGAAGCGGTCGTCGTTGCGTTCCGGGGAGGAGCCGGGGATCTTCAGATACCGCTCGGAGCTGAAGCTCTGCATCTCCTCGAACGCGCCTTCGAACCGATCGTCGGTCGCGTCGATGACCTCGATGTCTCCGGCGCCCGGCACCGACGGGGTGGGCGAGAGCTCGAGTCGGTACCCGACTTGGACGTCGAGGAGCGCGAAGCCGGCGTCGACGAGCAACGGTTCGGGCGGCGCGGTCTCGAGGTCGTGGCGGAACTCGGCCCACGCGAACGGCTCGAGTTCGGCTCGCTGGAGCTCAGGCGCCAACGAGAAGAACGCCGGGTCGGTCACGATCCCAGCAGGTGCACCCCACCAGTCGCTGTTGAAATCGTGGCGGCGGATCACCCGATCATCCGCTGAAGGATCGGACCGCATCGATCACCCGCGCCTGGTCGGCCTCGACGAGGCCGGGGAAGAGCGGGAGGCGGACGAGGCGATCGCTGATGTCGTCAGTGACGGGACAGTGCGCGGCGGGGTCGAGGCGCCGCCCGAGGTCGGAACCGTGGAGCGGGACGTAATGGAACACCGCCTGGATGCCGCGGTCGCGGAGATGCGCGATGAAGCGCTGCCGGGAATCGAGGCAGTCGAGCAGCAGGTAGAAGAGGTGGGCAGGGTGTCCACATTCGGCGGGCACCGTCGGCAGGCCGATGCCGTGTTCGCTCGCCCAGCCGGAAAGCTCGGTTGCATACGCGCTCCAGACTCGGTGTCGTCGAGCCTGGATGTCGTCGAAGTGCTCGAGTTGTGCGGTGAGGAACGCAGCGAGGAGATCGGAGGGGAGATAGCTCGAACCGATGTCGACCCAGGTGTAGCGGTCGACCTGACCACGGAAGAAGCGACTGCGGTTCGTGCCCTTCTCGCGGATGATCTCCGCCCGCTCCATCAGCGCCGCATCGTTGACGAGGAGGGCACCACCCTCGCCGCATTGGATGTTCTTGGTCTCGTGGAACGAGAGCGTCGCGAGCGGGGCGAACGTGCCGAGCGGCTTACCGTGATACGTCGCACCGAGCGCGTGGGCGGCGTCTTCGACGACGGCGATCCCGTGGGTGGCCGCGATCTTGTCGATGGCGTCCATCTCGCAAGCGACCCCGGCGTAATGAACGACGAAGATCGCCCGTGTCCGGTCCGTGATCGCCGCCTCGACGAGTCGTTCGTCGAGATTGAGGGTGTCGGGGCGGATGTCGACGAAGCGGGGGGTGGCGCCCCGGAGCACGATCGCGTTCACCGTGGAGACGAACGTGAAGCTCGGCACGATCACCTCGTCGCCGGGCCCGAGGTCCAACAGGATCGCCGCCATCTCCAGGGCGTGGGTGCACGACGTGGTGAGCAGTACGTCCTCGGCGCCGGTGATGGCGCCGAGCAGTTCGTGCGCCCGCTTGGTGAAACGGCCATCGCCGGAGATGTGCCCCGCGGCGATCGCTTGTTGCATCAGCTCGAACTCGGCGCCGGTCGTGAAGGGCCGATTGAACGGGATGGGGTCGCGTTCAGGTGCGTGCATGGCGGCGTGAGAACCGTCGCGCGGGCCGATGCTGGCCGGAGGGCGACACCCAACTATAGGTTCGCGTGACCCAACCGGAGACCGAAGGGAAGCCGTGGCGACGCTGCGCGACTCATTGCTGAAGAACGCCCGGTGGTACGCCGCGTGCCAGCGTCTCGTCGGCGCCGACCGTGCGCAACGACGCATGGTGGCAGACCATCTCCGTCCGGTTGCGGGCTCCGCGGTGCTCGACGTGGGCTGCGGCGACGCGCACGTCCGTCCGTTGCTCGGTGCCGTGGACTACGTCGGGGTCGACCTCAACGACAACTACATCGACGCTGCTGTCGACAAGGTCGACGACCACACCCGCCTGCTGCACGCGGACGTCGCGTCGCTGCCCGGCCTCGGTCTCGGTCCCTTCGACCTCGCCATGGCACTGGGCCTGCAACATCACCTCCCCGATGACGTTGTCCGGAATCTCATCGAAGACGTCGCCGCGGTCCTCCACCCCGGCGGGCGGTACGTGACGATGGACCCGGTGTTCGCCCCGGACGGCCGCACCACCGCCCGGGTGCTCGCGGCGCTCGACCGTGGCCGCTACGTGCGCGACGAGCCCGGCTACGTGCGCCTCTTCGACGATTCGCCCTTTGAGCTCGACGTGGTGCGCGTCCGCCACGACCTGCTGCCGATTCCGTATTCACACCTGGTGATCGAGGCGCGTCGACGCTGATGGGGCCGTCCGGCCGGACAGATTCGCGACCCGTCGACGATCTGTCGCAGTCCGAGACGTCGAGCACCGACGCGCCCGACGCAGTCGAGCGATCGCGCCGCGGGCCGATCCGCTGGCCCGTCGCCGCGGAATGGCTGCTGCTCTTGGCGTCTCCGGTGGTTGCGTTCCGGCTCTTCGAGGTCGAGCCGTTCTTTCGCCAGAACGGTGTCGACCCGTTCATGTACATCGGGTACGCCTGGGATGGCGAGGACCTATGGGCCCGGTACGGCCCGAAGTACTACCCGGTCCGTTTCGCGCTCACGTTGCCCATCCGGCTCACCACCGCGTTGTTCGGTGTCGAGGGTGGCTACTTCGTGATGCGGTACCTGATCGTGGTCGCCTCGGCGATCGCTCTCTACCTGCCGCTGCGAAAACTCGGCGGTCGAGCGGCTGGTTGGCTCGGCGTCGCGTTGTTGCTGTGGAACCCGGTGTTCCTTCGAGCAGTCATGACCACGTACTCCGACACGACCGGACTCCCGGCCACGTTCGTGTTCTTCGCCGCGCTGCTCCTCGCCGTCGGTCGCGATCGCGGCCGTGCTCCGCTGATGGTGATCGCCGGCGTCGCCTACGGCGCGGCGATCCACTCCAACCCGATTCTCGTCGTCGTGTCCGGCACGATCCTCCTGCCGTGGGCGGTCGCCGAGCTTCGCCGCCGTCGGGCGCGGTTGCTGATCGACGCAGCGCTCGTCGTCGCCGGTGTCGCGGCGGTCACCGCGCTCGGTGTGCTCTATTTCCGAGTGCGCTTCGGCGACGCCGACATCTTCTCACCGAGCATCGATGCCGCTCGAAGCCTCTCCGGCGAACAGGGCAAGGCGTTCCGGGCGCCGGACAACGCCTGGCTCGCCTACCGGTTCCACTTGTACCTCCCGCCCGTGGTGTTGCTGGCGTGGTTCGTCACCCGCTGGCGGCGTTGGCGTTCGGTGTCACCGATCGAGGGCGTGATGGTCGCGACGTTGGCCTTGATGAGCGCCTTCTTCGTCCTTCACCAGTTCGTCCTCGAGAGCTCCACGCTCGAGACCTACTACTACACCTCGTATCTGGTCGTCCCGTTGCTGTTCGTCAGCGTCACCGTCATCGCCGGGTTGATCGGCACCTCGGCGGACCGGCACGGTGGACTGTGGTGGATCGTTGCGGCCTCGGTTGCCTTCCCGCTGCTGCGCAACTGGTGGTTCCGCCGGCTCGAGTTCGAGTTCCTCCCGGCCGTCCCGATCATCGTGGTGGGCGTGGTCGCGCTCGTCGCGGCGACGCGCCTGGCCGTCGGCCGGCGGTCGGCTTCGGGCATGGCGCTCGCCGCGAGCGGATCGCTGGTCGTCGCCACGGGCCTGTTGCTGCTCGCCGCGCCCTTCGCCCCGCCGCTGAGCCGGGGTCAGAGCTTCCGATTCGACCCGCACTACGAACTGGCGATCGGCAACTCCGACGACAGCGGCCTCGAGTGGTACGAGTTGACCTTCGACCTCATCAACCACACGCCCCCGCTCGCCGCGCCGGGCGAGCACGTGCTGTTCTGGTACGAAGACGGGCCCCCGATGCTGAATGCGCTCCAGAGTGCCTATCTGTGGCGAAGCAGCGCCTGGCAGTCGACCTTCGAGGGGATGCCCTTTATCGACGACTGGCGGATCGCCCGGCTACGTGACGAGCAGGTGCGCTTCTTGGTGCTGCTCGGTGAAACACCAACCCAGATCGACCGCGGCGTCGCAGCCCTTCGGCGTGCCGGCATCGGCATCGACTGGCAGAAGCGGACCACCTTCACCGAAGGCGGGTCGGTGCTCTACTTCAACGTCGTGCGGATCATCGTTCCTCCGGCGTGACGTCGCCGCTGCGGCGTCGCGGGGGAGCACCGATCTGTTCGCGTACGACGTAGGGCGGGCGTTCCATCGACCGGAAGTGCATCCGGCCGAGGTACTCGCCGAGGAGGCCGATCGCGAACATCTGCGCCCCGGAGAACAGGGCGATGATCGAAGCGAGGAACGGAAACCCCGGGATCGATCCGCCGTCGATGATGAAGCGCACGACGACGTAGATGAAAATGAGGACGCCGAAGACCGAACAGGTGAAGCCGAGGTAACTGACGAGGCGCAGCGGCGACGAGCTGTAGCCGGTCGTCATGTTCACGGCGTGGCGGATGAGCTTTCGGACCGTGTAGTTCGATTCGCCGATGCTCCGCTGGTCCATCGTGACCGGCACCGTGCGAACCCGGGTCGTCGCCCACGACAACAACACGTCGATCGAGACGTAGGGGTCGTGGGAGTTCCGTGCGGCGTCACGAAGGTGTGTGCGGAACGCCCGGAACGCGCCGGTGCTCGCCGCCATCTCGCCGCCGACCGCCGACGCCATCGCCGCCTTGGCCAGCCGCGACGTGACGTTGCGCCAGGCCTTGTGTTCCTCGACATCGGACTGGCCGTAGACGAGGTCGGTGTCGTCGTCGAGTGCGGCGACGAGGCGGGCCACGTCCTCCGGTCGGTGCTGCAGGTCATCGTCCATCGTGACGGTCACCGGATTCCGTGCAGCGCGGATCCCCGCGAGCAACGCGTTGTGCTGGCCGTAGTTGCGAGACATGCGGATCCCGCGAATCCAGCCGGCGCCGACACCGTCGACGAGCTCGGAGACCACCGACCAGCTGTCGTCGGGGCTGCCGTCGTCGACGAGGATCAACTCGAAGTCGTCGAAGTCGCCCCGGATGTTGTCGAGGCGCTCGACGAGCGGGCGGAGCGACCCCTCGGAGCGGTACACGGGAACGACGATCGAGACAGCGGGGAGGCTCATGACCGGGCGGAGGGGCGTAGGGGAGGAGCGGTCATTGCGCCCAAACCGTAGTGGGCAGCGTCGGTCACGCCCGAGGTCGCGGAGGGGCTCGGGGGAGGGGACGGCTGCTAGAACGTGGGTCCCGTGAAAGGCCTCATTCTCTCCGGCGGAGCCGGCACCCGGCTGCGGCCGATCACCCACACCAGCGCAAAGCAACTGGTGCCGGTCGCGAACAAGCCGATTCTGTTCTACGGCATCGAAGACATGGCCGCTGCGGGGATCACCGAGATCGGCATCATCACCGGCGAAACCGGCCCCGAGGTGCGTGAGGCGGTCGGTGACGGGTCTCAGTTCGGTGTGCAGGTCACCTACATCCCCCAGGACGCGCCCCTCGGGCTCGCGCACTGCGTGCTGATCGCCCGCGACTTTCTCGGTGACGACGACTTCGTCATGTACCTCGGCGACAACATGTTGCAGCAGGGTCTCGAGAGCTTCATCGAGCGTTTCGAGGCGGACCGTCGCCGTGCGGATCAGCCGACCCTCGAGGGCGCCCACCCGGCACCTGCGGCGCAGATCCTGCTCTGTGAGGTGCCCGACCCGCAGCGTTTCGGGGTCGCCGAGGTCGACGCCGAGGGTCACGTCGTCCACCTCGTCGAAAAGCCCGAGCACCCGCCGTCGAACCTCGCGCTCGTTGGCGTCTACTTGTTCACCGCTGCCATCCACGAGGCCGTCGCCGCGATCGAGCCGTCGCCCCGGGGCGAGTTGGAGATCACCGACGCGATCCAGTGGCTCATCGACCACGGTCGCCCGGTCCGTCACGACCTGTTGGAGGGCTGGTGGCTGGACACGGGCAAGAAGGATCCGCTGCTCGAGTCGAATCGGCGGGTGCTCGACGACCTCGAGTCGCGGGTCGACGGCACGCTCGACGAGGCGTCGGACATCGACGGTCGCGTCGTCATCGAAGCCGGCGCCGAGTTGGTGAACTCGCGGGTCCGCGGACCGGCGATCATCGGGTCGGGCACGCGCCTCGTCGACAGCTACGTCGGGCCGTACACGGCGATCGCGGCGGACTGCGTCATCACCGACAGCGAGATCGAGAACTCCGTCGTGTTGGAACGCGCTCGCATCGAGGGTGTCCCGCGCCTCGTCGACTCGCTCATCGGCCGTGACACCGACGTGCGGCGGTCCGGGCAACGGCCAACCGCCACCCGCCTGATGATCGGCGACCACTGTTCGATCGACCTGGAGTAACACCACCATGGCCACCGTCACCGAATCCGACGTCATCGCCGGCGTGCACATCGTGGAGCCGACACGCTTCGGCGACGAGCGCGGCTACTTCATCGAGACGTATCGGCGGGAGTGGTTCCCCCAGGGTCGCGAGATGGTGCAGGGCAACCGTGGCAACCGCATCGCCGGGTGTCTCGTCGGCCTCCACTACCACCTGCACCAGGCCGACTATTGGTACGTCCCCTTCGGCCATGCGCGGGTGGTGCTCCACGACCTCCGCCAGGGAAGCCCGACCGACGGCGCCACGCTGTCGTTGGATCTGGGCGAGGTCGACGGCGGTGACAACAACCACCTCGGCATCTTCATCCCGCCAGGTGTCGCGCACGGCTTCGCGTCGTTGAGCGACATGGCGATCACCTACCTCGTCGACGGCTACTACAACCCTGCCGACGAGTTGGGGGTCGCCTGGGACGATCCGGCGATCGATGCGGATTGGGGCGTGAGTGATCCGATCCTGTCGGAGCGTGACCGCAACAACCCGCGACGCGCCGACATCGAGCCGATGTGGCAGCCCCACTACCGTCTCCGCCCGTGAAGCTTTTCGTCACCGGCGGCGCCGGGTTCATCGGGTCCAACTACGTCCATCACGTCCTGGCGACGACCGACGACGAGGTCACGGTCTTCGACGCGTTGACTTACGCCGGGAATCTCGAGAACCTCCGCGACCTCGATCTGGGATCGAACCCTCGGCTCAACTTCGTCGAGGGCAACATTTGTGATCGGGAGGCCGTTTCGGCGGCGATGCCGGGCCACGACGCCGTGGTGCACTTCGCTGCGGAAAGCCACGTCGACCGCTCCCTGTTGGACCCCGACGTGTTCGTGCGCACCAACTGCAGCGGCACCAACGTGCTGTGCGACATCGCCGTCGGGGTGGGTGTCGAACGGTTCCTACACATCTCGACCGACGAGGTGTACGGCTCGATCGAGTCGGGCAGCTTCACCGAAACCGATCCGCTGTCGCCGCGGTCCCCCTACTCGGCGGCGAAGGCAGGTTCCGACCTGATCGCGTTGGCCTACCGCGAGACCTACGACCTTCCGGTCGTGGTGACCCGCTCCTCAAACCAGTTCGGCCCCTACCAGTTCCCCGAGAAGCTGATTCCGTTCTTCGTCACCACGTTGCTCGAGGGCGGCAAGGTCCCGCTGTACGGCGACGGGTTGAACGTCCGGGACTGGCTGTTCGTCACCGACAACTGTCGTGGCGTCGATCTCGTGTTGCGGCAAGGGATCGTCGGCGAGATCTACAACATCGGCGCCGGGAACGAACGGACCAACCGTGAGATCACCGACACGATCCTCGCCGCGCTCGGCAAGGACGAGTCGTCGGTCGACTACGTCGAGGACCGCAAAGGCCACGACCGCCGCTACTCGATCGCGACCGACAAGGTCGCGGCGTTGGGCTGGGCACCGCAGCGCACCTTCGAGGACGCGATCGACGAGACGATCCGCTGGTACCTCGACCACGACTGGTGGTGGAAGCCGCTGCGTGACCGTGTGAAGAACCGCTGAGGCGACCGTGCGGATCATCGTCACCGGGTGCCGCGGCCAACTCGGCACCGAGCTCATGTCGATCCTCGAGCCGCGCCACGACGTGGTCGGCGTCGACCTGCACAACTGCGATCTCACCGACCGCGACGCGGTCCTCGGCACGATCACCACCGTCGAGCCCGACCTCATCCTTCACGGTGCGGCGTTCACCGCAGTCGACCGATGCGAGGCCGACCCCGAGACGGCCTTCCGTGTGAACAGTCTTGCGACGCGCTTCATCGCCGACGGCGCCCGGCGGGTGGGCGCCCACGTTGTCTACGTGTCGACCGACTACGTGTTCGACGGGACCAAGTCCGGCCCCTACCTCGAGTGGGACGAGCCGAATCCCCAGTCGGTCTACGGGCGCTCCAAGCTGGGTGGGGAACGCGAGTTGGATCCGTCGTGGACCGTCGCCCGCACGTCGTGGGTGTGCAGCGCGCACGGCGCCAACATGGTCAAGACCGTGCTGAAGGTCGCCGCGGAGCGTGAGACGTTGAGCTTCGTCGACGATCAGGTCGGCCATCCCACCTTCGCCGCCGACCTCGCAGCAATGCTCGTGCGCCTCGGGGTCGCCCGGATGCCGGGGGTGTTCCACGTCACCAACGCCGGAGCGGTGAGTTGGTACGAGTTCGTCCGCGAGATCATGGCCGCCGCCGGCCACGACCCCGATCGAGTGCAGCCGATCAGCACCGAGGCGTTCGCCGCCGCTCGTCCTGCCGACGCCCCGCCGATGGCGCCACGTCCCGCGAACTCGGTGCTGGAGAACTTCGCCCTGCGCCACAGCGGCATGGAGCCGCTCCGCGACTTCCGCGAGCCGCTCGCCGAGGTCGTCGCTCAGATACAGACGTCGAGGTGATCCGGCGGATCGGCGGTCTGCTCCGCCGGCCGTCGAAGTGAGGCGACGCCGGGCATGATCGCGGCGCACACGATGCCGAGCACCATGACCACGAGCGGCACGACCCAACCCGCCGACGGGCGCCACTTCGAGTCGCCGAAGAAATCGAGTGGCCCGTTCACGCCGACCGCCTCGCGTTGTGCGACGTACCACCAGCCGATCAACGTCGTCGCTCCCATGACGAGTGCCCCGACACGCAGCGGCGTCAGGCGGTTGCCGTCGCGATCGGCTGCGTCATCGGGATCCGTGGAGGTCCCCGTCGGGATCACCGCGATGAGTGGCCAGAGTTGCAACAACGGCAGGACGTGGCGGGCCTGCACGGCCCCGCCGAGACGGGCGAACACCGTTGCGTCGGCGAGGAACCCGAACCCGATCGTCGAGGCCACGATCACCCACATGCGGAAGGAGCCAGCGCGATCCCGCTCGGGGGCCGACCAGGTGAGCACACCGATGAATGCCGACCACGCAACGATGACCGCGATGGCCGGTAGGGGAGTATCCAGCCACTCGAACCGTCCGATCGCACCGTGCCACAGCGCCGGGAGACTCTCGAAGAGATAGTGCTCGACGAGAAAGCGCAGGCCCTTGGGCTCGCCGCGGTACGGAGCGTTCGCAGCGAGCGACGATCCGACGCTGGCGGCGATCGAACCGATCGTCAGGATGGCCGCCACCGCGGCATAGGCGCGGGGGAGTTGGCTGATGCGCCGGAGCGCGGTCTTCACTCCAACGACCGCAAGCACCAGCGCGACGACGACGGCCGCAATCACCGCGCTCAAGGGACGGCTCGCGCAGAGCACTGCGGCGGAGGCGACGAGCATCGCTCGACTCGTCCAGCGTTGGCGCCGAGAGGGGGCGGTGGGGTCCTCGGGGTCGCCGAGGACGTCGATCGCGGAGACCAGCATGGCGAGGGCGCCGGCGGATTCCAGCCCGGACGTTCCCAGCGTGCCCTGGGTGTAGAGCAGCATCGGCGTCGCTCCGAGCGCGGCGGCGAGCACGCCGCGGGTGCCCCACCGGCGAGCGGCGACCACGAGCCCCCAACCCGACAACACGCTGGTGATCGCGACGACGACGAGGCGCATCGCCAGCAATGCCGTGTCCGGGTCAGAGATGAACCACGACGGCGTTCCCAGCGCGACATACAGGTAGGGCGGGAAGGTGCCGCCGAAGTTCGTGATCGCACGTGACCCGAGGTGCTGAGCGGCGTCGGGGTCAAGACAGCTGGCGGGCCGTTCCGGGTGGAAGGCGTTGCACGACCAGGTCGGGTTGATCGCCTGTGAGCCGAGGTCGACGCGGACACGGAGGCTGTCGTTGAGCCGCTCCATGTCGCTCGCGGGATTCGTCGGCGGGAGACCACGACGAGTGCCGAAATCCAGGTGCGCTGCACCCACCGCCTTGATGTAGTGGTCGGGCTCATCGGGGGCGGAACCGAGCGGGACGGTGAGAGCGAACGCGAGGCGGATCAGCAG